>JACOSL010000066.1 GCA_016179045.1 Fimbriimonas ginsengisoli | reverse complement strand
AGGGGTAATGTGAAGCGGGAGACGGGGCAGCCTCGGAACTCGGGCGTGCTTGGCGCAAAAGAAGGTTTCGTATGAAAATACGCGGACCGCTGTTCACCGCAATCTTTGCAACGCTCCTCCTAAGCTGCAATCCCCCCAGGCCGAAAATGGCGATCTGTATTTCGCCGGCCAGGGAACCTGGAGCCTTCGTAGTTTGCATTTCCGGCCACGGTTCCTCGAGATCATTTCTATTTTCTGCCACCACAGTAGCTCCAATGGATATGGAGGGTTATTCCGAGCTCCTGTCGCTTGAGAAAGAAGGGTGGGTGGGAGTCAGGTCGGGCAGCCATGATCTTGCTCTGCTGGATGACGGATTCATCTACCTCAAGTCATTGGAGTTCCAGGGTATAAACATCGCCAAGTCTCCCTTGCCAAACTCAGTTCTTGCGGCCGTTTACCTGGAAAGACGGGCGCGGCCGTTTGGCGGGACATCGCGATATAACGCTTCATTGAGGGCCTTCGACTACAGCAAAGGAGTTTCAACGGACGTCGATACCGGATATATCGATATAAACTCCAGCGTTATTGAGTCCCCAACCGGAATTATCGTCGTGGGGAAACGGATTGATCAGGACGTATCTGAAGACCAGAAGGTCTGGTGGCTGAAGTATTCAAACGGGCGATGGATCAGGTCCGCGATAAGGAACCAGGATCGGTTGTCTTCACTTCGTTCTAGGTTCAGTGACGGCGCTTTTCTTGGCTTGAGGCTAAATAAGACCCACGGCCTCTATACCGATGATCTTTGTCGTGTTTCCTTTGATGCTAGTTCCAGCAGCATGACCTCTCAAGTTATCGCAGAATTTCCTTACACGCGAGATGCAGTTCTTGACTCGAGTAAGACGTTCTGCGGGGCAGCGGTAGAGATAGAAGGAACTCAAGTGCTCATTGTTTATGATCTGACAAATGGGAAGCGCGTCCAGGAGGTTGACGTCGAGACACTGATGAAGTAGGGGGTCAGGGCTCTTGTGTCCCGCTGCCTGGTGCCAGGAGCCATCGCGATGCGGAGCAACGGGCTGCTGCAAAGGCTACGACTTCAGCAGGTCCAGCGAAAGGGGTTTGGTCACCATCCTAAGTTGCCCGTCCGCGCTCACGGGCCAATCCGCCTTCGGGCGGTCCCAATACAGTTCCAAACCGTTCTCATCCGGGTCGCGCAGATAGAGCGCCTCGCTCACGCCATGGTCGCTCGCCCCATCGAGCGAGACCCCCGCCGCCGCGAGGCGGCGCAAGGCATCGGCGAGCGCGGCCCGGCTCGGATAGCGGATCGCTACGTGGTACAAGCCGGTCGAGCCTTGCGGAGGCGGCGAGCCGCCCTTACTCTCCCAGGTGTTCAGCCCGATGTGGTGGTGGTATCCGCCCGCGGAGACGAACGCGCCCCCGCTTCCGTAGCGCTGCTGCAGCTCGAAGCCGAGCACGCCGCAGTAGAAGGCGAGCGAGCGCTCGATGTCGGCCACCTTAAGGTGCACGTGGCCGATGTCGACGCCGGGGTCGATCGGGCGGGGGGTGAGGGATTCGTCCATGGGTTGATTCTTCGTGGGCGGAGGGGGGGATGTTGGCAGGAGGGGCCTTCCAAGGCTGTGCGGTGGCTGGATTGTGACGAGTGACGAGTGACGAGCGACAAGTGACGGTGACGAGGGACGAGCGACGAGGGACGAAGCGACGAGTGACGAGTGACAAGCGACAGGCGACGAAGACTCGTCCGGGAAACTCTTCCCCTTGCCGTGCAGGGGGAAGTCGACCGAAGGCTTGCTGAGGTCGGATGGAGGTGCTTCCTCCTCAGCCAAAGAGCCATGCGTCAGCCTCCACCCGTGCTCGTCTCGGTTCCAATTTGGGCGCACTACGCCCTCCCCCGCACCGCAGGGGAGGGAATCGAGCGGTGACTCCGGCAGATCATGAGGAGCGTCCCCCAAGACGTGAGGCCTCGGGAGATCCCGAGGTCTCAGGCAACCATCCGGCATCCGCCCCTTCGGAAGCGGAAAAGCCTCGGTACGTCGCGTACCGAGGCATCAACGACAAGACGGTCCGGTCGCTAACCGACGCTCAGAAGTGCCACTCGCGGTCGCCGTAGATCGTCTGGATGTAATCCAGCTGGGAGGCGTGCCCCCGCAGGTGGTCCGCCGGCCATGTGATCGCGTCCGAAAACGGGAACGCTCCCATCGGCGTTTCGAACATCGACGTCAGCTTTTCCTCCGAGAGCGTATCGAGCCACGCTAGGTATGGGCCGCTGTTCTTGTCAAGCAGTTCCAGAGCCTGCTCGCGCGTTGTGTACGGCTGCTCTTCCTTGCGCAGGAAGGTGTCGAGGTCGGCCATGCTCTCGAACGGAAATGGCTTGCCTTCGAGCCATTCCTGCATGCCCGAGATCGACATGCCGGCATGGGCGACGAGGTGGATCGGGGTTCGCGCGGTCGGCGCGGGCGACCAGTTGATCTTGTCGTCGGGGGTGCTGGCAAGGGCCTTTACGATCCGGTCCTTGGCGCGGCCGAATTCGGCCTTCGCCGCCACGACGGCTTTGGGAATTTCGAGGGTTTGCATAGTCTCGAAGGTATACCATACGGTAGACGCATGTGCGCTAGGTCTTTTTGAGAAATTTCGCTCAGGGCCGACTAGAAAGCGGACCGCGCTGCGTTGCAAAGGCTTTGCGTAGCTTTGCGGTGGCTTTGCATGGCACCCCGGACGGGCACGACGGAGCGTGCACCTCACCGCACATCGTCCCGATTTGCGCCCTCGTGTACCGAGCCGGGAACCGGGCCCCACCCCCGTCTGTTGAGCTTGAACGAAAGGTACACTCGCTCACCCATGCTCTTTGGGAAGCGCGCCCGGCGCGACGCTTTTGAGAGAGAAGCGGAGCGGGCGTTCCCTTCGATTTTCGGCACCGCTCTGCGTCTCACCCGGTCGCGAGAGGAAGCCGAGGACCTGGCACAAGAGGCCATCGTGCGCGGTTACGAAGCGTTCGACCGGTTCGACGGGACGAACTTCAAGGGTTGGATGCTTCGGATCGTCACCAACCTCTACATAAACCGGTATCGGCAGCGTCAGCGAAACCCGATCCTCGGATCGATCGACGAAGATGCGGCCATCGAGCCGGTGGCGGACGAATCCGGAAGGCCGGATCGGGAGCTTTTCGACCGCCTCGTGGGAACCGAGGTCGAAGCGGCGCTCGGGAACCTTCCAGAGGAATTTCGACTTACAGTGATATTGAGCGACATCGAAGGAATGAGCTATCAAGAGATCGCAGATGCGACGAGCGTGCCCATCGGCACGGTGCGGTCACGGCTCGCCCGAGGACGGGCGATGCTGAGACGCCAGCTCGAAGACTTCGCTGTCCAGTCAGGCTATCTTAAGCAAGGCGCAGGCGAATGATCGATCCTCTTAAAATCCACGCCCTGGCCGACGCCGAACTCAGCAAAGAGGACGCCGAAGCCTTGGCCCATGAGATCGCCAAGTGCCGCCGTAGCACCCTCGAACTGGAAACGATCCAGGGCCTAAAGCTCATCGTCAACAAGCACTGCCAGCCGGTGGCCTGCGACGACACGTGGTGCAAGTGCCGAAAGCGGCTAGACGAAATCGACCGAGCGCAGCGTGTAGAAGGCTTCGTCGGGCGCTACGCCTGGGGCCTTTGCGGCACGTTTCTGCTTGCGATCGTGGTTGGCGGCCTCGCGACCCGGAACGGGTCGGCGGGCATGGTGCGCTCGGGCGAAGTGCCGAGGATGGTTTCGGGTTTGGCGCCTCTTGCTTTGATTCGTCCTCATACGATTGACGAGGCCCGGAAGTTTGTGGCCGAAAAGCTCGGCCGATCGCCGGTCAGCCTCCCCGACCAGCGCATTTCCATCCTCGAGGGCGCATACGGCTCCTCGGACGGGCGGCGCCTCGTACGGCTCCATCTTCGCGACAGCGGGGGCGATGCGCTCCTGGTCGTCGTGCCCGGCGCGGTGGGCGTCGAGGGCACGCAGCCTCTCGGCTCGGGCGAATATTGCTGCGGGCGCATCAACGGCACGAACTGCCTGGTTTGGAATTCGAACGGCTGCATGCTGATGCTGCTCGGAGATCGCTCGACAGAAGACCTCCACACCCTAGCGGGCGAAGTCGCGTTCCGCTAGGCGCGGGTGGCCTGACGCAAGAAATCGTCGAGCGCCCGCACGGGTCGCAGGTCGTCAAACAGAGCGTCAAGGTTCAGCCCCTTCATCGCCTCCAGCTGCCGCTCGAAGTCGCAGGCTAGGTCCACATAGTCCTCCGGATCTTTGGCGATCAGCCCCGGCACTCCGGCAATCTGGTGAAAGGCCATTGAATGGTTGCCACGCATGAACTCCCCGGGCAAGGTGACCACGGGCGTCCCCATGAGCAGGGTCTCGATCGTCGTGTTGCCGCCGCTCCACCCAGGGGGATCGAGCGAAACGTCAGCTAGTTGCAGAAGCCGAAGGTAATGTCCGTTGTGCCGTATCCTCGGGATCCAGACCACCTTCACCCCGAGACGTTGCATTCTCGTCCGCAACTCCTCGTTGGCGCTACGGACGATGGATTCGACCGCGACGAGCGGCACCCTCAGCCGCTCCGCGATCCCGGCGTAAAGGAAGTCCCATTGGGGAAGAAATTTCATCGTGTTCTGGCAGAGCACGACGAGAGGGCCCTTGTTGGTTAGGCCCAGTTCAGACCTGCCGAGCTCGGATGGAGTGCCGGTCGGGCGTGGATAGCACAGCCCGCTCTCGGGAAGGCGTACGAGGCATTCGGAATAATGCCCCTCGGCGCCTGGCGGCTCCATTAAGTCCGAGGACAGGTAGTAGTCGATCGTCGGAAGCCCGCTGCTCACCGGATGCCCCCACGCGGTGCATTGGACCGGGGCCAAACGAAATCCGGCGTATTGGTACGAGCGGCCGTTCATGCCGAGGTCGGTGAACACGAGCGCATCGAGTTCCAGGTCGCGGATGAAACGCGCCCCGGCGGCGGGGCGCCTAGGCATCGAGTAGTAGTAGTCCGCGATGTTTTGCCAGTCCGCGGTCACCTCGTCGGTGGTGTTGCCGATGTTGAAGGCATAGACCTCGAAGTCGTCGGCATGGCTTCTCGCCCAGCCGCGAGCCCACCGCGAGGCGTGGTTGCCGAAGAGGTTGTGGCTGATGTAGCCAACCCGAATCTTGCCGTGCCGCCCTTTCGGTTCAATCGGCTCGACGAGGTCGGGCGCCACATGGGCCGCGACCCTATGCACCAATTGGCCGAATGGCTTCAGCAGCGGCAGCACGTCGCGCCCCTGGTAAGCGACGTTGAAGGTGTGCATTTGAGCCAGCGCATCGTACGCCTCGTGTGGGTCGTAGCCGGTCGTTTCGAAATCCGCCAATGCGGCCAGAAAATGAGCTCGCCATCGGTCGATGTCCTCATCCTTCGAATAACTGAAAGGCGTCCAGATTCGCTGCAAGCGGTGGGCAACGGTAGCGCCCTCCGATAGACATTCGATCGCGTCATCGTAACGGCCATCGAGCTGGCTGAGCCGGTCGAAGAGGGCGAGCATCCGATCTTTCGGCGGCGCTTCGCCGCCAGGATCGGAAAGGAGTGGCCGGTAGGCCGGTTTGGCCGGTGGCCAGTCGGTCGCTTCAGGTGGGAGCATCGCTTATCGTCCGCTCCACTTGAACAGAAGCTCGTCGAGCGCGCGAACCGGACGCTTGTCATGAAACAGCGCGCCCGCGTCGACGCCCACCATGGCTGCCCGCTGCCGGTCGAAATCGCATGCGAGGTCGAGGTAATCGTCCAAGTCCTTTGCGATCAGGCCGGGAACTCCCGCGATCTTATGAAAGGCGACGGAGTGATTGCCCCGCATAAACTGGCCGGGTATGGCGACGACTGGGGTGCCGAGCAGGAGCGTCTCGATCGTGGTGTTGCCTCCGCTCCATTCAGGGATGTCGAGTGAAACGTCGGCCAACTGCAGCAGGCGAAGGTAGTCGCCTTTTTCAACCCGGTCGATCCAGATGGCATTGACGCCCGTAGCGTCCAGTCGGCGGCGGATTACATCGGAAGCCGACTTTAGGCTGGAAAGAACGAACACGATCGGGCAACCAAGACGGTCGGAAATCGCCTTGAATATCCAATCGAACTTCGGTGCGAGTTTGAAAAGGTTTTGCACCATCAGCACGATCGGCCCAGTATCGGGCAGGCCGAGGTCGGAGCGTGTTTTGCCGGTCGGGGCCGCGTCGATTGCAGGGTAACACAGCCCGCTGCCGGGTAGCCGCACCAATCGCTCGGTGTAGTGCGCCTCTGCGCCGGCAGGCTCCATCAGGTCGGAAGAAAGGTAGTAGTCGATGGTCGGCAGCCCGCTCGTGACCGGGTGGCCCCAGGCGGTGCACTGGACCGGCGCAAGTCGCATGGAACCGAATTGGTAGTTGGGACCGGCCATGCCGATATCGGTGAAGATCAGAGCGTCGAGTTTGAGGTCCTTGATGAACCTCGCCGCGGCCGGCACCCTGCCCGGCAAATGGTAGTAGTGGTCGGCCAGCCGCTCCCAGTCGCGGCTGATCTCGTCGGACACCCGGTTGAGGTTAAAGGCGTAAGTTTCGATCTCGTCGCCGTGGTTCTCGATCCAGCCGCGCGCCCATTTCGAGCCATGCGAATTTCTTAGGTAGAAGCTGATGTAACCCACGCGCCGTTTGCCCGCGGGCTTTCGGGGCTCGATGGGTTCGGCCAGATCGGGCACGGCTCTTGCCGTGATCTTCTCGCAAAGAATTCGCCCGAGAGGTTCGACCAGGGGTCGCACATCGCGAGCCTGGTACGCGATGGCGAAGGTGTTGAACCACTCGATCGCGTCGAATACCTCCTTGGGATCGAATTGGGAGTGTTCGAGCTGATCGACGGCCTCGAGGAAGCGGTCGCGCCAAAGGTCGATATCCGCCTCAGACCGATATGCGAGGGGCGCCCAGGCGCGCAAGAGCTTGTAGGCGTCCTTTCCGCCCTGTCGCAAGAGTTCGTTTGCTTCCTCAAACCGTGACCGGTTGCATAGGCGATGGAACCGCTTGAGTAGCGGATCGACGGGTAGGCGGCCTGTCGGATCGCCGGGCAAAGAACGGGGCGTGGGGTTTTCCTGTGCGTCAGTCGGCGGGCCCGGTGGGATCGCGCTCTTGTCCGACGCAGGCCAGAGGTCGTCGGTCAACTCCGCATGTCCCAGGAGAAGCTTGTCGGCCGTGCATCGTTCGGCTAGCTCGCGATCTTCCAGAAGCGCTCCGAGAGCGAGGCCCAGGTCGTACAGGCCGTGCGGGAGTCGGGCCCTTTCAAGGGCCGATCGCAAACCATCTTGCAACTCCCTCGCGACCGCCATTTGGCCCGGGACTTTGGGGATCGACACCTCGTCTCCATCGCGCCATGAGGCACAGGCCCCCGCATCGAAGGAACTCAGCCCGCGGCAAAACAGGGGTCGGGCGTCATAAACGGTGCACAATCCGTCCGCTAGAAGCGGACAGGCGACCCTGGCCTCCTGCTCGTGTGCCCGAAACGGGGCGGTGCGCGCTCGGTATAGCTTTATCCTCTCGCGAAGCGCCGAGTCGTCCTTCTTGCCCACCTGTGAGGCTATGCCTATTGCCTCCGGAAGACTCACCGGCACGGTCCGGTGGCAGCAAGCGTCGCAGCCTGCTTTGCAAGCCGGCGCGCGGCCCCGTTGCCGGGTGGAGATCTCCTTGTCGGCGATCATGTCCAGCTTGCGGACGATGGACTCGAGCCGCTTAGTCGAGTGATCGCGGGCAAGCGACGTCTCCGCGAAGCTTTGGGCAAAGCGGGCAGGGCCCTCGCTCATTTGCTTGTCACCGTAAGGAAGAGCTCATCCATCGCCTCAATTGGCGCCAGATCGTCGAACAACGCGTCGACGGCCAGGCTCGTCATCGACCGTTGCTGACGGCCTCGGTCGCACGCGAGGTCGACGAAATCATCCAGGTCCTTCGCAATCAGGCCGGGAGCACCGGCGATCTGCAGGAAAGCGACCGAGTGGTTTCCCCTCATGAACTCTCCAGGCACGGTCACCAGCGGAGTCCCCATCATGAGCGTGTCGATGGTCGTGTTTCCTCCACTCCAACCGGGCGAGTCCAGGCACACGTCGGCCAATTGGAGCAGGCGCAGGTAGTCCGGTTGCTCGGCTCTTGGCAGCCAGAGAGCCCTAAGACCGATGGCTTCGAAGCGTCGGCGAACAACATCGTTGACGTACGCCAGCGGCGATTCAACGAAGTGCATGGGCGCCCCGGCTCGGTCGGATATGACTTTGAGTATCCAGTCATGCTTGGGTATGAACTTGGTAGGATGCTGTGCGCAGAGCAGGATCGGTCCGCTAGCGGGCAGTCCAAGTTCCTCGCGGCTCTTTGACGAAGGTTGAACGGAAGGCCGCCAGTAGCACAGTCCGCTCCCGGGAAGGCGCACGAGACGCTCCGTGTAATGCGCCTCCGAACCCTTCGGTTCCATCAAGTCGGACGACAGATAGTAATCGATCGTCGGCAGTCCGCTCGTGGCGGGATATCCCCATGCGGTGCACTGGATCGGCGCCAGCCGGAGGGCGGCGAACTGCGTGTTGACGCCGGTCAGGCCGATATCGGTGTAGATCAGGACATCGAGTTTGAGATCCTTGATGAAGCGGGCGGCGGGCGGCACGCGGCCGGGAAGATGGAAGTAGTGGTCGGCCAGTCGCTCCCACTCGGAGCTCGTCTCGTCGGGCGCCAGGCTCAGGTTGAAAGCATAGGTTTCGACATCCTCGCCGTGATTCGCGATCCAGCCCCTGGCCCAGAGCGAACTGTGGGAGTGGGTCATATTGAGGCTGATGTGGCCGACGCGCAGCTTGCCCTCCGGCTTGCGGGGTTCGATCGGCTCGCAAAGGTCGGGGACGGAGTGCTGAGCGATCCGCCGGCAGATGACCGGGCCCATCGGCTCGAGAAGGGGCCGCACGTCGCGACCATGATAGCCAAGCGCGGCGGTGTGAAAAAGGCGCAGAGCATCGAATAGCGCCGATGCATCGCCCCGTACTTGTCCCAACTCCTCCGTTGCGGATGCGAAGCGGTCATGCCACATGTCGATCTCGTCCTCGCTTGCACACGCGGCGGGAGCGCGCATTCGCAGAAGCCTCTCCGCATCTCCACGAGGTGGGGTAAGGGTCTTAAAGGCGTTCTCGAACTGACCTCGGTCACACAAGCTCGACCAACGAGTTTGCCTTGGGTGGGGATCGGGGTAGCCAGTGGGGTCGCCAGGCAGCGTCCGCAGGGCGGGACGTGCAGGACGCCTTTCTTCGGCGGTCGTGGCCGGCGCATCCACTGAGTCCCGCCATATATGTTCATCGAGGATCGCCTCCTTCGGGCCGGTCGCGCCCTCGACATAGCGCTTGCCGAGTGTGGGGTCGCTTAGAATCGCCTCCAAAACAAGCCCGAGGTCAAACAGCCCGCTATCGAGCTTGGCGGCTTGGAGGGCCGCGCGGAGGCCAGTCGCCACGCCACGCGCGGCCGCCATCTGACCCGGGACTTCCGGAATCTGCGCCTCTTGTCGATCGCGCCATAAGGCGCATGCCGAGGCGTCGAACGAACTGAGACCCCTGCAGAAGAGGGGCCTCGCGTCGTAAGCGGAGCAGAGCCCGTCAACCAGGAGCGGGCATGCCGCCCGAGCCTCGTGCTCGCGGCCTGGGCGGAATGGAGCCGTTTCCTTGCGATAGATCTTGATGCGCCCGGCCAACGGTGCGTGGTCGGATTCTCGAATCCGAGCTGCGATGCGAAAAGCCTCGAGCAGGGTAACCGGCACGACCCGATGGCAGCAGGCGTCGCATCCCGCCTTGCACGCGGGGGAGCCTGACGACTGGCGCCTAACGATGTCGGCATCGGCTATCAAGTCGATCTTGCGGACGATCGACTCCAACCTGGATGCCGACCGATCTCGCGCCAGCGAGGCGGCGGCGAAGCTCTCGGCGAACGAGCGGTTGGAATCGCTCGCATCCGGGGTTTTGGCGTCCATGGTTGCCAGCTTGGCCAAATGCAATGGTCAACAGCTTCGGCTCGAGCGGGGTTGGATCTGGCAGGGGCAGCAGGATTCGAACCCGCGACCTGCGGTTTTGGAGACCGCTGCTCTACCAGCTGAGCTATACCCCTGCGGCTTAGGCTATGATACTCTACGGTTTTGTAGGGCGATGGCTTGGCAACGCGTTGACCCTGCACCCGGTAATTAGACTGGTTTTTGTTGAGCCCCTTACTGGGGGTCCGGCTTTTTTGTCGGTTTTTCGCCTGGCGTCTTGCGCTTGGCACGATTTCTTGCTATAGTAGGACTGGGTTTCAGTCATCCGTCCGAGGCTTTGCTGAGGACGAACTCATAGCCTGTATCTTGGGAGGTCTATTTTGCGTAGACATGCTTTCACTCTAATTGAGTTGCTTGTGGTTATCGCGATCATCGCGATCCTTGCAGCCATTCTCTTCCCGGTCTTCGCCCAGGCGAAGGAAGCCGCGAAGTCGACCAGTTGTCTCCTGAACACGCGATCGATCGGTCTGGCCATGCAGTTGTATGCATCGGACAACGACGACTCAGTCACGGCGTTCACGGTGGAGCACATCCGCCGCCAGATCAACACGACCACCTTGGCGAGCACGATCCTCACGATCGCGACGCTCGACGCGCAGGTTATTGGTTGGGCCCCGAACACGCTTCAGCCCTACATCAAGAACCGCGGAATCCTGTTCTGCCCGTCGTTCGCTGAGGCCAACCTCATGAGAGCGATGGACGACGCCGGTTGCGACGGCAACGGTTCGCCCGGATCTGGTTCGAACATCAGCGGCGACCCGAACTTCCCGTACGTCCCTGGCGACGTCAACTACAACACAAATGGCGTCGTTGCCGGTTACGGTTCGCACTACGGTTGGCCATTCCAGCTGTGGGGCAACATCCCCGGGACCACGTACGCCAAGTTCACGGACCCAGTCACCGGCCAAACGCCCGCTGGCTTCCAGAACGGGTTCTTCTGCTCGACCGATCCGGCGCAGGCTTACCTGCACTATCCAGGCAGCGGATGGCAGGATGCCTGGCAGACGTCGGGCAAGCTTCGTGAGACGGCCAATTACATCAATCGGCACATCTCAGAAGCGGTTGAGACCGCGCGGACTGCGTGCGACGGCGATGCCTTCATGAACGTTCTGCAGCAGAAGACGACCAACATCTTCGGGTCTGCGAACTTCCAGCGGCGCATCGGCGGCGCGTTCGGATGCGAAGCTCAGTACCGCCACAAGAACAGCGGCGGCAACCTCACGTTCCTTGACAGCCACTCTCAGTACGTTCCGAGAAACCCGGAGCGGTACGAGATCCAGGACGAGAACAGTTGCTGGTTCGAGAAGTACTACGCAATGGACAAGTAAGTCTCAAGCTGGTTACTGAAAAATCCGGCGGCCCCTCTTGGGGGCCGCCGGTCTTTTTTCGCGAAACATCGACAAATTCCTAGAAAATCGCATACACTACGGCGTGGCGGCGACGTCGCCACACACAGGAAACGGTGCTAAGGGGTCTGAATTGAAACACAAAGCCATCATTATCGCTCTGCTAGGTTTCGCGGTTTCGTTCGCGCTCAGCGGATGCGGATCAGCCAAAGAGGATGATCCGGGTAAGGGCGTGAAGCTCATGGATACAAAGGCGGCTAGTAATGCTGCGAAGGCCCGTCGGAAGATCGATGTCGGCAAGGGGGAGGACTAGCCGAAAGTAGACTAAGCCGCCGAGGGGTCTTTAAGCCAGACCCCTCGGCAGCGGCTTGCAAGAGGTGCGTCGCATGCCCGCTTGTCGTCTGGGCATAGCCTTGGCCACCATGCGATCTGCGCGCGCCCATTTGAATGCCCTCGGGTGCCTTGCCCTTTGTCTGGCGCTGTCAAGTTGCAACCAGCGCATCGTCGGCGGTACGCGCCGGTCGCGCACCTTTAACAAGGTCATCAGCCTGAGCCCGAGCGCGACCGAAGTGATCAACTCCTCGTTGGTCGCCATGCGACTCCTGCGCGGGCGCACGAGCGCCTGCAACTATCCGCCTGACTCGACCGCCAATATCGAGGTGGTTGCGGGCGTGAAGCCAGACTACGAGCGGATCGCTCGCATCGCCCCCGACCTGATCGTCTACGACCAGAGCCTCTATTCCCCTGCCGACGAGGCAAAGATCAAGCAGTTGGGGGCGGAGGTGTTCGTCATCCGGGCCGACCGGGTCGATGATTTTCGTCTCGAAGTCGCTCGATTGGGCAGCATGCTGGTCTCGGAGCCGTTCGCCTCGAAGTATCTCGACAAGATCGCAAGCGCGACCCTTGCCGCCAAGTCCCAGCAGCCGATTCCTGCCCCAAGGGTGGCGCTCATCATGCCCGGCCAAGGCGCCGAACACATGATTGCGGGGGTCGATTCCTTCCAGGCGGATGAAATCCGGCTTGCCGGCGGCCAAGCCGTGGGTCCTAAGAGCAAGAAGTTCGAGTCAGTGAACGCGGAGGCCCTCATCGGCTGGAATCCGGACGTGGTGATCACCGCCGGTCCGCCCGAATCGTTCCTCAAGGATGGGCGCTTCGCTGGCCTCAAAGCGGTCAAGACCAGGCGCGTCGTGGGGATGCTCGCCGACGTGGTTCTTCGTCGCGGTGGGAGAGTCGACGTGTTCATCAGCGTCGCTAGCCGCATCCTCAGGGGCGCACTTTGACCGGGGAGGCAAGGGCGGAGATCGGCGTCTTCGGCGGGTCCGGCTTTTACAGCTTGCTGTCCGACGCCCGCGAGGTCAAGGTCGATACCCCGTACGGCCCGCCCAGCGATTCCGCGACGCTCGCGACCGTCGCGGGTCGCAAGGTCGCTTTCTTGCCGCGCCACGGTCGATTTCACACCATCCCGCCCCACAAGATCAACTACCGCGCCAACGTGTGGGCCATGCGCTCGCTGGGGGTGCGCGCCGTGATCACCCCGTGTGCGGCGGGCTCGCTCCAAAAGGAGTTTGAACCCGGGAGCTTCGCCGTGTGCGATCAGTTCGTGGATCGCACGAACGGCCGCGCCGACACGTTCTATGACGGCCCGATCGTCACCCACGTGTCCGCCGCCGACATCTACGATCCCGAGCTTCGCCGGCTCGCCATCGAGACCATCCGCGACCACGGCATCGTCTGCCACGAGCTGGGCACTGTTGTCGTTATCCAGGGACCGCGCTTTTCATCGAAGGCGGAGAGCAAGTGGTTCCATGATGCGGGCTGGGAGGTGATCAACATGACGCAGTACCCGGAGGCGTATCTCTGCCACGAGCTGGGCATGGGCGTCGTGAACATTTCGCTGATCACCGACTACGACAGCGGCGTTCACGCGGGGGCGGAGGCGGTGACCGCGCACGACGTGCTCGAAGTGTTCAAGTCCAACTCCGAAAAGATCAAGAAGGTTGTGCTCGATCTCATCCGGCGCCTCCCCGCCGACCTCTCTGGCTTTGGCTCGAGTAAGTCTCTGCAATTCACGCGGGGGGACGGCCATGCCGCCAGCCCCCTCGACATACGGCTCTACGAAGTGTTGGACTGACATGACGTTCGCTCTCGCGCTGGTTATCGCGACGGCGCTGGCCACGCCCGTGAGCCCTCAAGTTGCTGGCAGCGCGGCCGCGTTGAAATACCCGTCGTCCGCGCCGATCGAGCCGTCTGCTGAGTTGCTTGCCTGGCGAGGTTGGGGATACCTCCCCGCCGAGGGCCGCGAATTTCCAAAGCTTTATCCTGCCGCGGGCGATTGGGGGCCGGTTGCTTCTGCTCCCGAGCCGGGCAAAGACGCCTTGGTCTGGCGCGAAAAGATCGTGATCGTCCGGAGACTGGACCTGATGGACCGGCTGCCGAACGGGCTCTTCATCCAGCGCCGGTCGAGCCTGAGCTCAGTCGATATTCGGCAGCTGAGAGAGGCGATCGCCAGGTGGGCGCGGCTGGTGGCGATCGAGACAGGCGGGCGCATGCGGGTGGAGGCGGACGTCGAGGTCGATGACGCGCCGCTGTTGACCGACTCGAAGTATGACCTAGGCGCCTTTGAGGAAGATGAGCTTAGATCTCGCGTCAACGCGGGCGGCTACGAGCCCGACGACCGGGTGTTTCGGGGGCCCTACCACGGGGTGATGGTTGTCCACCCTGGATTCGGGGGCGTGCTCGCGTCTAAGCGCCCTTTCGGCGAGGTGGAGAGCGTCTCGGTCGCGGATGCCCCGCCGAACGCCACGCCCGGGGCCCTCGAGATCGACATGCTGACTGCCTGGCAGCGCCAACTACGCGCCCTGGCGGAGTGGCGAGTTCACATCCTGGTCGGCGACGGTGTGGACTCGACCCCGCCTTCGCCGCTGACAGGCGCGAGCTCTGCAACTCGCGTGGTTCCAGAACCCCTGTGGCCAGGCTTGATGGCGTGGGACCGGTCCATCGAGTTCATAGCACGGCGGGCGCACGAACGGCTCGGCTCTCCTTGGTCTCTCGGGAGCGACAGACAGGCTGCTGGCTGGTTTTCTCTCCTAAGCAACGCCTTCCGATCATCCAACGTCGCGCTCGACTTGGTTTCGGACGTCGACCGGGGGAAGGTGCTTCGCTCTTCCGAGCGCGGTTCGTTTCGCGCGGGCGGAACTGCCTTGCCTGTCGCGAAGGACACTCGCGTCGTCTTCGACGCGACCGCGTCCAGTAGGTTGACGTTTTGGGCCCGAAGTACGAGCCGCGACCCCATCGGGGTGTGGCTGCGCGGAAAGGACAAGGCGCTGGTGCTGTGCCTAGGGTCCGATGCCTTGGCGCCCGAGAGCGGGCCGCGTAGCGAGACGACCCGCGTTCTCGCGTTTCAGCGCAATGGGGCTTGGCAACAAGTGGTGGCCAACGTGTCGGGCCTCGGTCGGGTGACTTCCATTGAGATCGGGCCAACACCAAGAGCGCTTGAGAGCGAGCGAACCGAGCTTTCGCCCATCGAAGCGGATTTCGACGACTTCCGGGTTAGCAACGACGCGAGCGGCTTAACTCCCATCATCCAAGGCGGGCCGAGCCCGAACGAGCCGGCGGGCCGCGCCCTCAGCGCCTGGAAGCTGGCGGCCGATGGTACGCCAGAGGCGAGGGCGAGCCTCATCAAGCTGCTCACCGATCCGTCCGATCTCGTGCGCCTCAACGCTCTGAAGGCGATCGCCCCGCTCAAGGCACAAGAGGCCTTCGCCTCGCTCGCCCAGGAGGCCCGCGATCTCGATCCGCGTACCGCAGAAGCCGCCCTCGAGGGGTTGCAGGCGCTCGGCACTTCCGAGGCTTGGTCGGAGATACGCCGCGTCCTCGAAGCAGGCACGAGCGAGGAAGCCCGCGCCGTAGCCGCTCGGTTGCTAAGTGCGCAAGGCGATTCCAAGCTGGCGGGGCCTATTTCGGGGCTGCTTAGCTCGCGGAACTGGCGCACCCGACGCGCGGCCGCGCGGGCCATCGCGGCGCTTCCGGGCAAGGACCCCGCGATCATCGAACTTATTTTCCTTCAAGAGACCGATCCCGCGGTTAGGCTTGCCGCAACCCAGGGCGCCGATGCGAGCTACGAACTGGTCGCCAACCGCCTCTTGTGGACGGCCGTCAACGACCCAAGCGACGCGGTTCGAGCCGCCGCCTATGCGAAGCTGATCGGCAGCGATAAGGAGAACTTCCGGCGCGAAGGCTATCGCGGAATCCGCGACGACGGCCGGGGCGTGCGCCTCGAGTTGCTGAAGCTATTCGCGGACAAACCGTCCGAAGCCCATCGCGGCGCGCTTCGGATCGCGGTCGCCGACCCCGATCCGGAGGTCAGGGCTGCCGCATTGCGCGCGTTTACCGTCCTACAAGGCGTAGTATCTCTGGAAGAGATTGGAAACGTGCTGAAAGATCGCCATCCGTGGGTTCAAGCCGCTCTTCTCGATTTGAGCAGGGCACGGAGCTTGCCGCTGCCCGACGAAACGCTCGCGCTCTTGCGCGACAGCCTCGATCCCGACGTCGCCCGCCGCGCGAAGGGGGGCGAATGAGGATCGTAGTCGGCGCAGACCACGCGGGGGTTTCCGCACGCGTGCATCTCGTGAGCTGGCTGCGGCGGCGCGGCCACGAGGTGTTCGAGGTTGGAGCGCCAACCGCCATGGCCTACGATTATCCCCTCGCCGCGGACCAGGCGGTGGCGAAGATCCGCGCTGGCGCGGCGGAGTATGGCGTGCTGATTTGTGGGACCGGCATAGGCATGGCCATCCGGGCCAACCGCTACATCGGCATTCGCGCCGCCAACTGCACGGATGTGCTGATGGCGCGAGCGGCGCGATCCCATAACCACGCGAACGTGCTTTGCCTTGGCGCGCGCACTCTGGAAGAGGAAAATCAAGAGGCGATTTTGGAGTCCTTTTTGAACACGGATGAGGATCAAGACCCGCGCCACGAGCGCCGGGTCGAGGAGTTGGATCACCCGATGCCCGGCATGCAGGCGGTGAGGTCTTGATCTCTCCCCGGCGTAGCGCGACGGTGACCGCGCTCGCAATCGGGGCAGTGCTGTTCGCTTTTGTGGCCGGCAACTCGGCGCGCACCCGTGTGGAGCATCCGATCGCGCGTGCGACCATGGATGGCCTGCTCGCCTCCACCGACAAAGAGTTGGAGATCGGCGAGGTCGACTATTTTCGCGAGATGGCGCGGCTGCTCGAGAAGGAATTCGTCGACCCGATCGCCGACGAGCGCAAGCTTGCCAATGGCGCGGTGCGGGGTATGGTTGCAAGCCTTGGCGACCCTCAATCGGTGTTCATGGACAAGGACCTCTTCCGGGCTTACAAGAACGCTCAGGAAGGCAAATTCGAGGGCATCGGCGTGTGGCTCGCGCTAACCTCGGAAGACGGTTGGCGGGCCAAACAGAAGCGAACCACCGCCGAAGTCAAGACTTCAGACAGCGTTAGCGCCGACGGCGACGAAGAGTCAGCGAGCATCGACTCAAGCGTGAAGATGCCGGTGGTGACGGTCGCGATGGTCGTGCCCGGCGGCCCGGCCGACAAGGCTGGGGTCAAGTCCGGCGATCGCGTCGCCTATGTCGGCGACCGATGGTCCATATGCGCAAGCGAGATCAGTGCGTTCCGCAGAATTCAGTCCGCGATGATCTCCAAGCCGGCCAGTGCTGGCGATATGTACCGGCAGGCGCACCGTGCCTTGCGCTTGCGGTTCGAGCGCCGGATCATGCCGATGCGCGTGATGTCGCGGCTGCTGCTCGGGGAGAGCGAGAGCGTGGACTTGGTGTTAGAGCGGGGAAGGCAGGCCGAGTCCGCTGCGCAAGGCGATCTCGCGCTACTGACGCGGCCTACCGACCGGGCGCCATTCTATCGTGTGAAGTTGACGAAGCAGGCGACCTCGGTCCCCAGTTTCGCGATGGAAGGGGAGACACTGAGCGGCTTGAGCTTCACGGGCGACGCGGCTTCCCGTCTTAGGGACATCGTGGCGAGCCGCAAGTCGCTCACGATCGACCTTCGAAACAACGTGATCGGCGATTTTGAAACGATGCGCGAATGTTTGGCAGCCGTGGCGCCCGCGAGTGAGTACGGGCTTGTGAACGACGACCGCAAGCGCAAGCCCCGCATTCTACGTGTGAGCGAGGGGCGCCCGGGCCTAGCCCTCAACCTGATCGTCGATGCCACCACGCGCGGCCCGGCTGAGGTATTCGCGCTTGCGCTCAAGAGCAAGGGCGTCGCGCGCATACTCGGCCCGGGCACGGGCGGAGATCGGCGCGTGATCGAGACCCAGCCGGTTGACGATGGCGGTGGGTACACGTTGGTGGTTGGGAAGTATTCGATGTCCGCGCCGGTGGCCAGGACGGCCAAGGCGGTGTCCAAGTGAGACGGGCGAAATTCGCGATCTCGACCTCGCTTTTGCTCGCGGTGAGCTTCATATTTGGCTTTGGCTGGCGTGACGTCCGCAGCGGCGCGTGGCCCTCGGTTGGCGCGCTGTCCGAGCTCTTCGGACGTGCGCGAACCACTTCGCAAGCAGCGGACGCCGTGTTCCGCAACGCCTACAACCGCATCACGAGCGACTACATCCGACCGGTCGAGCCGAAGACGCTTAAATACGCGGGCATGGGCGGCATGATGGCGGCGCTGGGCGATCCCCACACGCTGTTCCTTCCCCAAGAGGCCGCTCGCGCGTTCGCCGAGGACACGCAAGGCACCCTGGTCGGCATCGGAGCGAAACTTGCGCGAGATCCCCTTGGAACGAGGGTCGACAAGGTTTTCGAGGGAACTCCGGCGTATCGGGCCGGACTTCGCAAGGGCGACGTCATCACGGGCGTGGACGGCAAGCCGGTTGCGGGCAAAGATGTGGACGAGATCGTCGCGATGGTCCGCGGCGAAGAGGGCAAGATCGTCAAGCTCACCGTGATCAAGCCCGGCTCGGCCAAGCCGGTCGTGCTCTCCATCAAGCGAGCGCGGATCGTCGCCCCAACCATCGAGTCGCAGTACTTCGCGGATTCGCACGTGGGATTGATGGTGATCTATCAGTTCGCGGAGAACACGCCCGACCAATTCGACCATGAACTGGCCAGCCTCGAAAAGGAGGACCTGCGCGGGCTCGTAATCGATCTGAGGGGCAACCCCGGCGGTCTGCTCCAGTCCACCGTCGAGATGCTCTCGCGGTTCGTGGAGGACAAGCTGGTCGTGAAGATGCGCTCCCGCGATGGCGCGGAAGAAGTTGCGCGCACCTTTAGCGGCTACCGCAGCGACGGCCTCGGCGTGCCCATCATCGTGCTCGTGAACGAGGACACCGCAAGCGCCGCCGAAATCTTCGCCGGAGTGCTGCACGACTATCGCCTTGCGACGATCGTCGGTGAGCACACCTACGGCAAGGCATCGGTTCAGAATATCTTCAGCCTTCGCGACGGATCGAGCGCCAAGGTGACGATCGCGCGCTACTTCCTGCCCAGCGGCGTCGACATCGGCCGGCGGGTCGACGAGGACGGGCTATACATAAGCGGCGGCCTGCAGCCCGACATCAAATTCGTGCCCGACCCCGACGACCCCGACATCAAGATTGGCGATTCAAAGCACGATCCCCAACTGCGAAAAGCGATCGATCTGATCCTCGCCAAGCAGCCCAAGGACTAGCCGCTCTTGGGATCGACGGCGGCGCGCAGCCCCTCGCCCACGAAGTTCAGAGCGAAGATCGTTAGGCTCAACACAAGGCAGGGCCAGACGATCTGCATTGGCTCCGACTGCAGTTCGGCCCGCGCGTGGTCGATCATGCTGCCCCAGCTTGGCTCGGGCGCCTGGACCCCGACGCCGAGAAAGCTAAGCGTGCTCTCGGCCAGAATCGTGCCCGCCAGATCGACCATGCTCACCGCGAGCAAAATGCCCCAAAGCTGGGGCAAGATGTGCTTCGTCACGACCGCGAACACGCTCGCGCCCATCGCGCGCGATGCGACCACGAACTCCCGATCTCGCAGAGACGCGATCTGGGTCTTCACCAGCCGCGCCACCGAGGGCCAGGCGGTGATCGAAAGCGCCACGATTACCGGCGTCTTGCCCATCCCGATCACGCCGATGAGCAGAATCGCTAGCAGGATGTCGGGGAACGCGAACATGCCGTCGGTCAGCCGCATGAGCGGCATGCCGATCCACTTGGGAGCGAATTCTCCGAGGGATCCGACAAGCACGCCGAAAAATAGGCTGATCGCCTGGACCGACAACCCGACCTCCAGGGATATGCGGGCCCCGTAGGCGATTCGCTCGAACACGTCGCGCCCCAATTCGTCGGTGCCCATCCAATGCGCCCCCGATGCGTGAAGCAGGGGCATGGCTGCTTGGTTGAGGTAGCCATAGCGCAATGTGGGGGCAAAGAGCGCCACCAGAGCCAGCAGAACCAGGTAGCCGGCTCCAACCCAGAGGAGAGAGTCGCGCCGAAACCGTTTCATACCTGCGACTCCCGGATGCGCGGATCGAGCATCGGCAGGATCAGGTCGACGAGCAGATTGATCCCGATGAACATCGCGCCCGTCACGAACACGCAGGCCTGGATCACGGGCAGGTTTCCTTGCTGGATCGCCTCGATCGTCTCACGCCCGATGCCGGGAAGGATGAAGAACCGCTCCACGACGAACGAGCCGGTCAGCAGGTAGCCGCAACTGGTGCCGATGGCGGTAATCGAGGGCAGGATGGCGTTTCGCAAGGCATGGCGGAAGACGAGCCGGCCGCGCGGCACGCCCTTCGCGGTCGCGGTTCGGATGAACTCCTGCTGGAGGGTGTCGATCATGCTTGCGCGGGTGAGCCGGGTGAGAAGGGCGGTGGGGCGCATCGCCAGCAGGGCCACCGGCATGATCAGATACATCCAGTCGGGCAAGGGCCGATCGTAGGACCAAGTTTGGGGGAGGCGGTTGAGCTGGAGCGAAAAGATGTATACGAACAGCGGACCCAACACAAAATTGGGCAGAGTGACCCCAAGCGTGGAGAAGATCAGCACCGAGCGGTCGGCAAAGCGGTTGTGATACAGCCCCGCGAGCGTGCCGAGCAGGATGCCGATGATCGAAGCGAGCAGTATCGCCGAGGTGGCGAGCCGAATCGTCATCGGCAGGTTGCGGGCAAGGATGTCGCTCACCGGCTCCTTGATGCCGTAGTAGCTGGTGCCGAAATCGCCCCTCGCCGCATGGCCGACGTAGCGAACGTAGCGGGCGGGCCACGGCTGGTCGAGCCCTAGGTTGTGGCGGATGCGCGCGATCGTCTCGGGCGAGGCCTTTTCGCCCGCGAGCACGAGCGCCGCGTCGCCGGGGGCCGCCTCATTGGCGACGAATGTGACGAACGAGATGAAGAGCAGGCTCAGCAGGCCGAAGAGGAGGCGCAAGAAGAGAGCCTTGGCGAGCCGCACGGCTCGGATTATAGCTGCCTCGCGGCTGGGGTCTCAGCCCTTCAGGATGGTCGCGGTCTGAACGTGGTCGCCCCGCTGCAGGGCGCGCATCACATCCAGCCCCGCGACAACCTTGCCGAACACCGTGTAGTGCCCATCCAGGAAGTGGGCCGCCCCGAGCACGAAGAAGAACTGGCAATCGCCCGAATCCTTGTCGGTGCCCAGAGTGGCAAGCGAGACCGCGCCTTCGTCGTGCGTGTGGTGGGTCTCCTCGTAGGGAATTCGGATGCCGGTGCCGGTCGACCCAAGCAGGGGATCGTCGGGCGCGAGCTTGATCGAATTGGGATCGCCGACCTGGGCGATGAACGGCCGAGGCGTGCGCACGACCTTGTGGAATCGCTGGCCTGCGTAAAAACCGCTCTTGACGAGCTCGAGTAGGCGGGCCGTGGTCTTGGGCGCTTCCTTTGTGTACAGCGTCACGAAGATGTTGCCGCGCTCGGCGATCACGAGCTTGAGCACGGTTTCGCCCGCCTTAGGCGTGTACGTTTGGGCTGGCGCCAAGGCGACCAGGGCCATAAGCGTCATCAACAGGGAAACGAGGCGAGCCTTCAATCTAGCCATAGGACGTTTAGCTTGCGCCATGCTCTTCGGCCAATGTCAATCCGACATCACCCGCCCGTAGCCATCAAACCGCACGCCTCCGGCGAGAATGATGATCCCATCGAAGAATGACCACAGCACGCCAACGCCGCACAGGGCCAGAACCATCTGCAGCACCCCCACCGCCGCGTAGCCCAGATACATGCGCCCGACGCCAAAAGGGAGCAGAATGTTGAGGAGCCCCGCCAGCAACCGGCTCTTGTCGCTCCGCGGGCCGGAATACAGCATCGACCCGGGCTGCGTCGTGATCGGCGCATGTCGATCGGCTCGGAAACGGGTTGGCACGTTGGGTGCGGGTGGCGGCGGCGGCGCTGCAAACGGGTCGGCCTTGATGAATAGCCCGCCCAGTTCGGCGACGCGATCGGCGGTAAGCCAGTCGCTCATGCCCGCCTTCCAGACATAGGTCTCGCGCTCAATGACGCCGCCCGCGATCAGCTCTTCCATCTGCTCGCGGGTCAGGGGGCCCAGCTGCCCGTAGTGCCCGATGTAAAACCACTCCGCCAAGACGTGCCCCGAAAACCCCGCGTCCGCGGGGCCTAATACTCACACAGTATGACCTCGCCAAGGGATGCAGGCGAAGGTCGATTTCCTCAAGGTTCGAGTTCGGGGTCGGTTGGTACACTCCGTGTCGATGTCGGTCCGAGTTCGATTTGCCCCCAGCCCAACGGGAAGCCTGCACGTCGGCTCCCTTCGCGACGCCCTGTTCAAGCATCTGTTCGCCCGCCACCACAAGGGCGCGAACATCCTGCGCATCGAGGACACCGACCGCGCGCGCTATTCCGCCGAGGCGGAGCAGGACTTCATCGACAACCTGCACTGGGTGGGCATCGACTACGACGAAGGGCCGCACGTCGGGGGGCCGCACGCTCCCTACCGGCAGAGCGAACGCAAGGAAGCGGGCATCTACGCGCGCTGGATCGACGAGTTCTTGAAGCTGGGCCACGCCTACAAGGCCTTCGAGACCCCCGAAGAGCTCGTGGAGATGCGCGAGTTTCAGCAGGTGAACCGGCAGCCGGTGGGCTATTTCGGCGGGCTGTGGCGAGACGCCGCGCCATCACAGGCGGAAGACGCCGAACGGGCGGGCAAGCCGTTTGTTATCCGCCAGAGGGTGCCGCGCGGCGTCACGATCGCGATCGACGACGCCATCCGGGGCCGGATCGAATGGAATTCGGACACGGTCGACGACCCCGTGCTCATCAAGGCGGACGGCATGCCCACTTACCACTTCGCCGCGATGGTGGACGACCACCTGATGGGCATTACTCACATAATGCGGGGCGAGGAATGGATTTCGTCCGCCCCCAAGCACGCCGCCCTGTTCGACGCCTTCGGGTGGGAGCGCCCGATCTTCGTTCATTGCCCGGTGATCAAGGGCAAGGATGGCAAGAAGCTCAGCAAGCGGCAGGGCGACACCCGGGTGGCCGACTATCGCGCAGACGGGTACCTGCCCGAGGCGTTGCTCAACCTCATCGCCCTGATCGGCTGGTCGCCGGGCGGTGATCGCGAGATCATGTCGATTCAAGAGCTTATCGAAGCGTTCGACCTCCCCGGCTTGCAGCCCTCGCCCGGCGTGTTCGATCTGGAGAAGCTGCGCTGGATGAACGGCCACTACATTCGGGAGATGGCGCCCCACCGGCTTGCGGCGAGTCTGCGCGCCTATCTGGCCGAGCCGGGAACGAAGGCCTATTTCCTGCGCGAGGCGGAGGCGGACGACGCGCTCGAGCAGGGCCGCCGCGAAGTGTGGGATGGGCTGTCGTCGCTCGCCGTGGGGCTGGAGGAAGGTGCGGCGCTGGCAACCAAGGCGCTTGCTATGGAGCAAGGGCGAGTGCACACGCTTTCCGAGTTCGGGGAGGCGACCGCGTTCTTTTTTCAGGACGAGCCGCCGATGGATGCCAAGGCGGTGGAGAAGTGGCTGACCCAACCCCACGTGCCCGTCTTGCTCGCCCATTTCTTGGCTTGGGCCACGGGAATGAGTGCCCTGAGCGTGGAGGAGTGCGAGGCAGCCGTGCGGGGCTATGCTGAAAAGCAGGGTCTTGAGAAGCTGGGGCCGGTAGTGCATCCGTTGCGGGTCGCCCTGACGGGCCGCACCGTCGGCCCGGGGCTGTTCGAGTTGATGTCCGCCCTCGGCCCCGCGCGCATGGCGGCGCGGCTTGCGCGGGCTGTGGGGGCGGCCCGATGAAACTCGACATCACGTCCTTTACTCAGGCTGTCGGGAGGCTCGAGGAAGGACTGGCGCGATACCAGGGCGAGCCGGGTGATACGCAGCTTCGCGATGGTCTGATCCAGCGCTTCGAATTCACCTACGAACTCGCCCACAAGATGCTCAAGCGATACCTGGAGATGTCGGCCGCAAGCCCGGTCGAGGTGGATGCGATGCCGTTCCAGGACCTAATTCGGACGGGAAACGAGCAGGGCCTACAGCGGGGCGAGTGGAGCGACTGGCGGCGCTACCGCGAGATGCGCGGCAAGACTAGCCACACCTACGATGAAGCCATCGCGCTGGAGGTGGTGAGCGGGATTCCCACATTCTTGGATGAGGTCCGCTTTCTACGGGATCGGCTGGCGGAAAGGCTCAACGATGCAAAAGCCGCCGATTGACCTCAAGCCCGAGCATTGGCTGATCGTCGCCCAGATTCTGGCTGAACAAGTGCACGACAAGGAGGTCTGGGCCTTCGGCTCGCGAGCCATGGGCACGGCCAAGGAGTACTCGGACCTCGATCTCGCGGTCATCGGCGATGAGCCACTGGGCCTGTCTCTGAGCGCCTCGCTAGCGGAGTCCTTCTCGGAGTCCTTACTCCCGTTCAAGGTGGACGTGGTTGATTGGGCCACGACCAGCCCGACGTTTCGCGAACTCATTCGGCGCGACCGCGTCGTCATTCAAGGTCCCTCCACGCACGAGGTGGCTGCCGATGGGCGCGACGACGGCGTGGCCCAGTGATCAGCGCTTCCAGTCAAGGCACGCACCCCTGGTAGGCTCGTCTCATGCCAAAGCGAATTGGATTCGTCGGCCTCGGGACCATGGGTGGGCCGATGGCGGGGCACCTGCTCGCCGCCGGTCACGATGTGACCGTATGGAACCGGAGCCCCGACCGGGCTCGGCCCCTCGCCGAAGTGGGCGCGCGAATCGCGGGCAGCCTCGAGGAGTTGGGTCGGGAGTGCGACGTGATCTGCCTATGCGTCAACCGCACCGAGGACGTGCGCGAGTGCGTTGGCGCGATCGCCAAGGGGGCCAAGCCGGGCACCCTCATCGTCGACCACTCGACCATCGAGCCGGCGGCGACAAAGGCCATCGCCAATGCACTCAAGAGCAAGGGGCTCCGCTTCGTCGACGCGCCCCTGACCGGCGGGAGCGTCGGCGCCCAGCGCGGCCAGCTCACCATCTTCTGCGGCGGCGATGAGGCGGACGTCAGCGACGCCATGCCGTATCTGCAGGCTTACGCCAAGCGGGCGGAGCGCGTCGGCCCCACCGGCAGCGGCCAGATGATGAAGATGGCCAACCAGATCGCGGTTGCGGGCTCGGTGCTCGGCCTTTGCGAATCGCTCGCGTTCGCCAAGAAGGCGGGGCTCGAACTGGCCCAGGCTAAGGACCTGATCGGCGGCGGCGCCGCCGGTAGTTGGGCGTTCGACACCTACGGCCCCAAGATTCTCGCCGGGGATTGGACTCCGGGCTTCAGCATCAAAAACCAGCGCAAGGACCTCGCCTACTGCCTCAAGTCCGCGCTGGAGGTCGATGCGGCGTTGCCGGGCGCCGCCCTTGTCGACCGGCTTCTCAAGACCTTGGAGGATCGTGGCGACGGCGAAAAGGCAACTACCGCCCTATTCCAAGCCTATTTGGAGATGGGCGCTTGAGCTTGACCGCTCTTGGGCTGCTGGCCGCCGCCCAGGGCGGCGCTAGCGAGCTCGATCTTTGCGAGAAGGCGCTTCGAGCCCGGTCGGCGGCGGGAACGGCGCAGATCGAGCTTCGGGTCGGGGTTCGGAGCCGGGTCCTGACGAGTCGAATCGAACTGGCGACGAAAGGCTCCGCGATCCGCTACCGAGTCCGGCTTCCCGGCGTGCGCGGGCGTCCGCCATACGACCGGATCGTATTCATCGACGGCGCCCAAGCGACGACTTTCGACGGCGTCACCCAACGCTATGTCGTTCGCGCCGTCGATCGGTCCGGCCCCACCGCCTCGAGACTCAGTGCGGCGGGCACGGTCGAGGACTGCGCGATGGTCCTGCTCGCGCCGGCCAGACTTTCCAGCCTTCTCTCTGGTTCGAAGATTGGGCGTGAAGGAGGCGACCTCTCGTTTCGCAGTCTCAAGGCCGGCACCCACACGGTCGCCCGATTCGACGCGCGCACCCGGCTCATCAAGTCGCTGCGCACCGAACAAGGCGCCAGCTTCACCGAGTGGCGCTACCACTTCTCCCCCGGGCCCCGGAGACTTGCCCTGAGCCTGCCAAAGGGCGCCCGTAGAGTGGCCGCGCTCGACGCCGAAGAGCATTTGCCAAAGTTCGCCGACCAAAGGGTCCGCCAAATCTGGCTTGCCGCTATCGGAGCCTATGCAGGTCTGCAATCGGTCTGCTTCGATGCGGCCAGCGGTGGCATTCGCTCCGGGATCTGGATGGAGGGCAAGCGGGCTCGCGAGGAAACCGCTGGCCTAAAGTGGGCTTACGACGGACGGACCCTTAGGATCTGGCACGGCAATCGCAACCGAACCCAAGCCGTGGATCGAAGGAAAATTCCCGATGTCGTGGCGAGCGAGGGTTTCCGCGTCCATCCCTTTCTCCGGCACTGGGCGTACCGACAGAACCCGGTGCGCGAGCTCACGCCGGGCGAGGCGAGCGTTCGTTTGGTCGGCCATGGGTCGGTCGGGGGCGAGATGTGCGATTTCGTCGAAGCCACCTCGGTTCCGGTGCGCCTGACCATCATCATCAGGCGACGAGATCATCTTATGGTGAAGATCTCCTCGACAAACCTGTCTGAATCGGCAAAGCCAGTCGCGTCTGCCGAGGTGAGCTATTCTTACCGCTCGATCGGCCGACCCCTGGATGCCCGCCTGTTTCGGGGCGGTTAGTGAATCGCGACCCCAGTGCCGAGGCCCTCATGCTCCGTCTGATAGCGGTGCAGCAGGGCCACAGCTTTTTCAAGCGGGATGTCGGCAAGGTCTGACCGCTGGACGCGGGCGTCTTGAGCCTGCAGGTCGGGAACCACGCCCTTGCCCTCGAGGCGAACGCCTTGGGCCGAGACGTAATCGGTCACCGGATATTGAATCTGGAAGTCGTGAGGCAAAGGCGCGATCATCGAAACGAGCACCATCCCAGCCGACTTCTCCCCGATCACGGGGGCGTCGAGTTCCTCGCGAAGGGCCTGGGCCGCGATCTCGGCCGCGCTACCGGAAAAGCTGTTGATGAGAACGGCTACCCGGCCGGAGAAAGCGCCGACCTTCCCTCGATATGGCCGGACTTTCTGCGACGACCACTCGGCGATCTTCGCCAAATCGTCAGGTTTGCCCTTTTGTTCCTCAACATATCGCGTCACGAGGCGCTTGCTGATGAAGGTGCCGATCGGCTTGTCGGGGGGAAGGAATAGACCGAGCAAATGGGACATGTTGATCACCGCGCCGCCCGGATTGTTTCGCAGGTCCAGCACGAGGTTTTTGGCCTTGCCCGCCTCCTCCATCAGCGATTCGATCCGCCCGCGGTTGTAGGTGAGGTCGAAGGTGTAAACGCTCAGCACCGCCGTTTCTTTGTCCACCCAGGTCAGCTTCTCCGGGCGGACGGTGGAGAACTTGCGTCGCCGCAGCGTGAAGTCTTCAGCCTTTCCGCTGAATCTTCGCACCTTGATCTTGACCGGTTCGCCCTCTACGCCCATGATCGAGACCAGGCTTTCTGGCTTCTTGCCGTTGACCTCGATGATCACGTCTCCCGGCTCGAGACCCGCTTCCGCGGCGGGCGTTCCCGCCATCACTCTCTGGATAATCAGCCCTTCTTTGTCGAGCTGCACGAGAATGCCGATCCCAACCGCGGAGTTTTCACGCCTTTGGCGCACCATGCGCGGGCTGAACATCACGATGTGGCTTAGGCCGAACTTGTGCAGCGCCTCGTTGACTGCATCCCGAAACCCGTCTTCGGTGGTCGCATTGTCGAGCTTGGTTTGCTCCGCGTCGAGATACGTCTGCACCTTGCTGAAATCCACCCCAGGCACGAAAGCGTTCGACTCGACGATCTTCACCACCCCCTTGAGCACTTCGCGCTTGGTGTCGGCGTCGATTACCTGCGCGGGGACGACGGCGGAGAGCAAGAAAAGAACCGGGATGAGAAATGGGGCAAGACGTCGTGTCATGGGTTGCGATCCTTAGAGGAAGCTATACGTTGTCGAAGCGGTCGGTGTGGCGAGTCCTAGCTCTTGGTCGCTTCGACATGGATTCCGATCGTCGAGATGACTTCCGCCACACACCCACATTCCTCTTCTGACGCGCGGTGCACCACGCACGATCCGTAGTGATCGATTTCCCAAGCCTCGATGTAGGCTTCCTCGGCTTCGCAGTGGGTGGCCAGCATCAAGATGAGGATGACCTCTTGGTACGTATTGGTGTCATTGTTGTAGACGGTGACGATCCAGCCGAGTTCGCCGCTCTCCAGGACGTCGGGCGCGGGGCGGTCGAGAATGGCGGGACGCTGGGCGGTCGGACTCAGTTTTCCCACTCCGGTGTGACCTGAGCACGCACGCCAATCCTTGAAATTACGCCAGCCGCTTCGTCGCACACCTTGAGCGCGCCAAAGTGAACGGGCGCTTTGCCGTAGGTGTGCGCTTCCCAAGCCTCGATCTGGGCCTCTTCGATGGTGCAACCGGTGGCCTCTATGAGGATAGCGATCACCTCCGCGAACGAGTTGGTGTCGTTGTTGAAGATCGTCACCATCCAACGGCTTTGGCCGAGGGTGTCGAGGGATAGTTCAGGTTCGAGAACGGTTTGGCTCATTATCCAACTCTGAAGACATTGTATCAGGCCGCTCCGGTTCGGGTGTACCGGGTTTGGCGGCGAGGGCAACAAGGAGTAGTGCGAGCCCGAGGCTCCAGCAAGCCGCGAGCCAGCCGGGCCATCGCGATTTTAGGGCGAGTTCATGGCGGCCCGGGGGCAGGGCGATCTCAACTCGCGATCCGTCGCGGAGGAGCACCGTCTGGCCGTCCAGAGTCCCGACCCAATCGCAGCCTGCTAGGTTGTCTTTGATCACGAGATTCCCAGGGCCTGACGCGGAAACGCGCAGCCTGTCTGCCCCCTCCTCGATGATCTTGGCGTCGCCCGCCGGGCACGCGACCCGCCCCGGCCCGGCGACCGGCCGCCTCTCGATTCCGTTCAGCCCGAGCGCCCATGTTTCGGTCACGCCGGCCGAAGCCAAGCCCTGCACCGTCGCTCCCGGCTTGATCAGCATCATGTTGCCGTTTTCAGGCGGAGCGGGGTCGCGGCCGTCGATTTGACGGAGCTCGGCAACCGTGTTCCGGTTGAGCAGGGAATCGTATCCGCCGAGTTCGTGGATGTGACTGAGAGACGCCGTGTTGGGGGGCAATAGCGCCGCCGGGGTGCGATATAAGCTCCACCGCTCGTTGAACACGGCGATTCGGGCTAGGTCGGGCGGGCCCGCCACCTGCGCCAAGGGCTGGCCGGTGGGGACAAGGGCGAACACGAAGAACCCGGCGAGCAGCGCAGGCGCGATGATGGCGAAGACGAGCGCTTGCCGCGACGGTCCGCGCCGCGCTAGCAAGAGAAGAACTCCGCCAATGGCAGAGGTGATCACTAGCCCCGGCACGGCGGTTGAGTGAGCAGCGACAATCAGCTGATCCACTCCCACGCGTAACCGTTCTGGAACCGGGGCGGTTCGTTCGAGAAGGACCGACACCACCGCAAGAATCGCGGGTAGCAACGGCAGAATCTGACTACGTCCGCCCTTGCCGGCTCTCGTTGCGAACACGTGCGACAAGGCGAAGCCTGCCAGCACGCAAGCGGACATAACAAAGAGAGCGAGCACGCGGGCAGGCGACCCGGTCGACGACCATCCGGGCAGGCCGAAGTACAGCAGCCTGTTGAGGGGGGTTCCAAGGGCGAGCAGGATTGAAATGAGCGCTAGCGCAATCACAGGCCAGCTTCGTCGGTCCCGCCAAGGGAGCAGGAACATCAATGCGAGCACTAGCGGGCCGAGCGTGACCGCGGATTCGGCTAGGTTCGCGCCGGGCTTGATCACGATCGGCCAGTAGGCCGAAGGCAGGGCAAACTCCTGGGGCGCGGCGGTGTGGGGGTCGCCCAGCACGCTTGGAGACGGCAGATTGGCAAGTTCAAAAGGTTGAAGGGCGAGGGAGCGATAAGCCTCAAAGCCTTGCTCGGTGGGAGCTGCCATGCGGTGAGACAGCTTGCTGTACGCCAGCACTGGCCCAAGCTGTGGCCAGGCCGCCCCCGCGCCAACCGCCAACCCAACGGCTGCGTAAGCGAACGGGCGCCACCCGCAGTTCTTCCAGGCAACTGGCGCGAGGACGGCCACCAGGCCCGCCGCGAGCAGACCGTATGCGGCGAACTGGAGATGCCCCGCGAGAAGCATCATCATCGTGCCGAGCGCCACCAACGCCCAGCATCGCGGTCGACCGATCCATCCCGAAAGCACGCCTACAAGCAGCCACGGAATCCAGGCCACCGTCGAAATTACGCTAGGCAGTGCGGTCCAGCCAAGCAGAAACGGGCTAAGGGCAAACGACCCGCCCGCAAAGACGCCGCCCACTTTCGAGCCCCCCAGCAGTTGCACCGAGGCGCTGACCCCGGCGGCGGCGAGAAACAGGTGAAACCAAGCGAGCAGAGTGGTTGCAGGAGCAACGGGCACATGCAGAAGCCCTAGAAGCACGTGAGGCGGGTAGAGAGCGCCGCTCTGGGAGTTGGCGAGCAGGGGCGTGCCGCCCAGTTCGTATGGGTTCCACATGGGGAGCTGGCCCTTGCCCCATGATTCCAGCACGAGTGATCGCCACGAGTAGAACTGGAGCACGCCGTCGGCCTGAAGGACGTCCCAAGGGCCATCGGGCTTGGGCCCGTTCCACGGGGCGATCGCGCGAATCTGGTCGAAGGGGCCGATCGCCTCGCCCAGAAACGCAGTGCGCCACAGGGGTAAGAATGCGAAGACCGCGAGGATGGCAAGGGGCCAAGCCCGGCGCACGCGGCTCATGAGGCAAAGGATAGCCGGTTCGGGCGTGTCGGGTCAGTCGCAGTAGACGACTTGACGCCGGGCATGCTCGTGATTTGGGTCTTGGGCGAGGATCGCGCGAAAATTGGCGCACGCGTCGTCGACCATGCCGAGCATCATCTGCGTCATTGCAAGATCGTAACGGACGCTGAGGTTGTTTGGGAACCGGCGGCAAAGCATCTCGAGGCTCGCGACCGACCCGTCGAAATCCCCCTCGAAACCAAGGATGAGCGCGAGCTGCCACTGCGCGTCACAGTGCGTTGGGTCGGCGGCGAGAACCTTCTGCAATTCCAGTTTCGCCTCCCCATATCGCCCCTCGCATCGGAGGTCAAAGCCCTTTTGATAGGTGGCGGCGATGTCTGCGGTCTGCATCTGCTAACCGAGCACTATAGCACACGCCCAATCAGGCGGGGCCGGGCTCAAGCCGAGGCGGTGTTCTCGATGGCTGCTTCTTCTCTTTCTCGCCCGCGGGCTGCTCCGTCGTTTCGCCTGCCGCCTCGGCTTGGCCTGTGGGAATCGCGGCGCCGAGAGGCTGGCCCGCCATGACGGCGAGGAAATCCTCCCGATTCAGCGTTTCACGTTCGAGCAGGGCCAGGACGACCGCGTCGAGCTGCTCGCGGGACTGGAGCAGGGTTTCGCGCGCGCGGCTATGGCACTTGTCCACGATCGCCCGGACCTCGTCGTCGATCATCTTAGCCACGTCTTCGGAATAGTTGCGTTCGTCGTTGTAGTCGCGCCCGAGGAAGGGGTTGTGGCTGCGCCTGCCGATTGCGAGCGTGCCGAGCTTTTCGCTCATTCCAAACTCGCACACCATGGCGCGAGCGATCCGGGTCACGCGTTCGAGGTCGTTGCTCGCTCCGGTTGTGACCTGGTTGAAGACTAGTTCTTCGGAGACCCGCCCGCCCAGCAAGGCGGTGATGTCGTCATGCAATTCGTCGCGGCTGACCAGGTGCTTGTCGGTCTCAGGAATGTTCCAGGTCGCGCCCAAGCTCATGCCACGGGGCAGGATCGTGACTTTGTGCACGGGGTCGCAGTGTTCGAGCTTTTCGCTTACCACGGCATGCCCGGCCTCGTGATACGCGATCACCTCGCGCTCCTTGGCGTCGATCACTCGGCTCTTGCGCTGGGGCCCGGCGATCACACGGTCAAGGGCTTCTTCTAAATCATCCTGCTGAACCCGCGCGTGGCCGCGGCGTGCCGCGAGCAAGGCGCCTTCGTTCAGCATGTTGGCGAGATCGGCGCCGGTAAAGCCGGGGGTGCGCTTGCCTAGCGTGCCCAGGTCGATCCCCGCCTCAAGGGGCTTGCCCTTTGCGTGGATCTTGAGGATCGCCTCTCGCCCGACCGCATCCGGCACGTCGATGACGATCTGTCGGTCGAAGCGTCCCGGCCTCAACAGAGCCGGATCGAGCACGTCAGGGCGGTTGGTTGCGGCGATGAGGATCACCCCGCTGTTCGGGTCGAAACCGTCCATCTCGACGAGCATCTGGTTTAGCGTCTGCTCCCGCTCGTCATGGCCTCCGCCGAGGCCCGCGCCGCGCTGCCGCCCCACCGCGTCGATCTCATCGATGAAGATGAGGCTGGGCCGGTGGGCTTTGGCGGTCTCGAACAGATCGCGCACGCGGGCCGCGCCCACGCCAACGAACATCTCCACGAAGTCGGAGCCGCTTATGTGGAAGAACGGCACGCCCGCCTCGCCCGCGATCGCTCGGGCCAGGTGCGTCTTGCCAACTCCGGGGGGGCCAGTGAGAAGGATTCCCTTGGGAATCTTGGCGCCGAGCGCCGCATATTTCTTGGTGTTCTTGAGAAAGTCGACGATCTCGAAGAGCTCGGTCTTGGCCTCGTCGATTCCGGCCACGTCATCGAAGGTCACTTTCGGATTCGTTTCGCCAACGCGCCTAGCACGGCTGCGACCGAAGCTCATCGCCTGGTTGCCGCCCATCTGAGCCGGCCTGAGGACGAACAAGTAAAACAGAAGCAGGATGACGGCGGGGAAGATGAGAACGCCCAGGAGCGTTACGATGCTGGCGCTTACCGGGGCGGGCTCGAGCTTGTAACTGATGCCGCTCTTGTTGAGCGCTTCGGCGAGCTGCGCGCCCAGTTGTGTGTTCTGCTCGGGCACTTGGGCCTCGAATTTCCGTCCGTCGGCGAGCGTGCCCGTCATGCGGCTTTGCTGCCAGACCGCAGTCTGAATTCGGGCTTGCCCATCTTTGCCGGTGATACGGTCCTGCAGTTGTGAGTAATCGAGATCGACCGTCTTCTGCGCGTTCGGCGCCAAGCCCGGCGGGAGCAGATTGATGCTGGCGTAGGCGATTACGACGATCGCGACAACAAGGAAGATGGCCTTTGCCGGTTTGTTCAAACGGTTCTCCGCGGGCTTTGGCGGCCCGTCCTTTAGGGTACGTCACAACAAGGCGACCCGTTCCTCTAATTATGGCTCGCCGGATTCGAAACGGCAGCGAAACGAAGCAGGACCGCACGGGTAGTCCCCGAACTGGCGCTTGCCCGGCCATCGAGGCACACGCCAGGGGCCCAGAGCGGGCCCGCCAGGTCGCAGACTATGGGCAGGCGCGATCGCGCGGCCAGTGTCAGCTTGGCGCCAGCAAGCAGATCGGCCAGCTTGCGATGCCGGTCAAAGCCAAGTGGGGTCATCTCGTCGCCGGCCTGGGCCGAGCGAAAGAAGAGCGGGCCGCGCAGCTTTGATGGGTCGATCGCGGCCTGCAGAGCCGCCCGAGGCGGCTTCTCCGGAACGCAGGAAACTTCCGTGGCCCTTATGACCCAGCCTAACTCGCTCGAAGTCTCGCCGGGAACGACGAGGGCGCCCCTAGAGGGCGGGGGCGCCGTCACGGGACGGGCGGAGAGGCGCGCCTCGTCCCACTCGAAGACGACCGCGCCGCCCTCGGCGGTCACCGAACCGTGGGGGTGCTCGGCGAGGCCACGTTCGATGGCGACGGTCTGATCGTGCGAAAGCGCCGCTCCGAGCGCGCCCGCCACGAGCCGGAGGGCGCGGCGAAGAAGGGGCGAGGGCAAATGGGCGAGCGTGGCTCGCGAGAATGCAGCTTCGACATGCGCGGTCAGGAACCGCAGCTCGCCGTTCAGCGGGAGCTCGGCTCGCTCCAGCGCCTGGGCCGCGAGGCCGTTGAGGAAGCGATCCTCATCGCCCGCGGTCTCGGCGAGCCGGAAGAGCGCCTCCTCGACCCTCGGATTGATGCTACGGAGATCGCCGAGCACGCGGTGCCGCACCCGGGCTCTTGCCAGGGAAAGGTCCGTGTTGGCCGGATCGTCATGGGTCCAAAGCCCGTGCTCTACACAGTAGGCAACGGTCTCGTCCCGTGAGAAGGGCAGTAGGGGCCGGACTATGTTGTTGCGCCTCTCGGGAATACCAGCAAGTCCGGTGAGCCCGCATCCGCGCGTGGCGTTGAGGAGCATCGTCTCCACCAAGTCCGTTCGCGTGTGGGCGGTGGCGATCAGGCCGCAATCAAATTGGGCCGCGGCGCGCGAGAAGAAGTGGTAGCGAGCCTGACGTCCGGCTTCCTCCATGCCCATGCCGGACTCCTTGGAGAGCAACGGCACGTCCGCCCGCCCCGCCGCGAAAGACACGCTCAGACCTTCCGCAAGGCCCTTGCACCTTTCCAGCTCGTCCTCCGCCTCCGGCCGTTGCCCATGGTGAAGGTGGGCGGCCACGAGAGGGATACCGCTTCGGTGCATGAGGTGTAGAAGGCAAGTCGAATCGGGCCCGCCACTGTAGCCGACGAGCACGCGCACACCTTCCGGGATGAGTTGCGTCCTCGCCAGGTGCGCCTGGAAGCGCTCCAGCATGGGACCAAGGATACCGGTGCAGGCCCCTGCTAGGCGGCCTCGCTCATCATGCGCCTTCTCATCATGCGCGCGAAGCTGAGCGCAAGACTGGATTCAAACTGCTTGCCCGCGCATTGCTCGATCTCACGCAGGCTTTCTTCCCACGAACAGCTCTTCCTGTAAGGTCGATCCGTCGTCATCGCGTCGAACGTGTCGGCGATGGCGAGGACGCGCGCCTGCCAAGGGATCTGCTCGCCCACGAGCCCGTCCGGATAGCCTCGGCCGTCCCAACGCTCGTGGTGATAACGCACCCCTTCGAGGGTATCGGCGAGGCCAGGAACCTTCCGAACGATGACCTCGCCGAGGGCGGGGTGAGTCTGCATGACGATTAGTTCTTCATGCGTGAGCCGCGTAGGCTTGGTGAGGATCGCATCGGGAATTCCGATCTTGCCGACGTCGTGAAGGGTGCCGGTCCTGTGAACGAGCGCGACCCTTTCCTCTGATGCCCCTACGTACCGCGCTAAGTCCGCGGCATATTCGGCAACGCGAAGCGAATGGCCGGCGCTATAGGGATCCTTAGCGTCGACGGCCGCAGCAAGAGCTTGGATTGTGGCAAGGCTTGCTTCCGACGCAAAGTCGTTGAGTTGCCGGGGGTCGTCGGCGGGCCCCTGCGAAGAATCGAAGGCGCTCACCCGGTCGCGGCCGAGCTGCTTGGCCGTACTCAAGGCGATTTCGCATGCGAGGACCAGGCTGGAGGGCTTGGGCTCTAGGTGGCTTTGGGCGCATCCGATGCTTACGGTGAGCGTCTCGTCGGCGAAGGCTGTTTTGAATTTTTCCCGCAATTCCTCCGCGGCAGCGAGGGCCTCGTCGATCTCGCAATCGGAAAGGAGCACCGCAAAGTCCTTGCCACTCAGGCGGCCCAGCGTTGCGTAAGCTGGCGCCCACCCTCTCAGGATCGCAGCTCCCTTGGCGAGCGCGGCGTCTCCGCCTGCGGGCCCGAATTCATCGTTGAAGGCCTTGAATCCGTCGAAATCGATGAGAACCATCGAAAGAGGGCTGTCCGTTTCCTGGGCGCGCGCGAGTTCTTGGCCCAGCCTCTCCAGGAACCGGCGGTGGTTGTCGAGCTCGGTGAGCGGGTCGATGTCGATCATCGCGAGAAGCTTCTGCTGGTTTTCGCGGACCGATGCGACCATCTGGTTGAAGGCGTCCTGTAGGACGGCAGCCTCGCCTGTGCTCTTGATTGCCACCGGCTCCGGCCACACCCCCCGACAGATCGAGCCCGCGGCTTGCACGACTCCTTCGAGCGGCGAGGTGATCGAGCGCGCGACGATATGCGCTGCGAAAGCGCCTGCCACCGCAACGAGGAGCAGCACAGCGACCAACGCCAGCTCGAACTGCCGCAAGGGTTTCACTGCCTCGTCGTAGTCAATGAGGGTGATGAATCCGATCTGCTGGGCCGCGCTCGTATGCGGCAACTGGCTGTACATCGCGACGTAGCGACGGCCATTCAGATCGATTGATCGGGGATACGTTGGCAGCTGTCGCCAAGTGTCTGTTACCGGGGTCGAACTCCCAACGACCCGGTGGGCGGCCACGAACACGAACGGGGTTTGTAGGACTGTCTCCAGGTCTTCGGCGGTGCGGTTGTCGAGAGCCGACATGGAGGTTGCGGTGCCGATCACGTAGTCCCCGTTCAGGATCGGCATCGTTGTGGCGAGCATCAGCTTAGTGGGAGTGGCCACGACTCCGCTCCATGTCTCCATCCGAAGGGCTGCTTGAATCCCGGGAATCTCGTTGGCTCTCGCGCGAAGACCGGACTGGCCGATGATCCGTCCATCTCGGTTAGTAAGAATGAGCGCGTCGGCCCTCATCCGCCTCAAGTTCTCCTGGGCGACGTCGTCGACCGTAGCCTCGTCGACGTACGGGCGAAGGACAAGCGCCTTTAGCATCGGGGTTCCCGCGACCACTTGTGTCTCGCTCCGCAGGCTCAAGGTGCGGTCCCGGATTAGATTAGTCAGCAGAGCACTCGCCTGCGCCGAATCCTGCTGAGTCGTTTGATCCACGTGGCGCTTGCCCAAGATCGCAAAGGCGACTGCCATGGCCGCCGTGGCTCCCGCCGCCAAGAGGCAGAACGCAAGGGTGATTCTCCAGCGGAGCGACAGGTTCATGGGCGGCGAGCCTGGATGCGAACCGGCCCCCTGCCGACGACCGAGACCGATCCAACTTCGCCCGTCTCGTGCCACACCTTCAGGCTATGCGTCCCCTTCGGCACACCATCGAGCCGGAAGGCCCCGGATGAATCCGTTACTGTGTAAACGTCGGAGTCGACGACAAGGATGAACGCCCCCATCTCGGAATGAACGCTGCAAAAGAGAGCTACGACGCCCGGCTTATCGAAGCGGACCGAGCGGCTCGCGCCCCTCGGATACATGCCGAGGTCGAACCGCTTTGCGTCGTATTCGGCGAAGACGTTGTGGAATACGGTGTCGTTGTTGGGAAAGACAACGGTGGTGCCTATGGGAACCGCGCTGACGTGGGGAATGAAGGCCTTGTTGCGCTGGTCGACCACGGCTCTGCCAGGGGAATGCACGTGGTGGCCGGAAAGATACACAACGGCGTTGCGTGCGGGCCTGCCGTTGCTGAGAGTGACGACGCCGGTTAGGGTGTCGCCAAAGCCAAGCTCGACGCAGAGGGCACAGAGGATCAACATGTTTCCAAGCTTCATCAGAAGTTCACCGAACTCATCAACTGACCGGTCCAGCCCCGCATGCCGCTTGCTGGGTCTGTCCGCGAGCCCACAGCGTAGTTGAGGCTGAGCGTAAACGAGGGTGTCAGCACTTGCCGCACCCCGAAGGTGGCGAGCGAAGAGTTGATCGCTTGGCCGGAGGGCCCAAAGCCTTCGATTCTGCCCACCAGTCGGGTGCCGGTCGAGCCCTTAGGTCGATAGAACAAATCGGCGTAATAGCCCTGCATGGGCGCATCGTCTCCGAACGCGCGGATCGCTTCCGCCCTCACGATCGTGTTGGGCGCGGTCCAACGGAGGTCGAGGCCAAGGGCTCGGCTGTGATCGGGATCGGCGTCGCGGATCCGGGCCAATCCGCTTAGCCCAAGGATCAGGGAACCCTGTTGGGTCTGCAGTCGGGCCACACCGTGGTCAAGGCGCTTGGGCATGAGTTGGTTTTCATACACATCGATATCCACCGCCCCGACCGTTGCCTGGAGCGTGGGCCCGCCGAAGCTGGCCTGCAGGCCGCCGTCTACGCGATCGAGCGCGGTTTCGCCGAAAATTTCGTTGTCGCGGACCATGGGCGCCCGGATGAGTCCTGTGTAATGAATTTCCGCCCAATCGTTGAATCCAAACGCGCTACGATGCTTCCCTGCCTTGAGCAGCACGCCGCGATGAGTGAATTGGAGGTAATTCTCGTCCAGATACGACTCGCCCGGCTCGAGGTTGCCGCTGACGACGAGGGTTGCCGCCGGGCCGAGGTCGGATTCCAGCCGCCCCCAGCTGTAGCGATGCTGGGCGCCGCGGTCTCCGGCGCCGGCCATGTAGGCATTTTCGAGCCTCACGCGGATGGGGAGCCCTTCCTGGGCGTGCGCGAGCGCGACGACCAGTAAGCCGCCCAAAACCGTCATGACCAACCTGCGGATTCGCATGAGAGGGCGCGTCTCCTGTCGGGACCTGATCTTGTTATCGGGCGGGCCGGATAGCCTGGTTAGGCCAACTAGGCCGCGCCTGCGTCGCTCTGGAAGCGCTGCTGCATGGCCTTCATCTCCTGCTCGGCGCGCGGCAGAGCGGTTTCGATGGTGTCGCCGAGGGCGATTTCGGTTATGCCGAAGCTCACCGCGAGCCGCATCCCAACTGTCTCGCCCCCGTCGCAGAAGATCGCTTCGGTGCGCGACAGAGTGATTTGGAAGCGTTGAAGCCTCTGAAGCAGCGCGCGCCCCTCGCCCCGCGCGAGCACCGCGAACTCGTCGCCGCCCACCCTGGCGATTGCGTCGGTTCCCACAGTTCCGCGCAGCCGAACCGTGAATTCACGCAGGGCTGCGTCTCCCGCGGCTCTGCCGAATCGGCGGTTTATCTCTTTGAATCCATCGAGATCGAGCAATGCGACCGCCCATGGCTCGGCGTCCTCGGTGCATGATTGGGCGCAATCTTTCAGCCGATGACCAAACGATTCGCGGCTCCCGGCGCCGGTCAACGGATCGATCCGGGCCGCGTTGATTATCGCCGCATGCTGGCGCTCGACCGCTTCCGCGGACAGACGCAGCTGCTCGGCAAGCTGATCCCGCATGGTGTGGCGTGAGTCGGTGAGGCGTCTGAGAATCTCTGCCTGGTCGGCGATGGCCGCGCGCGCCTCTTCGATCGTCGGCGCCTCTCGAGCTCGGTTCCAGCTCTCCTCGAGAAGGGCCATGTCTCGTGAGGCTGCTTCCTCGTCCTGCAGCATCGCTTGGAGGTTCAGGCCGATCTGGCGGAGGGCCTCTGAGCAGCCATCGAGCGCGTCTCCCACCTCTTGGGTCTGCCATTCGCCAAAGCGGCGGGCAGCCTTGGATAGGCGTCGAGCCAGAGCCCGGATTTCGCGAGGGTCGCCCGAGCATTCGTCGAGCAGCTTGACCATGGCGGACAGCTCTTGGCTGAACAATCGGCTTGGGCCCGACGCGGGGCTGACCGACAGCCGCTCGGGCGACGACAAACCCTGGAGGCACAACTCGTAGAGGGCGGGGGCGGCCTGCTCCAAATCCCAGTTGATGAGAGGGCCGTCGGAGGAGGCGCAAAAGAGGCGTCGTAGGAAGCGCATAGCCGCTGGTGTAATTTCGGTCAAACCATCCGCGCGCGCCAGGGTGAAAATGCAGTAATGCGCCAGGGGCTATCATTGGCGCGATGGGCAAGCTCTACATCGGTCTGTCAGGCTACAGCTACAAGCCTTGGGTGGGGCGCTTCTATCCTGAGGGCACCAAGGCGGGGGACCTGCTGGGTTACTACGCGGGCCGGTACCCCGCGGTGGAAATGGACGGCACCTGGTACCGGATGCCTTCGGAAGCGGCGGTGCAAGCATGGCTTGGGGGAACGCCTGAGGGCTTTCGGTTTTGCTTCAAGGCGCACCGGCAGGTCACCCACATGGCGCGCCTTAAGGAGGCGGCGGTCGAGCCGATCAAGTTTCAGCTCAAGCGCCTTGCCCCCATGCGCGCTCGGCTGGGTCCGATTCTGCTGCAGCTTCCGCCCAACTCCAAGCGCCACGACGACCGCTTGGCGAGCTTCCTCGATCGGGTCCGAGCCGAAATCCCCGAGCAGGAGCAGTGGGCAGTCGAGTTTCGCAACGACACGTGGCACGCGCCGGAAGTGGAGGCCATTCTACGTGATCGCAACGTCGCCTGGGTCGCGGCCGATACCGACGAGGCCGATGCACAACGCCGCCAGACCGCGGGCTACCTCTACGCAAGATTGCGGCGGAGCGAGTACACGCGGGAACGCCTTGCGGACTGGGCGGCCTACTTTCGAGGCTCGGGCGTCGATGCGCATGTATTTTGCAAGCACGAGGACGAAGGATCGCCCTGGGAGTGGGCGGATGCCCTCGTCGATCTTTATGGGTCCTAATCTTTACCGCTCGCTTGTTGTGAAAGATGGGCCACACTAGGCGCATGCGCGAGCAAGGCGCAATCGAGGCGCCTGCCCCAACGAGGTGGCGGGCGAAGGGAGGGCTCGAAACGCCTTTGCGGGGCCGCTTGATCGGTGAGAACAAGCGGCTCGTGTTTGCGCCTCCCCTCTGGTACGACGCCCTCGTACTGCTGTGCTTTGCGGCCGGCCTATTCGGCATGTGGGTTGGCTTTGCGGGTCGGCAAGGGGATGCCACCGACTCGTTCCTATATGGCTTGACCGGGCTCATGGTGTTCTTTGCCGGGATATGGGCTGCGCTCTCGAACGAACGAATGGCGTGCGACCTTCGCCAACGCACCTACGCCCGGCTCGAGGGGCAGGGGTTTGGCAAACGCCTGACCCGGGGCTCGATGACCGAGCTGTATTGTCTAGTGCTTATGAGCCAGGACTTGCCGCTTCCGATGCCGGGCGGACGTCAAGTGGCCTACCGGCTCGTGCTCTACTGGAAGCAGGCGATGGAACCCCTGCTCGTGGTCGAGCGGGAAGATCGCTTCGTGCCCATGAACAGCCCCGTAAACGCTGCCGCGGGTCCGATCTCGGGGCGCGGCACCCAGTTCGCCCGCGCGATGGGGATTCCGTTTCAGGACTACTCGTATCTGAGCAGCCCTGGGCCCCTACCCGTGGTCACGCCTGGGTAAAACTCAAAGAGACGTGAAGCCCGCCACCGCCTTCTTGATCGGAATCGCCTTCGCTTCGCTTGGGGTCGTGATGTATCGCCGCATCCGCGAGGTGGTGGATGAAGAGGATGCGGAAGAACTCGCCGACCGCCTGAGCGCAAGGCTGGACGAGTTGGAGACGCGAACCGTGAGTTCGAAAGCCGCGACCAGCCGACCTCCTAGCCGGGCTGGCAGATCGAACGCCCCCCGCTCTTCCTCGCGGCGCGATCAGCGAGGGCCGCGTCGACCGAAGGGCTAGTTCGGCCCTACGGCCTTAGAGTCCAGCGATCGTCCTCGCGTAGTCGTCGTGCGATCCGATCCAGAACCAGACAACCTCGTCGCCTTCGAGCAGGCCGAGCGCACGGTAGCCACGACTGATGCGTACGCTCCAAATCGAAGCGGTGCCGTGAATGCGTTTAAAATGCAGGCTCGGATGCAGCGGGTCCGCCCGCCAGAGCCGATAGCAATTCTGAGTCCTCCGCTTGATTTCGCGCGGGAGCTCGCTCCTTAGTTTGCGGAAGGTCGGCGTCGTTGAGGAGCGGTAGATCGGCATGCTTATTAAACACGACCGGGAGGCGCGCGACGTCCGAGGAAGCTACGCCTTCATGCGGCGGATCGTGCCAGCCTGCTTCTCCTTCTGCACGCTCCTGGCAAGACGCTCCAATTGTGGCTGCGACCTTGAAAATGCATCGCTCCAACGTTCTTCGTCCAGCAACTCTTCGCGAATGATCGCCGCGAGCGCCTCTTGCTCGCTCTTCGGCAGTTTGGCTGCTTCCTTCAAGATGCTCGATAGAGCGTTGACCATGGCTCAATTATATCGTCGGCAAGGCGGCGCCCGTTACGGTCATCAGGATGGCGCGGTACAGTTCAGGCGATGTCCGCCATCACCCGCGAAAAGCTCCAACAAGCAGCCCCCCTTGTCTCCGAGGCCGGGCTCGACGCCTGGCTCACTTTAGTCCGCGAGACCTCCGATGGCGTCGATCCCATCTTGCCGCTCCTATTTGAGGGCAACTTCGTATGGCAGAGCGCGCTTCTGGTCGGTCGCGACGGCAGGCGGATCGCGATTGCGGGCAAGTACGATGCCGAAGCGGTTGCCGCGACCGCCGAGTGGGATGAGGTGATCCCCTATGTGGAGGGCATCCGCGAGCCGCTTGTCGAAACATTAGGTCGCCTAACGTCCGCCGAAAGGCCCCGAATCGGCGTGAACTTCTCGACCAGCGACGACAAGGCGGACGGGCTCACCCACGGCATGTTCGTGCTATTGGAGAGCTACCTGGAGGGCACGCGATTTGCGGGCAGCCTGGTGAGCGCGGAGGACGTGTGCCGGCGGCTGCGGGCGCGCAAGAGCGCGGAGGAAGTGCGCCGCATCCGCGCCGCCATCGCCGAAACCGACCGGCTGTTCGCCGAGATCGAACGCTTCGCGCAGGTCGGCGTGAGCGAGAAGGCGGTGTACGACCAGGTGCAGCGCCTCATTCGCGAGCGCGGCTTTGGGTTTGCATGGGCGCCGTCGGGCGATCCGATCGTCAACTCGGGGCCGGATTCGATGATTGGGCACGGCACCCCGTCGGCGTCGATCACGATTCAGCCCGGGCACATCTTCCACGTCGACCTCGGCATCGAGAGGGACGGCTTCTGTTCGGATATGCAGCGGTGCTGGTACGTGCCCCGCGCGGGCGAATCCTCGCCGCCGCCCGCCGTTCAGCGCGCCTTCGAGGCGGTGCGCGATGCGATCCAAGCCGCGTTTGCTTCCCTCCGGCCCGGCGTTGCGGGGTGGGAAGTGGACGAGGTCGCGCGGCAAGCCCTTGTCAAAGCCGGCTTCCCCGAATACTTCCACGCGCTCGGCCATCAGGTGGGTCGCGTCGCCCATGACGGCGGGGCGGTGCTTGGGCCGCGCTGGCCTCGCTATGGGAACACGCCGACGATCCCGGTCGAGGCGGGCGAGATCTATACGCTCGAGCCGAGCGTGCTCGTGGAGGGTTATGGGATGCTGGGCCTCGAGGAAATGGCGCTCGTCACCGAATCGGGCGCGGAGTGGCTCACGAGCCCGCAACGCACCCTCGGGATGATCTCGTCGACGGCCCCAGCGCTAGCCTGAGAAAGTCGAGTAGCGACAGGCTCACTCCGAAAACCTCTCGATGCCGACCGCCGTACAATGCGAGGAACATGTCCGGCCTGGTATTCGTCTCGATCTTCTTTGCCCTTCTCCTTGTGTTCGCCATCTGGCAATACAACAAGCTTGTGGGGCTGCGACAGCTGGGCAAGAACGCCTGGTCCGACGTCGATGTGTATCTCAAGCGCCGGGCCGAACTGATTCCGAACCTGGTGGCGACGGTCAAAGGCTACGCCGGATACGAACAGGCGACCCTGGAACGCGTGGTGCAAGCTCGAAACACCGCCGCCTCCGCGGGCACGCCGGCCCAGCGCGCATCGGCGGAGGGAGCGCTAACGCAAGGGATCGCGGGAATCTTCGCGATCGCGGAGGCCTATCCGGACCTCAAGGCGAGCGAAAGCTTCCTCGAGCTGCAGCGCAATCTCGCCGCATCCGAGCAAAGCATCGCGGAGGCGAGGCAATACTACAACGCGGTGGTTCGCGACAACAACACCTTGATCGAGTCGTTCCCGAGCGGCGTTTTCGCCTCGATATTCGGGTTCAGGCCGATGGAATTCTTCGAGGTCGAGACCGCCTCCGAGCGCGAGGCGCCTAGTGCGAAGGTTTAAGGCAAATAGGGGGATGGCATCTATGATTCGTGATCTAGGACGCGTGCGGTCCGCTGCCCGTGCCGCGCTTGCGGTCGTTTGCCTTTTCGCCTCGGCGCTGCAGGCATTCGCCCAGGGGTATCTGATCGACCAGTGGAACGAGATGATCAACCTCCAGCCAGACGCCAGCTTCAAGGTCGAAGAGGCGATTCACGTCACATTCTTGGAGCCGCGCCACGGCATCTTTCGCGACATACCGACGGTTCTCGACAACGGCAAGGGCTTCGCGCGGGCGATCTTTCTCAGCGACGTCAGCGTGGTCGACGACAGCGGATTGCCTTGCACCACCGCGGTCACCTGGGGGGGCGACTCGGTCCACCTGAAGATCGGCGACAAGGATGTGTTGCTCAATCCGGCCACGCGAAAGACCTACGTCATTCGATACAAAGTCAGGAATGCCATCAACTGGTTCGATGCAGGCGACTGGGAGCCAAACGCTGAGTTGTACTGGAACGTGAACGGCAACGGCTGGGACACCTCGGTGAGGACGATGGATGTCAAGGTGACCTTCCCGGACTCTCCGGGGGCCAAGGGCGTGCGCGCTCGGGTGTTTTCGGGCGCTTACGGCTCCAGGCAGGCTCACACCGTCTCGGGTCTGGTCGCCGACGAGTTTGACCCCGATACCCGAACCACGGTCGGGCTTAGCTCGAACGAGTTGCGGATTGAGCGTGTCCGGCTGGGGCCTGGCGAAGGTCTCACTTTTGTGCTCGATCTTCCCGAGGAGCTCATCGCCAAGCCAAGCCTCGGGCAGAACGCGATGTTCCTGCTCTTGCCCAACCTTGGCTTTGGCATCCCCATCGTGGTGCTTGCCCTGGCCCTGCTGGTCTGGATACGCTTCGGCCGCGACCCGAGCCCCGGCCCCATGGTCGTGCAATTCGATCCACCGGACGGCCTTTCCGGTGCCGCATGCGGGGCGTTCATCGACGAGCGGGTCGATAAACGGGACTTGGCGGCGGGCATGATCGGCCTGGCGGTCAAGGGCTATCTCAAGATCCACCCAAAGGAAGAGGGACTTCTCCTGAAACACCGCACCGCCGACTTGGAGGTACTGAAGCCGAAGGCGGGCACCGACCTCAGCCTGTTTGAAGCGAGCCTGCTCGGCCACATAAGCGATGGCGGCGACATGGTGTCGGAGCTCGACCTTCGCACCCACGTTGCGCCCCATCTGGACGAACTCAAACAGGACCTCTTTAAGGAGCTCGTTGAGAAAGGCTACTATTCGACCTCGCCGCGCACGGCGCGCGGCGCCTGGATCGCGGCCGGAATCGTGGCGTGTGCGGCCCTTGGGCTGATCGCCTTCCTTGTCTCGCCCCTCCACAGCACGCTGCCATCCTTCGTGGGCGGTGGCATTGGGGCCGCGCTTGCGCTTTTCGTAGCGCCGTTGATGTCGCGCCGCACCCCCGCGGGCGCGAAGGCGTTTGCTCGGGTTAAAGGGTTTGAGGACTTCATCCGACGGGCACGGGGGAAGGAACTCGATTGGATGAGCCAGAAGCATCCCGATCAGTCGCTCTTCGAGTCGTATCTGCCCCACGCGATCGCCTTTGGCCTCGCCGCGGAATGGGCGGACGCCTTCGCGGACATCTCGAAGACTCCGCCGAATTGGTATGCGTCGCCGATGGGGATGCCGTACAGCCCGATGTGGTTTGCATCCGACTTGACCGGGGTCACCGACGCGGTGACGAGCAGCGCGACCACTCCGCTTCGATCGAGCGGAGGCAGCGGGGGCTTCTCGGGCTTTAGCGGCGGGGGTGGGTTCTCGGGCGGCGGGTTCGGCGGCGGCGGCGGCGGGAGTTGGTGAAGACAAATGAATCGGAAGTCGATTGATTCGCATTTGGATGGACCCATTGCGAACTTCATGCGGATGAGGATACGATAGCGGCAGTTCTGCCAAGAACATGGGCAAGGTCTTCGAGTGATGCGAGCCTTCTACACGATCGACGGAACGATCATCGCCGAGTCGTCGGGCGGCGTGCGCACCGACTATATGCACGACGCATTGGGGTCGGTGATTGGGACGGTGGATGCGACGGGTACGGTCACCAACACTTACCGCTGGAAGCCGTATGGCTCGCTCCTAAGTGCTACCGGACCGAACCAATCGCCCACGTTTGGTTGGCTCGGCGGATTGGGCTACCGGGCGACCGGCCGCTCGCACGCCGACTACTACGTACGGGCGCGGAGCTACTCGGCAGGCGACGCCACTTGGCTATCGCGGGATACGCAATGGCCGCAGGAGCCGCTTTATCGGTACAGTCTGAGCAGCCCGCTCACCTTATTAGATTTAACCGGCCTATGGGCAGAGCTGCCTGTGCCGGGCACAGTGAATCCCCGTGGCGACCCCGGCACTGGCGTCGGCTGCCAAAACGGGCAAACCGCCTGCGACGAGTATATATATCAGATACCTGGAGAAATCCTGGCAGCCGTAAAGCAGAAACTTGACAAATGCCTCGGGCTGTCCGAGCCGGAGGCAATATTCAAGTGCGTAGGAGAAGTGTTCAAGTTAAAGGAATTGACGGGCGACGCCGCGAAGAAGTTATCGGACCATCTTTGGAAGTACTTGAGATGCTACTATAGCTCCACATCCTGAAGACGAAATGTAACGAGGTGCCGCAGCCGCGCTGGATTATTTCGAGCGAAAGGATCCCTGGCCTGGAGGTGACCCAGAGGAGTAGTAATGGCACATACGGCGTCGAGAGATATCTGCTCGGAGCGTCCGCGTGGTAGCGTGGCAATGCTCATATGCTCTGCTGTCGTGTTAGCAGCCTGTTTTGGCTGCGGTGGGCTCGGCAAACCAGCTGTTAAGCACGACCCAAGATACGACATCGAAAACCTTGACCGTATCGAACTAGGGATGACGGCTGAGCAGGTTGTGGCTCTTTGCGGACCTGCTGACAGCAGGATCATCGAAGATGGATTTGAGGACTGGTGGTACGCTGGTCCTGATGGGCCGACCGTAAGAATTACCTCCGGGACAGTCAAGATGGTGCTCTACCACAACCGTCGCCACAAGGACAAGGTGGCCAGATGACGGCATGGGGGGCCGGGGGCTCACGCGGAGTGTGGTCATGCTCCGCTCAGCCACTGCCGCTAGCTCGTGGCCACGAACTTGTCGGATGCGTAGTCGCCTTGTTGGTCCTCATTTTAGGGGGGTGCGGCCGGCGTGGGGGTGATATTAGGCTAGGCATGACCGCTGCCGAAGTGAGGGCGGTTCTTGGCGAACCTAACAACACATTGGCGGGCAACGATGAGCACAGGTTCACCTGGTTCTATAACGAACTTCAAAGCGGACCTCACGTGCACTTCGCTGGAGACAGGGTGGTCAGGGTCCTTTACTTGAAGGAACGATGGAGGAACTTACCCCCACCGGGAACCATCGTGATAGACGATAGGAGAAAGGGAACTCCACGGGCCACCCCACCCAAATGATGCTTCGGCTGGAGCGCCCGACCTTGCATTGTGTCACAACTTGGCATGGCACGTGCTTGCCTTGTTTTCCTCGGGCGGGGCGATGGTAGCTTCTGTTAAAATCCAGTGGAGAGTGAGAGTTGGGCGTCGGAGACCACCTGCCTCGCAAACTCACCAGTTACGGCCGGGCGTACTCTACACCCTCTGCTTGACTGCGCGCCTGGTTCGTCCCCGTTTTGCGATGTCCAGACCCGGATAAAACGATCTACTACAACAAATGAGGTAACGCCTACGGCAGCATCGTTACAGTGTGACCTGCCATTAGTTAGCGTGTGCCTCCGCGACAGGCAGCCGTGATTGTGGCTACATCTTCCGTCTTAGCCTTTGAGTGACTCTTGGGGAAAGGGTGATCACGACTTCGTCGTCACTTACCCATGTATATGGACTTGCGACGCGCTGACCAATGATCGACTTAGCGGCTTCGTCAAAAATGGATCGAACTTGTGGGTCCCCGCCTTGCGCCGCAAGTTCAGTCGTAGTGAGGGTGAGTTCCTTGTCCGTGGCAGACCATGTACCGTGTTCGATCACCTCCATGCCCTTTATTTCTCCTGTCCTAACGTAGCTGCCGTCTTCACGAAAAGTCTGCGTGCGGTGACGTCATGCGTGCTCAATTCCCAACTGCCAGCGAGCGAGTGTTGCTTCGAACAAGCGGCCAACATGGAAACGGCTGCAACGATGCCAAGATTCAGTCTGATTTTCCGATTCTATCACACTCTCGGGTAGGTGATGCCTTCACCTTGACCGAAAGCGAGAATGGCGCGCGGGCATCGCGTCAGGTGCGAACCAGATGATGCTAGTGTCCACACTCTTTTGCTGAAGCCTACGACCCCACAGAAGCGGCTCGCGATGCCTTCGACACTGGCTCGAGCGCGAGCCTGAGCACCTGGTCCGCGCGCTTCACGAAGTGCACGCTGAGCTTCTCCCTGATCTCGGGCGGCACGTCCTCCAGATAATCCTTCTCGTTGTCTTCGGGCAGGATGAGGGTGGTGACGCCCGCGCGGTGGGCGGCGAGCACCTTCTCCTTAACGCCTCCGATCGGCAGTACCTGGCCCTGAAGCGTGACTTCGCCCGTCATCGCGAGCCGGGAGCGAACCCGCCTCCCGGTGAGGAGCGAAACGATCGCGGTGAGCATCGTAATCCCCGCGCTCGGGCCGTCCTTAGGCACCCCGCCCGCGGGAACGTGAACGTGGAGCTCGCTCTTTTCGTAAAAGTCGGGATTGATGCCGATCTGACTGGCATGGCTGCGCACGTAGCTGAGCGCGGCGGTCACGCTCTCTTTCATAACATCGCCGAGCTGGCCGGTGACGATCAGCCCCTTGGAGCCCGGCATCTGCGCCGCCTCGATGAACAGCACGTCGCCGCCCACCGGAGTGTAGGCGAGGCCGACCGCGGTGCCCGGCACCATATCGCGCTCCAGCACCTCCTCGTTCAGGTAGCGGGGGGCGCCAAGGGCCGATTCGACGAATTTCTGGTTGACCGCAAGCTTGTCCTTGCGCCCCTCGGCAAACTCCATCGTCGCCTTGCGGATCACGCTCGCAAGGTCGCGCTCGAGATTGCGCACGCCCGCCTCGCGGGTGTAGTTGCGGATGAGAAGCTGCACGGAATCCTTGCGGAAGCTGATCTGCTCGGGCGTGAGGCCATGCTCCTCGATCTGCTTGGGGATCAGGTGCCGGGTGGCGATCAGCAGTTTCTCTTCCTCGGTGTAGCCGCCGAGCTCGATCACCTCCATCCGGTCGCGCAGGGCGGGCGGAATCGTGTCGAGCCGGTTGGCGGTGGTGATGAAGAACACGCGGCTGAGATCGAACGGCGAATCTATGTAGTGGTCGCGGAAGGTCGAGTTCTGCTCCGGATCGAGCACTTCGAGCAGGGCCGAGGAAGGATCGCCCCTGAAGTCGCTGCCCAGCTTATCGATCTCGTCGAGCATGAACACCGGGTTGTTCGTCTCGCCGCGCCGCAGGCCTTGGATCACCTGGCCGGGCAGCGCGCCGATGTAGGTTCGCCGGTGGCCGCGAATCTCCGCCTCGTCGCGCATGCCGCCGAGCGAAATGCGCACGAACTTGCGCCCCATCGCGTGGGCGATCGAGCGGCCTAGCGAGGTCTTGCCCACGCCGGGCGGCCCCGCAAAGCAAAGGATCGGCTGGCGCACCCGCCCATCCTTCTTAACCTTGCGTACGGCGAGAAACTCAAGAATGCGCTCCTTGATCTTCTCGAGTCCCGCATGGTCGGCATCGAGCACCTTGCGCACCGCCTTCAGGTCCAGGTTGTCTTCGCTTGCCACGTTCCACGGCAACGCAAGCATCCAGTCGATGTAGGTGCGCGCGACGGTGTATTCGGGCGCGCCCGGCGACATGCGCCGCAGGCGCTCGTATTCGCGGTTGACCTCGCGGAGCGCCTCCTGAGTCATTCCCGCGCCATCGATCTTCTCCCGCAGTTCGTCGAGTTCCTCGCCCCGCTCGTCGGCTTCGCCCAGTTCGCGCTGGATCGCCTTGAGCTGCTCGCGCAGGTAGTACTCGCGCTGCGATTTGCTCAGCTCGGTGTTCACCTCGCTTTGCACCTTCGAGGTGAGCTCGAGCACGCGCACCTCCTTGCTCAGCATCTCGAGCAGCGAGCGCAGGCGCGTGGGCACGTCGATCGTCTCCAAGATGCGCTGCTTGTCCTGCACGCTGAGGGTCATGTGCGCGGCGACTAGATCGCACATCACGTTGGTTTCCTGCACCGCCTGGGTGAGCGTGCGCAGTTCGTCGGGAAGCTGGGGCGAGAGCCGCACCGCCTGCTCGAACAGCGAAGCGGCCGAGCGGCGCATCGCCTCGACCTCTTCGCCCACGCCCGCTTCGACCGAAGGCTCGTCGATCACCTCGATCTTCGCCCTCAGATAAGGCTGCTCGTGGATATGCTCGACGATCTTGAACCGCGAGACCCCCTGCACGATCAGCCGCACCGCGTCGGGCATCTTTACGAGCGTGCGGATGATCACCGCGCAGCCGTATTCGAAAACGTCCTCGAAGCCGGGTGTTTCCTCTTGGGGGTGTCGCTGGGCGATCACGCCGATCACACGGTTGTTGCCTACGATGCTCTCGTCGATGAGCTGCACGCTCGATTCGCGCGCCACGCTCAGGGGGGCGATCAGCATCGGGTAGATCACCGAATCCCGCAGCGGCAGGATGTTGAGCTCGGTGGGGATGTCGGGGCGGTGCTCTTCGTCGGGCAGGCTCTCGACTCGGGGCTCGCCCGATTCGAGATCGACCTGTTCCTCGATCGGGAGCTTGACTTCGGCCATTAAATCTCGCGCACGGTGACGGTGGTGACCACCACGTGCTCAGCTTTGGGAATCGCGACGAACAGGAAGCCGTTGGCGTACCGCGCGCGGATGCCCTCGGGCTGGATCACAACGTCGGGCAGCTTCACCTCGCGCTCGAATTCTCCGAACGGGATCTCCATCTGGTGAAACTGACAATGCCCGGCGTCGCTTAGGTCTTCGCTGCGAACGCCCCTGATGAGCAGGCTATGCCGCTCGACGTTGTAGAGCAGCCCGATCTCCTCGCCGCGCATTCCCGCAATCTCCGCGCGCACGAGCAGGCGGTCTTCGAGGTCCATGATGTCGACCCTGGGCTCCCAGCATCGCCCGGTAGCCACCGCCGGCCTCGAGCGGGTGAGCTCCTCGCCCATGCGGTGCAATTCGCTGCCGACGTGCCAGTACCAGTCTTCGACTTTGCGCCTCACGTTGCCCGTATTGTACCAACGGGTTCGAGCGCAGGCTCAGTGAGAGGCGGGTGCCTTGGCCTGTTCCATCAACTTGGACAGGTCCGCCGCCTTCTCCAGCATTTTCTGCACGTCGCCCGAGGCCTTGAGCGGTGTCGTGTCGAAGTCGGCATCGCTAACCTTGCCGTTGACCTGAATGTCGCCGTACGTCTCGGTTGTCAGGTGCTGCTTGGGAATCGACTCAGCCAACCTCTTCGGAAAGTCCTTCAACTTCCGCACAACTGCATCCGCTTCGTCGCGCGACGGTCCGGGCGGCATGGATTCGATTCGCTTCTGGTTCCATCGGATGATTTCGCCTAGATCAATGTTCTTCGCCAATACCACCAAGGGTTCGCTATCGTAGCGAATCCGGTAGACGAGCCCAGTCTTCGTCCCAATGAGAACGCTAGTTTGACCGTACGTTTCGGTTTCATAGAAGCTGACAACCTTGGCCGGCTCTCCATGCCAGATTTCGTCCGCGTTGAACTTGATGGAATCTCTGGTTGCACTTATGAGACCGCTCAGATTGCTCGATCCACCGAAGCACTGGTAGAGAAGCGAACCGAAGAACACAGGTTGACTCATCTCCACCGAATAGGTCTGGGTTATCGACGCCGGAGCGGCATATTCGATCGTGCCAAAGCCCGTGTCGTTGGATTCGACGACCTTTCTTCCATCACATGCCGCAGCCTGAACCAGTGGCAAGGTGTTCGACAGGATTTTAAAGCGATTGGGCACCTCATACACGAAACTTCGCGTCGACAGGGGCATATCTTGCGCGGGCGGGCTGGCCGACATGACCAAACTGCAGGTAGCTCGGTACGTCTTGAAGCTCTGGTAGCCGTCCATCGACCATTTCAAGAAGGCCTTCGCGTCGTCAAGCGGTGCGGGAGGGCGCGGAGCCTCGACCCTTGCAACTTTGTTCGCCTTCCCGCACCCTAGTCCGAGCATGAGGCAAAGAGCCAGGATCCAGCCCATAGCGCGACTTGTGGTCACGACAACATCTTACGACGGTTCTTGCTCGGGCGGGGCAAGATGCACTTCGCGAATACCCCTCTGGGGTATGATCCGGCTCGGAAATGGCAGTGGGGCGAGTGCTTCGGTTGAACCTAGATAAGGTGGGCGCGTGCGCGAGCGCGGTCTGCGCGGTGCACTGCCTGCTGACCGGCCTCGCGCTCGGGCTGCTTTCGGTCGTGGGGTTCGGCTTTCTCGGCAGCTTGACCGCCGACATCGCGTTCCTCGGGGTCGCCTTGTCGGTTGGGCTCCTGGCCGTATTTCACGGCATCAGGCGTCACCACTCGCTTGTCCCCGCCTCGGTGTTCGTGGGCGGGCTCGTGTTCATCGTGCTCGGGCATTTCGTTCTGCCCCATCCCCGAACCGGCGAGGCCCCGACTGCCCTCGGCTTCCTCTCGACCGCGTTTTCCGTGCTCGGCGGGCTCTGCCTCGTGTCGTTTCACATCGTGAACCTGTGGCTGCAGCGCCACGGCGGATGCGGCTGTGAATCTTGCCGCTCGCACGTTCCCGGCCCGAGCGCAAACTAGCCGGCGTCGAGGCGACTACACGCCGAGCGCGAAGCCAAGTTCTTCAAGCACGCGCTCCGGGTGCTCGTGCTCGGTCAGGGCACGCCCGATCACGAGGTAATCGGCGCCGTCGGCCAGCGCCTGGGCGGGCTCGCCCACGCGCTTCTGATCGTGGGTCTCGCCGTGGGGGAGCCGGATGCCCGGCGTCACGATCATCCCCTGATGCCCGATCGCTTTCCGAATCGCCTTGATCT
>JACOSL010000058.1 GCA_016179045.1 Fimbriimonas ginsengisoli | reverse complement strand
CTCCAGAAGAGCAACATCCTCATGGTCGGCCCGACCGGCTCCGGCAAGACCCTGCTCGCACAGACCCTGGCGCGCATGCTCAACGTGCCGTTCGCGATCGCCGACGCCACCGCCCTCACCGAGGCGGGCTATGTGGGCGAGGACGTAGAGAACATCCTGCTCAAGCTGTACCAGGCGGCGGAAGGCATCGATCCCCGAGACGCCAAGGCGCTTTGCGAGCGCGGCATCATCTACGTCGACGAGATCGATAAGATCGCCCGCAAGAGCGATAACCCCTCGATCACCCGCGATGTGAGCGGCGAGGGCGTTCAGCAAGCCTTGCTGAAGATTCTCGAAGGCACCATGGCCAACGTGCCGCCGCAAGGCGGGCGCAAGCACCCGCAGCAGGAATACATTCAGATCGACACGACCAACATCCTTTTCATCTGCGGCGGCGCCTTCGAGGGCATCGACGACATGATCCGCCGGCGTATGAAAGACAGCGTGATCGGCTTCCGCTCCGTGCCTCAGAGCAAGAAGGACCGCGAGAAGAACATCCTGCAACACATCTTGCCCGAGGATCTCCTCAAGTTCGGCCTGATCCCCGAATTCATCGGGCGGCTGCCCGTGACCGCCACGCTAGATGCGCTCGACGAAGAGACCCTCGTTCGCATCCTCACCGAGCCACGCAACGCGATCCTCAAGCAGTACGCCAAGTTCTTCGAGTTGGATGGCGTGGAGTTGATCGTGGAGCCGCCCGCGCTGGGCGAGGTGGCGCGAGAGGCTTTGGTCCGCAAGACGGGCGCTCGGGCGCTCCGCGCGATCATCGAGCAGGTGATGATGGACGTGATGTACGAGGTGCCCAGCAGTGTGGATATCAAGCGCGTCATCATCCCCAAGGGCGTGATTGAACTCCACATCCCGCCGATCCTTCTGACCGAGGAAGAAGTCCGCCAGGCGAGCTGATCCAAACGCCATTTCCCCCTTGTGGCACGAATATCGCTACTCTCGATGGCGTACCCGCACGACCTGTGTTACAATACTCTATCTAGTCGGTCGTTTAACTCGTGTTCGTATGCTATCCAGCCGCTCCAAGTACGCAACCCGCGCGCTCGTCGAACTCAGCCTTCGCTTCGAGCAGGGCCATGTCTCGATCCACGAGATCGCGGAGCGACAAAACATCCCGGTCAAATTCCTCGAGCAGATTCTCCTCGCGCTTAAGATGCTTGGCCTCGTGCACTCGAAGAAGGGGCCCGGCGGTGGGTACGAACTCGCCCGCTCGCCGCAGGAAATCACCCTCGGCCAGGTCGTGCGCGCGCTCGACGGCCCCATCGCCCCGATCAGCTGCGTGAGCGTGTACGGCTACCAGGAGTGCGGCTGCCCCGACCCCGATACGTGCGGCCTGAAGCAGGTCTTTAAGCAGGCTCGCGACGCGCTCGCCGACGTGCTCGACACCACCACCTTCGCCGACGTCGCGGGCAAGCAGTTCGAGCTTGCCGACATCGCCGCACATGGAGGACCATGAGGTCGCGCGCGCGCATCGATCCTCGGCTCGTGTTGCCGGTCGTCGGCGTGCTTCTTTTTGGTGCCTTGATCGTGTTCGGGGAAAGAGCCATTGACCGCTCGACGAGGGCTGGCGAGCGACCAAGGACCCGCGTGCGGCTCGCCTACTTCCCAAACCTAACCCACGCTCCCGCCTTGATCGGGGTGGCGGAAGGGCGATTTCAGCGTGCCCTTGGCCCCGCGGTCGAGCTTTCTCCCAAGGTCGTGAACGCGGGGCCTGAAGCGATGCAAGCCCTCCTCGCCGGAGAAATCGACCTCGCCTACGTGGGGCCGTCGCCTGCCACAAACGCCTATTTGCGCTCGGCGGGCAAAGCTCTGAGGATCGTCGCGGGCGCTGCCAGCGGGGGGGCGTCCCTAGTGGCGGCTGGCGACTCGCGCATCGAGGGCGTCAAGGACCTGGGCGGCAAGAAAGTGGCGGTGCCGCAGCTAGGCGGAACCCAAGATGTGTCGCTTCGCCACTTCATCGCCGCCGCCGGCTTCGCGCCCGTCCCGAATGGCGGAACGGTGGACATCATACCGGGCGGCAACGCCGACATCCTCACCTTATTCAAGCAACATCGAATCGACGCCGCCTGGGTGCCGGAGCCTTGGGCCACCCGCATCGTGCTCGAGGCGGGGGGGCGGCGAGCGGTCGATGAGCGCGACCTTTGGCCGGGCCACCGATTCGCCACCACTGTGCTGGTGGCGCGAACCGGCTTCCTGGGACAGCATCCCGAGCTTGTCGGGGCGATGGTCAAAGAGAACGCGGCGATTATCGCCTGGATCGCCAAGTCGCCCAAGGCGGCGATGAACGCGGCCAACGCCCAGCTCAAGGTGCTCAGCGGCAAGGCGCTCTCAGACGAGGTCCTATCCGAAAGCTGGTCGAGGCTCAGCTTCGAGGCCGACCCGAACCGCGCCTCCATCGAGGGCTTTGCCGAAGCCGCCTTCGAATGCGGATACGCCAAGCAAAGACCAGGCGACCTTTCGGGCCTGTTTCACATGGAGGCGGGGCCGCCATGAGCGGCGGGGTCAAGCTCGAAATTGAATCGGTCAGCAAGCAGTTCGCGACCGCAGGCTGCACGGTGGACGCGCTCCGCGACGTGTCACTTCAGGTGGCGGAGGGCGAATTTCTCATCCTCGTGGGCCTCAGCGGCTGCGGAAAGTCGACCCTGCTCAACATCGTCGCCGGGCTCGATCAAGCCGATTCGGGCCGGGTGAAGATAAGCGGAAGGCCGGTCAGTGGCCCCGGCCGCGACCGCGCGATGGTGTTCCAGGATGGCGCGCTCTTCCCCTGGCTAACTGCCGCTCAGAACGTCGAGTTCGCCCTCCGACAGCGGGGCCTCGGCGCCGGGCAGTGCCGCTTGCGGGCTCGCGAATATCTCGATCTCGTCCACCTTGGTGATTTCGCCGATGCCCACGTACATCAGCTTTCGGGCGGCATGCGCCAGCGCGTGGCGATTGCCCGGGCTCTGGCGTTGGAGCCCGAAGTGCTGCTCATGGATGAGCCGTTCTCGGCCCTCGACGCTCAAACGCGGGAGGAGCTTTACGTGGAGCTGCAGCGCATCTGGTTGGAAGCTAAGGCAACGATCCTCTTCGTGACCCACAACACGCGAGAAGCTGTTACCCTCGGCGACCGGGTCGTGCTGCTCAGGCGGCCCAACGGTCGCCCGTCCGTTCAGGGCGAATTCCCGATCACGATCCTACGCCCCCGCGAGATCGACGACACCGACGTGGCGGAGATGGCCAAACGCATCGCGATCGCGATGCGCGACGGGCGCGATCTCGCCGAACTAGAGAGAGACCATGAAGACCCACCTAAGACGCGCCGCCTTCTTCGCGGCGATAATCCTGGTCTGGGCCGCTCTATCGGCGGCTAAGATTTGGGACCCTACCCTGATGCCGGGCCCGGCGCACGTGGCCGAGAGCCTCTGGGGGCTGTTGGCGGATGGCTCGCTGCTCGCCTCGGTCGCGGTGAGCATGAGGCGGGTCTGCGAGGGCTACGCGGTTTCCGTGCTCGTCGGCGTGCCTCTTGGCATCCTGATCGCGCGAAGCAAGGCGCTGGAGGATACGGTGGGCTCGCTGGTCGCCGGCCTGCAAGCCCTGCCAAGCATCTGCTGGCTGCCCTTGGCCCTGCTTTGGTTCGGGCTCAACGATACGGCGATCCTCTTCGTGGTCGTCATGGGCTCGCTCGTAAGTGTCACGATTTCGGTTCAGGACGGCGTCCACAATCTCTCGCCCGGTTACGTTAGGGCGGCGCGCACGATGGGGGTGCGCGGCCTCGCGTTGGTTCACCACGTGCTTCTGCCCGCTTCGCTCCCCTCCGTGCTGACAGGGATTAAGCTCGGTTGGGCATATGCCTGGCGCGCGTTGATGGCGGGGGAACTGCTGTTCGTGTCGGTCGGGCTCGGACACCTGCTTATGACGGGTCGCGAGCTGGGCGATATGGCGCAGGTGCTGGCGGTGATGGTGGTAATCGCGGCGATCGGAATCTTTACCGACCGCGTCGTGTTCGGGAATCTCGAGAGCTACGTGCGAGATCGTTATGGTCTCGGGCGGGCCTGACGCGTTCCGGACCGCCCCTCCCTTGATGGGAGGGGTTTGGGGAGGGTGATTTGCCTCACCCGTCGGAGCGGCGACTCAGCCGCACCCTCTCTTGCGTTCGCGTTGCTCACGCTTTCTCCCCCATCAAGGGCGAGAGGTTTGTCATGCCGACCCATGCAAAGCCATCGCAAAGCAACCGCAACGCTCCCCTTAGAAGAAATCCGTGCAGTACACCGAGCTCGGCGTCAACAGCCGTATCGCCGCCATCGCGGCGGGAGTGTCCGCGGTCTCTACCAGCCCGAGGTTGAGCAGGTCGAGCAGGGAAGGCTCGCCGAGCAGCGCCTGGACGAAACACCGCTCGCTCATGCGCAGGGCCGCGTCGTGGGTGAGTTGCACCTCGACGGCGCCGGGCGAGAATGCCACATGCCAAGGCCCGCGGTTCTCGGGCAGGATCGCATCGGCCACCTCGAGCGTGAACTCCCCCTCCGCCGTCGGCTTCAGGGCCTGCAAGGCGAGCGGCACGTTGAGAATGCGGTACATCACGATCCGCTCGATCTCGATCTTGCAGCCGTGGTCGAAGTGGGCGGCGAGAAACGGGCTGTCGGAAGGCTCGTACCAGCTCACCTTGCTCTTGTTGATGCCGATGCCACGGATGAGCCCGAGAATCGCCTCATAGCCGGACCGGCTGCACCAGGCGATCTCTTCCACGTGCTGATCCTCCCAGAAGTCCACCTTGTGCTGCACGATCGCGTAGCCCTGGGCCGGCCTGCCCGCGACGTAGAGCGTCCGGTGGCTCTTCGGACTCAAGGCTCGCTCCCACTGGAAGTCGTTGCGCAGGTTCATGCCAGAGTGCCGATGGCAGAACGCCTCGTAGCAAGGCTTGATCAACTCGGCTTGGTCGGCGTCGTGGGCGGTTACTTCGAGGTCGCTCTCCACCTTTGGCATCGTCGCGGTCTCGACTGTGAACTTCAGCCTCCGTCCGCAGCACTCGTAGCCGAACGCTCGGTAGAACCGCTCGCTGAATGCGTAGAGCGAGGCGAGTTCAAAGCCTTGCTCGCGGTAGTGGCGCAGAGCCCAGCGCATCATCGCCGCGCCCACGCCCGCCCGCCGCACGTGGGGCGCGACCGCCACCGCGAGCACGCCGCCACAGCGCATGAGCCCGGGCCCGCGCGTCGCGGTCATGGACATCACGCCGAATCCGCCCACGATCTCGCCCGCCCGCTCGCACACGAACGGCTGCGAATGGCCGAAGATCTTCGGCTCGTCCTCCTCGGGCCAGGGCGCGCCGCCGTGGTAGGTGAGCGCCCAGACCTTCAGCAGGCCGGGGCGATCCGCCTCTTCGAGCGGCCGGATGACGAGGGATTGCATGGGAAGGATGTTAGTCTATGGGAGGGGAGTCGAACGTGGTCTAACGATTGACTAACAATGGCTGAACAATTGCTCGGACCGGATCGGTGCGATTGTTCGACAACGTTCGACCATCGTTCAGCGCCCCTCACTCATACCCATAGCTCCCCCGGTGCGCGTCCTCGATGTAGCGCGCGAGCAGGGCGACGCAGGCGTCCACGTCGTCGCGGTGCACGGTCTCGTTCACCGTGTGTACGTAGCGAGTGGGGATGGAGAGCGTGAACGATGGGATGCCGCCGTGCAACCGCTGGACTCCGCCCGCGTCGGTGCCGCCCATCCCGAGGATTTCCATCTGGTGCTTGATCTTGTGCCTTTCGGCGAGCGAGCGGAAGTGCTCGACCACCTTCGGGTGGCAGATGAGCGAGGAATCCATGATCTTGATCGCCGCCCCTTCGCCCAGGCGGGTGACATGGTCTTGCTCTGGGATGGCGGGGATGTCGTTGGCGAGCGTGATATCGATCGCCACGCAGATGTCGGGCGCGATGCCCGAGCCGCTCGCCGCCGCGCCGCGCAGGCCCACTTCCTCTTGCACCGTCGCGATCGCGTGAACCTCCACCTCGTTGCTCTTGGCCGCCTTGAGCGCCTCGATCATCACGTACACCGCCACCCGGTCGTCCATGCTCTTGCAGGTCAGGAGCGGGCCCATCTCCTGCAGCGTGCGGTTCATGCTCACCATGTCGCCCAGGCGGATGGCCTTAGTTGCCTCCTCCGCCGACAGGCCGACATCCACGAAGAAATCCTCGATCTTCAGGCCCTTGCCCAGCTCCTCCGGGCTGAGCATGTGCTTGGGCTTGACCCCCGGCATCATCACGCCGTTCAGAACGCCGCCCTTGGCGTGCACGAACACGCGCTGGCTCGCCATGCTGCGCGGGTCCCATCCGCCCAGGGTTTGCAGGCGCAGAAAGCCCTTGTCGTCGATGTGCTTGACCACGAACCCGATCTCGTCCATGTGGGCGGCGAGCATGAGCTTGGTGGGCTTGGCGCCCTTGCCCTTCTTCACGCAGTGCAGGTTGCCCATGGAGTCGGTGCGCATCTCGCAGAGGCCCTTGAGTTCGGCGCGGACGATGTCGCGGATCGCGTCCTCCTGGCCGGAGACGCCGTGCGCCTCGGTGAGACGCCGCAGCAGGTCGAGGTTCATGGGCCGGGTTTTACCTTGAGGTTTCAACTGCGGGATCGGTGGACCTAATCCGGTCCCTCGATGGAGTGGTGCTCTTCGGGCGAGAAGGCTGTAGGGCGCCGGGGATGGCGCCCGGACAAAGAAGGTGAGCGAGTCCCGATGAAATCGGGACGAGCGAACCAAAGAAAAAACGTCCCCCTTCCTTCAGGGAGGGGGCCAGGGGGTGGGCGGCAAGTCGACGGTTCGGTCCAAGCCCGAAGGCAGCCCGAGGCCTATGGCGGTGACGGCTGGAACGTGCCTATGAAACCCGCATCGACCGGGACGCTCACCGAGGCATATTCCACCCTTGCCATGATCGAGAAGACACTGGGCTTGTCCGGCCTGTCGGGGTTGGGCAGGGCCAGGCGGCGGGCCTCTCCAGCATCGCGGAACGTGCACCAGATCGTGCGGCCCTCGATCGAGAATTCGGTGGGCCCGATGGGCAGCGTGGCGCCGAGATTGTCCACGTAACGGACTGAGGTCGGCTCGATATGCCTTGGATCGTAGGGCGACGGCACTTCGAAACCCACACGGATCGCGTCGCCGTCGATTCGGGCCGGGGCCACGGCCTGCCCCCTGAGCACGAGACTCAGCCCGAAGTCGTCCACCCAGCTTGCCCAGTCCGTGTCTTCATAGTTTCCGCGGCCGGGGCTTGTGGTCGCCTCGACTCTAATTTCGTTGGTCGCGATCGGACAGTGCAGGTGGAGCTGGATCGGTCGCCAATGCGGCGAGGCGTCGTAGATATCAAGCGTGGCGACCACTCCTTCGATGTCATCTCCGGCGGCAACGGACAGGGCTAGCCACTTGTTGTGTGTCGAGCCGCCGCGCGGGCAGAGCACCCAAGCCGAGAGCGTCAGGTCGGAACCGGCGGGAACCGGTATGGGGATCACTCGATCGATCCTGCCGCCGCCGCTGCGATGAAGCAGCTTCGCCGATGCGCGGCCGCTATGCGCGACCCCAGTATCGACCGTGGCATTGAGGCCGCCAAAGCCCGTCCAACCAACCTCGCCTTGTTCGAACCCCTCGTTCTGAAGGCTCTGCACGGCTTTGTCTGGGTCTTGGGTCGGCGCTTCGGGGATAACGAACAGCCATTGCTGAGCGTATCTAGAACCCACCGCAAACGCACCGACGAGCAGGGCGGCGGCAAGCGCGGCTGCAATCCAAAATCTGGGGCGGCGGGCCGTACCGCCCGGGATTGGCAGGCGGCGCCGGAGGCGCTGGGGGAAAGCCAGCGCCGACGCGGCGCCGCGTACCGCCTCGGTAACGGGGCGAGTAAGTTCGTCGAAGCGAGCGCGGCACGCCTCGCATTCGGCCATGTGGGCTTCCAGCGCCTCTTCCTCGGCAGGCGTGAGCGTGCCCGCCAAGTAGCGATCGATGAGGGAAGGATCGCAGGTCATGCGCCTACCTCCTCGCTACTGCGAAGCAGCTTTCGGCGCGCCCGGAACAGGTGGGACATCACAGTTCCCGCGGGCACTTCCAGCAGTTGCGCAACTTCCTCACAGCTTAATTGCAATCCGTCGTGCAGCCAGAGGGCGTCGCTCTCGATCGGCTTGAGGGTCGCGAGCAGCCCGACGACCCAGTTGCGCAGCACGGCTTGGTCTTCGGTGTTGTGGCCGTCGGCCAGTTCGACGGTCGAATCCTCGAGGGATGCGCTCGGAGGGGGAGCGGCGTATCGCCTTGCCGCAACGCGGCGGGCGATGCCGAGCAGCCAGAGACGCTCGGAGCAGGCGATCGTTGTCCTCGCCCAACTTTTCCAGGCCTCCATGAAGGTTTCAATCGTTGCGTCCTCGGCTTCCTCCGAACTTGGCAGGCGGGCGCAAAAGTAGGCGAACACCAACTTGCGGTGCTCGTCGTAGAGCCGCTCGAAGCGACCACTCAATTGCCGCCCGGGCTGTCGCGCATCCCTGATGGAGAAAGTGGGCACGCCGCGAGGATTGTATTGCGAGTTGGCGATTGATCGAGCTAGCGCGAAGGACAGCTCGCTGAGGAAACTCGCAATCGCGCGTGACGAAGAGCCCCACCTACTTCAAAGGGCGTGCCCAATGGCACCTCGATCTTCCAGGAACACGGAGCGAGCATGATGGTCGAAGTTTGCGGACGAAATGATCCTTCCCCGAACCCAAAGAAGATGGACAGGTTCGACGGAACGGAAGATAGAGCGATCGTTGAACGATTCAGGTGTATGTTCTACTCGAAATACGCGGAAGCACAGGGCAAGACGGCGCCTCTGACCAACCGTCGGGTCAAACGAGGCATGTTCGGATTACATATATCGGTCGAGTGCGCCGCCCTAGGTCATGGACCCGATGGGACAAACGATGGTTCGCACAGATGCTGGTGCTACACCGCAGTGCTGCACTCCAGCGTTGCCTTGCCGCCCGATATGCGCAAGTGCCCGCACGTAACGGACGCGCCCACATGCTCCAAGCCCGGGGCGCCCATCGAAGTGGAAATCACGCGGGGCGATGGGACGGTCGAAAGGGGCTGGTGGTCAGGCTAGTGCGTCAAGGTGTGCACCTCCACGGGCTGCTGAAATCACCGATCATCGGAGGTGACGATTGAACAAGCCCAACCAACCTGAAGCGCCACCCTCGCGCCGTTTCATAGTCATCTTATGTGCGGCTTTCTAGGACTGAGCACCACGGTGGGATAATCCTCCCGGAGGCCGAGGTCACGATGCTCGTCGACACGGATCAGGGTCATTCGTGGGTCCTCGTGGCCGGCGGGGGGGGGCCCAACATGGCGACGTGTTGAACCAGAAGCTCTTGAGTAGCTCGACGTCGCCGGTTTAGGGAATCCGCCTGGCGCGCTACTACTCATAGCGCACGGGATGCCCATTGGACAGACGGTCGCGGATGATCCGGGCTGGCTGCAATGGGAAATCGGGCACCGGACCACTCTCAACACAGGGCGCACCTGTGGAGGCAAGTATCGAGTTTGACAAGGCTAAGGACAAGGCGATGACGCATCGCTTTCAATGTTCGTTCTACGCTCAATATGCGGAAGCCCAAGGCAAGATGGCCCCGTTTTCTACCCGTCGAATCAAGCGGGGCATGTTCGGCCTACAGATATCGGTCGAGTGCGATGCGCTCGGCTTCGGTCCAGACGGAACAAATGACGGGTCGAGGCGCTGTTGGTGCTTTACGGCGGTGATGCATGCGAACGTTGCGCGACCCCCGGGAATGTATCTCTGTCCTCTTTTCGATGACGTGCCGACCTGCAAAAAGGTTGGAACACCCATTCAGGTTGAGATTACGCGAAGTGATGGCCGGGTTGACCATGGCACGTGGGGCTAAGGTGGCCGAGCTAGTCTGTCCGAATTGCCAGAGCAACCGACTCGACCACCACACCCGTGGGTTCAACGCTACCAAGGCTGTCGCCGGTGGCTTGGTCGGTGGCCTTCTCGGGCCGCTTGGGTTGCTCGCCGGCGCCGCCCTGGCGGGCACAGCGGGTCAGAATGAGGTGGAGATCGTGTGCCTTTCTTGTGGAAAGCGCTTCAAGCCCGGCCAGGGACTCATAAAAGCATCGGACGATGGAAACACCAGGCAGGGACCTGTGTGGTGACTAGTGGTCTTCGGCGCAACAGGCAGGCACGCCCTCTCAGCACGTGCCCGTCGATCTCGACCGCTGTGAAGTTTTCCTCAGCGCGCTGAAACCCCAAGGGCCGGGCGGAGACGCCCGGCCCCTCAGCTTGAAACCCCAACAATCGCCAGGCGGCGAAGGCGACACGTGACAAGTGACGGGGAGTGAGGGCGGCGACGTAGCAGATCGCGCCCGCCGCTCCCCGTTCGCCCAGGTACAATCCAGCCTCCATGCAGACCCTAAACCACCACATCGCCGACCCCGCCCTCGCCGACGCCGGGCGGGACCGGATCGAGTGGGCCGAGCGCGATATGCCGGTCCTGCGCCTCATCCGCGAGCGATTCGCCAAAGAAAAGCCCCTGAAGGGCCAGCGCCTCACCGCGTGCCTGCACGTCACCACCGAGACCGCCAACCTCATGCGCACGCTCATCGAGGGGGGCGCGGAGGTCGCGCTTTGCGCCAGCAACCCGCTCAGCACCCAAGACGAGGCGGCCGCCGCCCTCGTGGCCCACTACGGCTGCAACACCTTCTGCATCAAGGGCGAGGACCACGACACCTATTACAAGCACATCCACCAAGCGCTCGATTTCAAGCCCACGATGACGATGGACGACGGCGCCGACACGGTCGGGGTGATCCATAACGACCGCCGCGAGCTCATCCCCGGCATCCTCGGCGGCACCGAGGAAACCACCACCGGCGTGATCCGCCTGCGCGCGATGGCAAAAGACGGCGTGCTCGCCTATCCGATCATCGCGGTGAACGACGCCGACACCAAGCACCTGTTCGATAACCGCTACGGCACCGGCCAATCCACCCTCGACGGCATCCTGCGCGCCACCAACGTGCTGCTCGCCGGGCGCACGGTGGTCATCGCGGGCTACGGCTGGTGCGGGCGAGGCGTGGCGATGCGCGCCAAGGGCATGGGTGCGCACGTGATCGTCACCGAGATCGACCCGACCAAGGCGATCGAGGCGGTGATGGACGGCTTTTCGGTGATGACGATGGAGCAGGCGGCGTCGCTTGGCGACGTGTTCGTCACCGTCACCGGAAACAAGAACGTGATCGACGCGCGCCACTTCGGCAAGCTGCGCTCGGGCGCGATCCTTTGCAACAGCGGCCACTTCACCGCGGAGATCGACATCCCGACCCTGGAGCGGCAGGCATCCTCGAAGCGCACGGTGCGCCCGTTTGTGGAGGAATACCTGCTCAGCGGCGGGCGGAAGGTGTACCTGCTCGGCGAGGGGCGGCTGATCAATCTCGCCGCCGCCGAAGGCCACCCCGCCTCGGTGATGGATATGTCGTTCGCCAACCAGGCGCTCTGCGCGGAGTACTTGGCGGCGAACGCGGCCTCGATGAAGAAGGAGGTGTACACCGTGCCCGACTTCATCGACAAGCAGGTCGCCAGGCTGAAGCTGGAGTCGATGGGGATCGCGATCGACAAGCTCACGCCGGAGCAGGAGGCTTACCTGAGCTCCTGGCAGGAAGGCACTACTTAGGCGGGCCGCGTGGCCTGGCCTTACAGCGCCAGTACGGCACGCAATGCCTGCTTCACGGCGAATATCTGGTCCCTCGACAGCCTGCCGCGGCGGCTGCTCAGACCGCCGATCGGCACCGTGAAGATCTGCTCACACTTGGCGTAAGAGACGGCGGCGAGGCCGTTCTCAACCGAGGGTTCCAGGCGCACATGCGATGGGCTGTTCCGGCCTTTGGTGCTAACGGGCACCAAAATCGTCAGCCCATACCCTGCCACCTGGTTGAGGAGGTCGGTCTGAACGATCACGGCGGGCCTGGGCCCTTCTTGGCGGCTATCCCGCTGTGGCCCGAAGTCGTAATCGTAAACTTCGCCCTGCTCAGGCATCGACCTCGCCCATCGAGCCCCGCTGGGCGCCTATCCAGGCGGCCGAGTCGTCGTCCGCCGTCCCCGCCAGGCTCGCAAATCCCAACCTCAGTTCCTCCTCGCGATCGCGCGCCAGCTTTTCCTCCACCGCCTCGACGATGTACCCGGTCAGGCTTCGGTGCTTGCGCATGCTCACCTGCTCGTAGGTTTCAAGCGGCAGCCGCAGAGTCAAATGTTTGGTATCATTGAGGGCCACACAATAACTATACCATAAGTCGGTATATCTTTATGACACCTTGGCTCTGACGAAGGCTTTTCCATGCCTCGGCCTATCCCTGCTGCCGAGGCTAAAGG
>JACOSL010000065.1 GCA_016179045.1 Fimbriimonas ginsengisoli | reverse complement strand
CCGGTCGACCAGCATCTGGATCGCGTCGGTGATCTCATACTCGCCCCGCCCGCTCGGCCCGAGACCCGGCAAGAGCTCCCAAATCTGGGGGCCAAAGAAGTAAAGGCCTGCCATCGCCAAATTCGATTCGGGCTTAGCTGGCTTTTCGACCAGCCTCACGATCCGATTTCCGACAACGTCGGCAACGCCAAACCGAGAAGGATCGTCGACTGGCTTCACGATGCTGAGGTTGGCGGGCCGTTCACGCCGAAATCGGTCGGCCTGCGCCTGAAAGCCCTCGCTGTAAAGCGCGTCTCCTAGGTAGAGCACAAAATCCTCTCCTCCCACGAACGCTTCGGCGAAGCTCACGGCGTGGGCAAGGCCCTTGGGCTCGGTCTGGCGAACGTAGCTGAGCCGTACGCCCTGGGCCGAACCGTCGCCGAGAAAAGAGCGCATCGTCTGCTCGTTCTCACCGACGACGATGCATATGTCGCGCACGTCCATTTCTTGCAAGCGGTCAAACGCGTAGTGCAAGGTGGGGCGGTTGGCAAGAGGAAGGATCGGCTTGGGCACATGGAGCGTGACGGGAAAGAGACGGCTTCCCTTCCCCGCCGCTAGGATCACGCCCTTCATCGCAACACGCCGGGGCGCGCGGCGCCCGCCTGTTGATCGAAGGTTACCGCAGGCCCTTCTTGCCGCCTTGCTGCTCGCGGGCGGATGCCAACAGGGCCCCCCGCCGCCCTATCCGACTTGGGGACGCGCGGCTCAGGCCATTCGGGTCGAGTCGGGCGGGCCATTCGCGGTGCTCGCTCAGGCCGCCCAGGAGGCCGAAACGCGCGCCGGGCCGCTTGCCAACCGCGTGACCTTCACCCCCGATCAGCAGAAGGCAGTCGGAAGCGCCCTCGAGCGACCGCTCGCCCAAGTCCGCTCTGTTATCGGCAGACCGGTCGACTTCACGTTCCAGCCCCACGCGCCAACCCAGGCGCCGCCCTACCAACGGGGATGGCGCCTCATCGGCCGGAGTCTGGTCTGGGATGTCCAGGCTGCGGTCGCGAACCACAACCTCGATGCTGCTATTTCGTCGGCGAATCAAGCCACCGGCTTTGGGTTTGCACTCACCGGGGGCGGCGCTTCGGATGCTTCTCTTGGCCTTTCGATTGCCGACGAAGCCCGCCGCGCGATCGCGCCTTCCCTCGGATCCATGTCGCCCGCTCAGCTCGACCGGCTGGCATCCGGCATCGATGGCGCCTTGAAGCTCAAGCCAACCCTACAGGCTGCCATGCGAAACGAGCGGCTGAACATGCTTCTTGGAGTCCAGAATCTGCAGGACGCCTACCGCCGGCAAGACGAGGAGGGGCTTAAACGCCAGTTCGGTTCCGATGCGCGCGAGGCCATCGCGTACTTGAAGGAGCTCCATGCTAGCGACCTCCGCAAGCGCCCCGCCTATTTCGAGGGCCTGGCGCACGAAGCGGAGACAGAAGCGTCATGGCTCGGCACCGCCTGCCTCCAACCGGCGATCAAGCGAGAAGGCGGGTCGCCCCCTGTAGGCGGACGGCAGCCTTGGCGCAAATTCGCCAAACAGCTATTCGGAACCGGGAGGCCGTTGCTGGCGGTCAACGATGCCACCCTCGCCCGCTCGCGTCTGCTCATCCTGACGTGCCGCGCGCTCGCCCAAGTCAAGCGAACCGGCGCCGCGCCCCGAGATCTAAGCGAAATTCCAACGCGCCTCAGACAAGACCCATACACCGGACGCCCATTCGCCTACCGGGCGGACGGGCCCGATTTCGTGCTCTACAGCGTCGGCGCCGACTTCAAGGACGATGGGGGCGAGACCGACGAATCCTTCACCGCGCCCGATCTCGCCCTCGAACGCCCGAAGGAGTAACTGTCAGGCCCGTTGAACCGGGATGCCGACCAGCCCGAGCGCCTCCGCGTTGCCGCGAAGGGCTTCGATCAGATTTCCGATGTGGGTTTCGAGCGGCACAGCTATCGCCTCCGCGCCGTCGTACACCTCTTGCCGGTTCACGCCGGCGGCGAAGGCGGCCATCTTCAGCTTCTTCAGCACGCTGCTCGGCTCGAGATCGGCCACGCTCTTGCTCGGCCTGACCCAAACCACCGCCACGATAAACCCGCTGAGTTCGTCGCACGCGTATAGGTAGCGCTCCATATAGGTCTCGCGCGGGATCCCAAGCCGGTCGTTGTGGGAGCCGATCGCCCGCACGATCTCATCCGGCCAGCCCTGCTCTTGAAGGAGCCGCATGCCCGAGGACGGGTGGTCGTCAGGGTGCTCCTCATAATCGAAATCGTGAAGCAAGCCGGTGATGCCCCATGCGTCCACATCCTCGCCCAGGCGCGCGGCGTACCAACGCATCGCGGCCTCCACGCAAAGGCAGTGCCTGCGGAGGGATTCGCTTTGAACGTGATCGCAGAGCAACTTGAAGGCAGTGGCGCGGTCCATGGGACATATTCTGCCCCAGCGTCACCCCCGGGGCGGGCCGCCTGCGGTAAAACGTGCCGGTATCCATAACCTGCCTTGAGTGAAACCCTTGAGAAGACTGGCCCTCACCCTATTCGTCCTTCAAGCCGCGCTCGCGCTCGCCGAGCCCCTCGATCCGCTTCGTTTTTCCGTCACCTGGGATGCGGCGCTTTACCGTGGCCCTTTCTCGGGTCGGGTCGTCATCTATTTCGGAAAGGGGACAGGAGAACCCCGATTCGGACCCGATTGGCTGAAGCCCCAGCCCATCGCGAGCTCCCAATTCAAGGCAGTCCGTCCCGGCGAGCAAATGCTCATCACCGATGCCAATTGCATCGGCTTCCCGAGCAAGCTGGGCGCCCTGGCTGCCGGCAAGTACACCGTGCAAGCCGTCATCGACCGCAATCTTGGCGGCCGCGCCATCGGCGAATCGCCCGGCAACCTCTACTCCAATCCGGTCGAACTCACACTCGATCCCACCACCTCGGGCAAGGTCGCGATTCGATGCGACCAAGTCGTGCCCGAACCAAAGTTCGTGAACACTCGCCACGTGCGCGAGGTGTCGGTTCTGTCGAGTTTGCTCTCCAAGTGGTATGGACGGCCCACGCGCGTGAGCGGCGCGGTCATGCTGCCGGAGGCATATTTCAAGGAGCCCAAGCGCCGGTTCCCGATCCTGTATGTCGTGCCCGGATTCGGTGGAAACCATTACCAGATGAGCGGCAAGGACCAGGGGGGCGGTAACCTGGTCGACGGCGAGCCGTTCATCCAGGTCGCCTTAAACCCCGATTGCCCGACCGGCCACTGCGTGTTCGCCGACTCGGCCAACAACGGCCCCTGGGGCGCCGCTCTCGTGACCGAATTCATCCCCCGCCTCGAGAAGCAATACCGATCGTACAACGATGCGGGCGCGCGCTACGTTGGCGGCCACTCCAGCGGGGGCTGGTCGAGCTTGTGGCTCCAAATCACCTACCCCAACGTGTTCGGCGGCGTCTGGAGCACCTCGCCCGACCCTGTCGATTTTCGCAACTTTCAGTACATCGACCTTTACAAGCCAGGGACGAACATGTTCGTCGACGAGCGCGGCGAGCGGAGGCCGCTGGCCCGCTTTGGCCTCAAGCCGATGCTCTACTACAAGCCGTTCAGCGATATGGAGCGCCCAATCAGAGGCGAGCAATTGGGCTCGTTCGAAGCGGTGTTCTCTCCCAAAGGGCCGGGCGGCGAGCCGATGAAGCTTTGGGATCGGGACACGGGCGCGATCGACACTAAAGTCGCACTCGCCTGGGAGCGCTACGACATCGATCTGATCCTGCGCCGGCATTGGAAGTCGCTCGGTCCTAAGCTCGCGGGCAAGCTGCACGTCTACACCGGCAGCGAGGACACGTTCTACCTCGAAGGCGCGGTCAAGCTGCTCGCCACCGATCTCAAGGCGCTTGGCTCAGACGCGAAGGTGGAGCTGTTTCCCGGCGACCACATGACGGTGATGACGGCTGCCCTGCGAAAGCGGATGGACCACGAAATGGCGGAAAGGTTCCGCCACTGGCGGGCACGACACGGCAAGGCGCGCGCCGCCGCATGATCCGGCCGGCACTGGCGTTGGCCCTCGCTCTTGCGGGAGCGATGGCGCGGGCCGAGCGCATCCTCCTCATTCCGCTTGATAGCAGGCCAGCAGCTGGCCAATTCGCGCAAATGATTGCGCGCATCGCGGCGGTCGATATGCGCATGCCCCCCTACGGTGCGTTGGGTCGCTTCACCAGGGCCGGGAACCCCGACACGATCCTAACCTGGCTGGCGCACCAAGACTTCTCCGACGTCACCGCCGTGATCGCAAGCACCGACATGCTCGCCTACGGCGGCCTGATCGCCTCGCGGGTGAACGACGTCCCGATGGAGCAAGCCCTCTGGCGCTTGAGGAAGTTCGAGGAAATCCGCCGCCAGCATCCAGCCGTTCGCTTTTATGCCTACAGCGCGATCATGCGGCTCGCCCCGACTGCGACCCGCCAATCCGCGCCGTGGCGCACCTATCTGGAGCGGTACGCCGAGGTGCAAGACCGATACAGCCGGGTGAAGAGCCCGGCCGACTTCACCACCCTCAAGAATCTGATCCGCCGCATTCCGAGCGGCGAGATCGACCGTTACGAAGCCACCCGACAACGCGACCACGCCGTCCAGGTCGAGCTAGTCCACATGATCGGACGTGGAACGCTCGATTACCTCGTGCTCGGACAAGACGACGCCCGCCCGTTTGGGCCGCACGTGCCCGAGACCCAACACCTGCATGAAGTGGTTTCGGGCCTCGGCGTCGACGGCAAAGTGTATTTCTGCGAAGGCATCGACCAGCATGCGAACGTTCTGCTTTCGAGGGCGCTCCTCAGTCAAGCGGACTGGACTCCGCGTATCCGAGTCGTGTTCGCCGACGATGCCGCGCGCCACCGCTATGCCTACTACGAATCCCGCCCCATCGAGCAGAGCCTGCGAGACCAGATCATCGCCAGCGGCGCCCGACCGGTTCTGAGCGACAACGCTTACGACTACGCGCTCTACGTCAACACGCCCAGCCGTCGGCCGGGTCCATTCAAGACCTTCCTCGATGCGCTGGGCGAGGAGCTCGACCAAGGATTTCCGGTCGCGGTGGCCGACATCAACCTCGCCAAGGACGGCACCGCCGATCCCGAGTTCTATCAAGACCTCTTTCAGCAAGGCCGAATGATGCGGCTGCTCTCGTTTGCGGGCTGGAATACGGCGGGCAACAGCCTCGGCACCGCCATCCCCGCCGCCAACGTGTATCTGCTTGCGAGACGGATTGGGACCGACCCCCTCGCGCGCGAACTGGCTCAGCGCGAGTTCCTTCTCCATCGGCTGGTGAACGACTACGGTTTCCACAAGCTCACACGCCCCATGGCCTACCAGATGATCGATGAAAAGCTTGGCGCCAGCCGGGATGAGACGGGGGAGCCATTGTTCTCCGACGTGCAAGAGTTCGTTCGCGACGACCTTGCGCTGCACCTGCGCCACACCTACGAGGAGCAGTTCCAAGGCAAGCGCTTTTACGCCGGGACCCGAGCCTACGAGGTCTCTGACCTAACCGACGTCAAGATATTCCTGCCGTGGCCGAGAGCCTACGAAGTTCGCCTTGAGTTTCGCCTCCGCGCCCGCCCCATGAGCGGCGAATGACCTCGAGTCGGCGTCATACTATGGTAGACATAGGGGAACGGAATCACGGATGATCGGGCGCTTGCGAGGTGAACTGACGGAAGTGGTGGGCAGCATCGCGCTCGTCGACGTCGCCGGCGTCGGCTACGAAGTGCAGATTCCCGATTCGGTCCTGATGCGGCTCCCCGCGCCCGGCCATCCCGTCGATCTTCGGATTCGCCAGATTTTCCGCGAAGACGCAGTTAGCCTGTACGGATTCCTCGAAGCATACGAACGCAGGCTCTTCGATCTGCTCATCGAGGTCAAGGGTTGCGGCCCCAAGATCGCCCTTTCCCTCATCGGGCAGCTTGGCGCAGAGTCTGTCTCCAGCGCCATTCTCTCCCAAGACGCTCGCGCCCTGATCAGAGCCAGCGGAGTCGGTCAAAAGCTCGCCGAGCGGCTCATTCTCGAGCTTCGCGAAAAGCTGGGCCAGGAGGCCTTCCGCCTGCGGCTGGAGGCCGCCGCCACACCTGGAGGGGCCCCTCCCGACGAGCTAGTCGACGCGCTCCTCGCTCTTGGCTACCGGCGCGTAGAGGCCGAAAGCGCCGCGTCAGAGGCGCGCGATCAGGCCGAGGACGTGGAAGACCAGCTGCGCGTCGCTCTAAGGAGCCTGCGTCGATGAACCGCAACCCGGAGGTGGCCCCGGAGCGCCAGCCCTCGGACCTGGCGGTCGAGCTCTCGCTCCGGCCACGGCGGCTGGCCGAATTCATCGGGCAGGAAAAGCTAAAGGCCAACCTCGCCGTATTCCTCGAGGCGGCGCGCCAGCGCGCCGAACCCATCGACCACGTGCTGTTTTACGGCCCCCCCGGCCTCGGCAAGACGACCCTCGCCCACATCGTCGCCGCCGAGATGGCCGCCCCCATCCACATAACGAGCGGACCCGCCATCGAGCGGCCGGGCGATCTGGTCGGCATCCTCACCAACTTGGAGCCGGGCGCGGTGCTCTTCATCGACGAAATCCACCGGCTGAGCCGGCCCGTCGAAGAAATCCTCTATCCGGCGATGGAGGACTCCAAGGTGGACATCATGATCGGTAAGGGGCCGGCCGCCCGCTCGATCCGCCTCGATCTGCCCCGTTTCACCCTCGTCGGGGCGACCACCCGCCAGGGCCTTCTGACCGGGCCGCTGCGCGATCGGTTCGGGATCGTCTTTAGCTTCCAGTTCTATGACCCGGAGGCGCTGTTCCAGATTCTCGTTCGCTCCGCGGGCATCCTCGGCTACAAAGTGGTTCGCGAAGGGGTCGAGGAGATCGCCCGGCGCGCGAGGGGGACGCCCCGTATCGCCAACCGTCTGCTCAGGAGGGTTCGCGACTTCGCCCAGGTACAGAACCTCACCGAGATCGACAAGCCCATCGCCGACCATGCGCTCGACGCGCTCGAAGTAGACCACCTCGGCCTCGATCGGGTCGATCGCGCCCTCTTGCTCACCATCCTCAAGAAGTATTCGGGCGGCCCCGTGGGGCTTGACACCCTAGCCGCAAGCTCGGGCGAGGATCCCGGCACGATCGAAGAAGTGTACGAGCCCTATCTGCTGCAGCAGGGGTTGATTGCACGCACCCCACGGGGGCGATGCGTCACCGAACTCGCCGCCAAGCACTTGGGCGTGTCCCTGCCGTCCAAGGCGGTCGCCGCGGCGCTGCCCTTCGCCGAAGACGTCTAGCCATCGAAACCGTCAGCCGCGCCAACTCACCGTCAAATCGGGCCCAGTGCCTACCGCAAGGCGTCGGGTAACAAGCAACCTATGATCCTTGCCCTTCCTGCGCTGCTTTGCCTGGCTCAACACGGCCCCAACTCAATCTCCATTCCGGACGACCCCCGCGAGCCCCATCTGCGTAACGTGCGCCAGCTCACGTTCGGCGGGCAGAACGCGGAGGCTTACTGGAACCTAGAGGGCACCAAGCTGATCTTCCAAAGCTCCCAGCCCGAGTACCCGGACGAGCAGATATTCACGATGAACATCGACGGCTCGGACAAGCGCCTGGTGAGCACGGGCAAGGGGCGCTGCACCTGCTCGTATTACATGCCCGACGGCAAGCACATCGTATTCAGCTCCACCCATGCGACCCAGCCGGGCCCACAGCCGCCCGTCGATCGCAGCAAGGGCTACGTCTGGATGGTGAATCCCCACTACGCGATGTACCGAGCCAATCCCGACGGGTCGGATCTCACCCCGCTCATCCGCCGCGACGGCTACGTGGCCGAGACCACCATCGCCCCCAACGGCAAGTTCATGACCTTCACCGGCTCGTGGGAGGGCGATCTCGACATCTACCGGTGCGATCTCGATGGCAAGCACATCAAGCGCTTAACCCACGAGGTCGGCTACGATGGCGGCCCATTCGTGAGCTGGGACAGTAAGTGGATCGTGTATCGCCGCGACGCCGAGCGAACGCCCGCCGAGGTCGAAGACTACAAGAAGCTCCTCGCCGACCATCTCGTTCGCCCGACGCACCTTGAACTCTGGATCATGGACCCGAACGGACGCCATAAGCGCCAGATCACCCGCCTCAAGGCGGCATCGTTCGCGCCCTTCGTGCAGCCCGACGACAAGCACATCATCTTCAGCTCGAACGTGGGCGACCCGAAGGGACGGACCTTCGAATTGTTCCGGGTCAACTTCGACGGCGCCGGGCTCGAGCAGATCACCCACGGCGGCCAGTTCGAGGGCTTCCCGATGTTCACCCGCGATGGCAAGCACCTCGTCTGGGCGTCGAACCGCAACGGCTCCAAGCCTCGGGAGACCAACCTCTTCGTCGCCGACTGGGTGGAGTAGACGCCTTAAGCTAACACTCCTGCGAACCCTCTCCCCCTCGAGGGGGGAGAAAGCGTGAGCGCCCCCGAACGCAAGAGGGGGTGAGGATTACGGTGGACCAACTCGCCACGAGCGGTATACAATGAATCGCGCTGAGCGGGTGTGGCCCAATGGTAGGGCAGGACCTTCCCAAGGTCAAGGTTGCGAGTTCGAGTCTCGTCACCCGCTCCAAATTCCGAAAGGGGACCTTGTCGCACCCGCTCTTCCGTCGTGCAGAGGCTACGAAGCCGTTGCGTCAAAGTCAGCGCTGTTGGGAACTTGCGCCTCGTCTCGCTTCCCTCCGCGGACGCCACGGATGGTGGCCCTGACGAAAACGGTGACCGAACGCCCGGAGGGCGTGAGCGAGCCAAAGAAAATATGCACACCCCTGCCACACTCGGCGGGGGTCGGTGAGGCGGCGCCGAACCGGGGGGTGGTACTCCGCCTCTGGGTGGAGGTGTTCGCATGACATGGGGGGTGCTGTTCCAGCTCGCTCCAGCCCGTCAACTACCAGACGGCGGGCACGACAGAGCGTGCCCCTCCCACGGAATGACGACTAGCCAGAACTCGCGACCGGTGCCAGGGCCTCCAACGCCGGCTGAAGCGCGGCTTGCGCGTCCCGGGCTGCTTCTTCGACTCCGATCGCCTCGACCGCGGCATCGCGAGCAAGCCCCTTGACCATGGCCACCCCATCCTCGCCACCGCCCACCTGCCGTACCCGGGCGGCAAGGTCCGGCGTTAATTCGAGAGCCTTCCCGTTCAGGCTCAGGAACGAAGCGCACGCGAGGAGCGCCGTGCGTTGGTTGCCCTCCTCGAACGGCTTGATCCGCAGCAGCCCGGCAAGCAGCAGCCCCGCCTGCCCCAAGAGATCGCCGCTGCCGCCGTAGCCGTATTGGTGGTTCACCGCCTCCTCCAGCTCCAGCGCCCGAAACGGCGACCCGCGCTGAAGCACTTGGTGGTTGAGCCAAATCACGTCTTGGACGGTGAGGTAGCGAAGCGCGGCCATGGGTTCGGTCTTGAAGTCTACACCGATGCTATGCAGAGCCTGCCCTAAACCAACGCCAGCGACGGCGGCAATCGGTGATACCCTCCGAGAGGTAACTTAAGCTGTTTTCTCTACCCTTGGTGACGTTCGGTGAGACGCTCTCAGGTTCAACCGCCCGGCTCGACTGACGCCCAACGGCCTGAGCGGCGTCGTGAGGCACACAGCAATCACCATGAAAAGCATTAACACACTCTACGGAATCCCGCTCGCCATCGCCGCGTTGACGCAAGGCCCCGCAACGGGCGACAAGATGACCTACCCTGTAGCAAAAAGAGTCGAGACCGTTTACGACTACGCGGGCACGAAGGTGGCCGACCCCTATTCCTGGCTAGAGGACGTCGATTCCGCCGACACGAAGGCCTGGGTGGAATCGGAGAATCGCCTCACATTTGCCTATTTGAGTGCCATACCGGGCCGCGACAAGATTGCCGAGCGCTATAAGGGACTCCTCAACTACGAGCGGTTCACGCTTCCGCAAAGGGAGGGCAACCGCTATTTTTATTCGCGCAACGACGGCCTCCAAAACCAGAACGTTCTGTATGTTGCGGATTCGCTAAGAGGAAGACCGCGTGTCCTCATCGATCCCAACAAGCTGTCGAAGGACGGCACGGTCGCGTTAAGCGGCAGCGCGGTGACCGAGGACGGGAAGCTGATGGCTTACAGCATCTCGGTGGCAGGCTCTGACTGGCAGGAGTGGCACGTTAAGAACGTCGACACCGGCGAAGACACCAAGGACCTCATCAGTTGGTCCAAGTTCTCCGGCGCGTCCTGGGCCAAGGATGGCAGCGGCTTCTACTACAGCAGGTACGAGGAGCCGAAAGGCAACATCATGAAGGAGGCGGATTATTACCAGAAGCTCTACTTCCACAAGCTGGGGACGCACCAGCGCCGGGACGAACTGATCTATGAGCGGCGGGACCAGAAGGAATGGGGCTTCGACGGCCGCGCCACCGATGATGGGCACTATCTCGTGATCATCGTCTGGCACGGCACTGCGCACGAAAATCGAATCTTCTACAAAGATTTGCTGAAGCCGGACTCAAAAGTGGTGGAGCTCTTGCCGAACGCGGACGCGGAGTACGTGTTCATGGACAACGTGGGACCCGTGTTCTACTTCAAGACGGACAAGCGCGCATCGCGAGGGCGGGTCATGTCACTGAACGTGGAGAAGGGCGATGCGAACTCCTTGGAGATCGTTGTGCCGGAGGCCGAGGAGACTCTGGAGGGCGCGAGCGCGGTAGGCCACAAGATATTCGCGAGCTATCTGAAGGATGCGCACGCCCTCGTGCGGGTCTACGACCTCAAGGGCAAACATGTGAGCGACGTCGAGTTGCCCGGCCTTGGTTCGGTGGATGGATTCGGCGGCCACCTGAAGGACAAGGAGACGTTCTTCTCATACACCAGCTACACCAGCCCCGCAACCATCTACCGCTACGACCTCAAGAAGGGTAACAGCACGGTCTTCCGAAAGCCGAAAGTGAAGTTCGATGCCTCGCGGTATGAGACCGTGGAGGTCTTCGTGGCGAGCAAGGATGGCACGAAAATCCCTGTGTTCATCACCGCCCGTAAGGGGATCAAGCTAGACGGCTCTAACCCCACCCTGATTTACGGCTATGGCGGATTCTCGATTGCGGAGAAACCCGCGTTTTCGTCTTCTCGGGCGGTCTGGCTCGACATGGGTGGGGTCTATGCGGATGTAGTTCTCCGCGGAGGCAGCGAATACGGCGAGTCTTGGCATGCAGCCGGCAAGATGCACAACAAACAGAACGTGTTCGACGATTTCATTTCCGCGGCCGAGTGGCTGACAAGGGAGCGCTACACGTCTCCCCCAAAGCTCGCCTGTCAGGGCGCGAGCAACGGGGGGCTGCTTATCGGGGCCATGATCACCCAACGGCCCGATCTCTGGGGCGCCACCCTGCCTGCGGTCGGCGTGATGGACATGCTGCGGTTCAATAAGTTCACGATCGGGTACGCCTGGATGCAGGAGTATGGCGACCCCGACAAGGCGGAGGATTTTCCCTACATTTACAAGTACTCGCCGCTTCACAATATCAAGCCTGGGGTCAAATATCCGCCCACCCTCGTGACGACAGCGGATCACGACGACCGCGTCTTTCCCGCCCACAGCTTCAAGTTCGCGACCGCCCTGCAGGCTGCTCAGGCAGGAAACGCCCCCGTTCTAATCCGAGTGGAAACCCGCGCCGGCCATGGCGCGGGTAAACCGATCAGCAAGATCATTGAAGAGGTGGCTGATGAGTGGGCCTTCCTCTTGAAGAATCTGAAGATGACTCTTCCCGATCACTTGGGTTAAGTCAGCTGCGGCCGCAAGCGGTGATACCCGCCGGTCCGCTGGTAGGCGCTGGCGAGGGCGAGGAGATCAGCCTCCTCGTAGATCCGTCCTACGAACGAAACCGACAGCTGCTGGCCCTTCGCATCCGCCCCTTGCGGGATGAGCACCTGCGGGTGGCCGGTGAGGTTTGCGATCCGTAAGGCCGGCCGACCGATTCCCGAGAGGGCCAGCGCGTCCAGGTCGCCAAAGTCCTCCTCGAACTTGTCCATCAGCCACGCGCGAGCGCGTTGAGCCCTGAGATATTCGACTCCAGGCACGAAGCGGCTGGCACGAAAGGAATTGGGCCATGCGCTGTTCTTCAAAGATCGAATCCGCTCGCTTCTGGTGAAGTCGTCGAAGGCGGCTGCGGCCTCCACTTCGAGGACCACAAGCATCGCCGCGCTGATGGCGGCGAGCTTGACATCCCTTACCTGCACGCCTAGTTTCTCGAGCGTTTCGCGTATCAGCGGGGTCTTCGGCTCCTTGTCCGCGGGTTCGACGATGCCCACCTTGAGTTCGGAAAGCTTCACATCGTGGCGATAGTGGAACGGCGCGTCGACCGAGCTTCGATCGCGCGGGTCGTGCCCGGCGAGGGCCGCGAAAACAAGAGCGCAGTCCTCCGCCTCGCGACAGATCGGCCCGACCTTGTCCATCGTGTAGCTGAGCCCCATCGCGCCGTGCCGGCTGCCGCGGCCGTACGTCGGGCGAAGGCCGGTCACCCGGCATCGGTGAGACGGCGACATGATCGATCCCAGCGTCTCGGTGCCGACCGCGAACGCCACCAGGCCGGCCGCGGTGGCGCAGGCCGGGCCCGCCGACGAGCCGCTGGAGCCCTCCTTGAGATTCCACGGGTTCTTGGTGACTCCTCTGAACCAGACGTCGCCTTGCGCCAGTGCCCCCATGCTGAGCTTGGCGAGGATGATCGCGCCCGCCTGGTGGAGCCGCTCCACGACCGCCGAGTCGTACTTGAGAATCTGATTCTTGTAGGGTTCGGCCCCCCACGTGGTGGGCGCGCCCTTCATCGCAAACAGGTCCTTGATGCCGCACGGGATGCCGTGCAGCGGCCCCCGATAGCGCCCATCCTGGATTTCCCGCTCAGCTGCCCGCGCCATCTCCAGAGCCTGCTCTCGCATGAGGGTCACCACGCATAGCAAGGGGTCGCCGTACCTTTCCAACCGCTCGAGATAAAGCTCGGTGAGTTCCACCGGAGAGACCTTCTTGGACTTGATGAGCGAGGCAAGTTCGCGCACCGAAAGGTACGCCAGATCTTCATCTTTGCTCGGCCGGTATGCGGATCGTGCCGGGACGGTTCTCACAGAAACGCCGCGCCGCCCGCTCAGCTTCCGGTGGGATTTCGGGATGAATACGGTCGGGGGTTCGAGCTCGTCGCCCAGCGCCATCGCCCGGATATCCGGATAGCCGGTGAGCCAATCCTTAACGTCGGGGAGAATCTCTTTCAGCTCGCCCTCCGCAAAGGACAGTCCTGCGATCTTGGTGAACGCCTTGAGATCGTCGAGCCCAATTTCGTCGGGCGCGACCCGAGCCAGCGCCTTGCCCGGCAGAGTCAGCGCCGCCACCGAGAGGATCGATGACCTGAGCAGGTCTTTGCGAGAGAGCAGATCACGGGACATGATCGCGATTGTAGACGACGCGATGGGCAGGGAATCTGGCATCCACGCGCCAGAATGAGAGCCATTCCTTGAACCAAGCGCCGAACCGGCTGGAAATCCTTCGCACGCTCCGCTTCGCCAATCTCGACGGAGCGTTCGCGACCGCGTTCATCAGCCTCCTCTCGGGCACGTTCATGGTCGGCTTCGTGCGGATGCTGCACGGCGCCGATATCTGGATCGGCCTGCTCGCCGCGATTCCGAGCCTAACGGGCGTGTTTCAGGCGCCGGGCGCGGTCCTAGGCAGGCGTTTTGCCAGCTACAAGGGGTACGTCATGCCCGGCGGCTTGGCCTGGCGGGCGCTGTATCTGCCCATCATCATCCTCCCCCTCGTCGGGCTCGCCACCGACGTGCGGCTTGGGCTTGCCTGCGGCCTCATAGCCCTCGCCTCCGCCGCCGTCATGATGGTCGGCCCCACCTACAACGAGTGGCTTGCCGAGATGGTGCCCGCCGATTCGAGGGGCGTTTTCTTCAGCCGCAGAAACGCCATCCTCATCGCGACCGGCGCGCTGGCCGCTCTCGTCGGCGCGGTCGTTCTCGATCTGTTTCGCGGCGCGGGGCTCGAGGCGCAAGGCTTCTCGGTGGTCTTCGGCCTGGGCCTGGCTTGCGCCGGGCTGAGCATGGGCTACTACTTCAAGATGTTCGACCTGTCGCGGGCCGAAGTTCGCCGCACCGACTTCGGCCAGGGAGTTCGAGAGCTTGCCGCCCCCCTCGCCGACCGCAACTTCCGCCGGGTGCTGATCTTCCTCGCCGCATTCTTTGTCGGCCAGATGTTTGCCGGCAACCTCTTCAGCGCGTTCGCGCTCGAGACCCTGCGGCTGCCCTACACGACGATCCAAGGCCTTTCGGTTCTCCAGGCGGCCGGAATCGTGCTCGCCGCCACGGCGTGGGGGCGGCTAACCGATCGCCACGGCACCCGCCCGATGCTCGCCCTCTCGGCGGCCGGAATCGGCCTCTCGCCCCTGCTCTGGCTGGCATGCCGACCGGGGCACGACGCCGCCAACATCGCCATCCTCGCCGTCGGGCATTTGCTCATCGGCCTTGTTTGGTCGGGAGTGGGCGTCTGCCAGTTCAACATCCTTCTCGCCACCTCGCCTGCGAAGGAGCGCGCGACTTACCTTGCGGCTGGATTCACCGTGCAAACCCTGCTCGCCGGCATCGCTCCGATCCTCGGCGCTTGGATGCTGACCTCGATGCGCGGAGCGACCAGCGTCGAGTGGGCCTACAAGTCGGTGTTTCTCGTCACGATGGCGATGCGGCTCTCCGCCGTACTTCTCCTCGTGCCGGTGCGGGAGGAGGGCTCGGCTTCCATCCGGTCCACTGCGCGGGAGCTGCTCTCCAAGCCCGGCCAGACGTTGAGGAAAACCCGAGCCGAGAAGAACGAAGAGCCCGACGACAATCCGCAGATCCCGGCCTGAAGCTGCTTCCCCCGCCTGGGAGTCAGGCGGGGGTGGCCCCGCAGGGGACGGGGGCGGTCGATCCCAGAGGATGCCCCTAGCCGGAACCGCCCCCGCCTTGTCGGAACTCGGCACCCCCTCCTCCCCCGGCGAGCCGGGGCAAGATGGGGATGCGGAGAGACGCGTCGGGGCCAAATCTGCGCCCACCATTGACATCCGGGCGAAAGCGTGCCTATAATGTCCGTTGCGCCCGGCCTAACCGACGCGCCGAACCTTGAAAGTTCCATAGAGACGCGCGTTCCAAGATCAATTTCAAGGGTAGGGCCGAGTTCGCTCGACTCCATCCTGCCCCGAGTCATCGGGGAGGCGAGGCTTCCAGCCTCGCAAGCTAGAGTTGAACCAGATCGCTTCGGCGAAGTGGTTAACACCATTTTTTCGGAGAGTTTGATCATGGCTCAGGACGAACGCTGGCGGCGTGCCTAAAACATGCAAGTCGAACGGTTCGAGCAATCGGACAGTGGCGAACGGCGGAGTAATACATAAGCAACGTGCCCCGAAGACCGGGATAGTCGTTGGAAACGACGGGTAATACCGGATGTGGCGTCCTTTCGGCATCGAGGGGACATTAAATGGATTTTCGCTTCGGGAGCGGCTTGTGGCCTATCAGGTAGTTGGCGGGGTAACGGCCCACCAAGCCTACGACGGGTAGCGGGTCTGAGAGGATGACCCGCTCGAGTGGGACTGAGACACGGCCCACACACCTACGGGTGGCAGCAGTTGGGAATCTTGCACAATGGGGGAAACCCTGATGCAGCGACGCCGCGTGGAGGATGAAGGGTCTAGGCCTGTAAACTCCTTTTGACAGGAAAGACTTAGGACGGTACCTGTCGAATAAGCACCGGCTAACTACGTGCCAGCAGCCGCGGTAAGACGTAGGGTGCAAGCGTTGTCCGGATTTACTGGGCGTAAAGGGCGCGTAGGCGGTTCGTTAAGTGAGAAGTGAAATCTCCAGGGCTCAACCCGGAAACTGCTTTTCATACTGTCGGACTAGAGGGATGCAGAGGTCTGTGGAATTCCTGGTGTAGCGGTGAAATGCTTAGATATCAGGAGGAACACCCATGGCGAAGGCAGCAGACTGGGCATCTCCTGACGCTGAGGCGCGAAAGCGTGGGTAGCAAACAGGATTAGATACCCTGGTAGTCCACGCCCTAAACGATGCACATTTGGTGTGGGCCATTCATTTGGTCCGTGCCGGAGCTAACGCGTTAAATGTGCCGCCTGGGGAGTACGGTCGCAAGGCTGAAACTCAAAGGAATTGACGGGGGCCCGCACAAGCGGTGGAGCATGTGGTTCAATTCGACGCAACGCGAAGAACCTTACCTGGGCTCGAACGGCTGGTCAACGACTGTGGAAACACGGTTACTCCGCAAGGGGGTCCAGTCGAGGTGCTGCATGGCTGTCGTCAGCTCGTGTCGTGAGATGTTGGGTTAAGTCCCGCAACGAGCGCAACCCTTGTCCGTTGTTGCCATACTGTAAAAAGTGGAACTCGACGGAGACCGCCAGCGACAAGCTGGAGGAAGGTGGGGATGACGTCAAGTCATCATGGCCTTTATGTCCAGGGCTACACACGTGCTACAATGGCCGGTACAAAGCGATGCTAACCCGCGAGGGGGCGCTAATCGCAAAAAACCGGTCTCAGTTCGGATTGCAGGCTGCAACTCGCCT
>JACOSL010000055.1 GCA_016179045.1 Fimbriimonas ginsengisoli | reverse complement strand
CGTGACCCTGACCACGCCCGCCGTGAGCGGCAGCGTAATCGTCTCGCTCTCCAGCAGCAACGCCAGCGTCCAGGTGCCGGCATCGATCACCATTCCGGCGGGTCAGATCTCGGCCAGCTTCACCATCACCACGAGCGCCGTGGCGACGCTGCAGAACGTGACCATCACAGCCAGCGCCAATGGGTCGGCGAAATCCGCGCCGCTGACGGTCACTCTCATGCCGTGAGGAGCGGTGCCCTATAGACATCCAATCCCCAACGCGGGTCCCGCCTCGCGTTGTGGTTGGTCCAATGTCGCCAACGGGCATGCCAGCCGGAGCGCCAGGTCCAGGGAGCGGCAGGCGCTTTTGACATGCCCGTTTGGTAGAACTACACCATAGTGTGGTATACTGGTGTAGATATGGCGATGAATATTAAAAACGCTGAGGCCCAGCGTTTGGCTCAAGAACTCGCTGGTCTTACAGGGGAGAGCTTGACCGGCACAATCGTCGAGTCCTTGCGGGAACGGCTCGACCGGGTTCACGCTCAGCGCCGTGGAGGCATGGCCGAGCGGCTCCTGGCGATCGGCCGGGACTGCGCGTCGCGAATGAAGAAACCGCTCCGCTCCGCGGACATCGACGAGATTCTGTACGACGAGCGCGGATTGCCGCGATGATCGTCGATTCCTCCGCCATGGTGGCGATCCTCGGAAACGAACGAGAGGCCGCCGCCTTCGCCCGCGCCATCGAGGACGCGCAGGTTCGTCGAATCTCCGCCGCGAATTATCTCGAAGCCGCCATCGTGGTGGACGCGCGGCGCGATCCGATCGCCAGCCGCCGCTTTGACGACCTGGTTCGGGAAGCCAGTCTGCAAATCGAGCCGGTTACGGAAGAGCAGGCGAAGTTGGCCCGGGCCGCGTACCGCGATTTTGGAAAAGGCAGCGGCCATCCGGCACAATTGAACTTTGGCGACTGCTTCGCGTACGCCCTCGCAAAGGCCACTGGCGAGCCGCTTCTTTTCAGCGGACGCGACTTCGTCCGCACCGATGTCACTCCGGCCCTGAGATAGGCGAAAGCGGTCTCGCTTTTGGCGTTACCGCACCGTGGCGTCCAGCTCGCCTTTCGCCAGCCGCACATGAATCCGCGAATCGCGTGGCGCCGACGCGCTATCCCGCACCACCCCGCGCGCGTTCGTCACGATCGCGTATCCGCGCTCCAGCACCAGCAGCGGGCTGCTGTCCCAGCTTGGCGACAAGCTGATCGAGCCTGCCGCGCTGCCGCAACAGCCGCGTCCGCATGGCTTGCACCGCGATGTGATGCGCCGTCTCCATGCGCCGCCGATCCGTCGCCAGGCGCGGGCGCATATCGAATCGCCGCAGCCGAGCTTCGATCGCGCGCCGCGGCCGCTCCCCCCGTCGATCGCCGCGCGCACGCGTTCCCGCATCCGGTATTCGATCTCGTCGATGCGCTGCAACCCCCGCCCCACCCGCCTATGCAGCAGGTTCGGTGCCTGAAGCGATTTCGCCCGCGCCCGGCCGATGCGTTCGAGGATGTCCGCAGCGCGGAGGCGCCACCAGCTCGGCAGCCGCCGATGGTGTCGGCGCACGCAAATCGGCAACGAAATCAGCGTGCCCGGAATGGGCCGCGGCGGCGACAACCCTCCTCCTCCGACCGGGATCACGGACGGCAAGGTGGATGGCAAATATGGTGCAGCTACCATCGGTGCCCGGTGTGGCGCAATCCGCTTTCGTGAAGGGGCACACCTCAGCTAGCTCATCGAGGTGAGCTTCCAGGCAATCGAGCGTCAGTACCGCATTGATCCTTTACCGCTACTCGGCATAGAGTACAAATAACAGGATTGCGGCTGCTGTCCCCTCGCAGCCCCCCATTCCCTTGCGCCACAGGTATCCGGCGCCCGCCGGTTTCTCGCCGCCACGAACACGCTTCGCATGGGAGGTTTGGCTATGTCTCGTTCGGCGCGCCTTGCGGCGGTGCTGCCCGCGTTTTTCTTGACGGTTGCGGCTTTTGCCCAGACGGGCTCCGCGGACGTCACGGTGGTTTCGTCAGCGACCTATGGAGCCGTGGTGGCTCCCGATTCCATCATCACCATCTTCGGTTCCGGCATGGCGTCGGCTACCGCCAACGCGGCGTTGGACGCCAATGGCCAACTACCGACGGATCTCGCCGGAGTATCCGTCGAAGTCAACGGCAGGCTGGCCTCGCTGCTGTACGTCTCTCCCAGCCAGATCAATCTCGTAACTCCCGCGGCAACGGAGATGGGAACGGCATCGGTTGTCGTGCATCTCAAAGCAGGCGCCTTCCTCAGAGGAAAGGTGCAGGTCGCGGCGGCCGCCCCGGGGGTGTTTCTCTCAGGCGGCGCTCGCGCGGATGCGGGCGCAATTCTGAATGCGCAGACCTTTGCCCGCGAACCGTTCCAGGTGCAGGCGAATGGCAGCGCGAGCCTCATACTTTCCGTCTTCGGCACCGGAATCCGGCTGGCAGGCAATGGCAACGTCAAAGCCGAGCTGACCGACGCGCAAGGCCGGATCCGGCTCGTCGATGTGCTGTTCGCCGGCGCCGCTCCGGGCTTTTTCGGCCTGGACCAGGTGAACGTGGCGCTGCCCGCCGACTTCAATGCGACCGGCGTGGTGAAACTGCGCTTAAGAGCGGGCTCGGTCTTCTCCAATCAGGTTACGTTCTTTGTGCTGGGCGCGGACGTGCGCGGCTCCGTTGTCACCGGGCTGAGCCTTTCGTCCGGATCGGTCTCGGCGGGCGCCACCCTCCAGGGCATGGTCACGCTGAGCGCGCCCGCGCCGGAGGGCGGTATTACCGTCGCACTGAGCGGCAATTGCTCCTGCGACCTGCCCGGCGTCGTTGTCGTTGCGGCCGGACAGACCACCGCGACCTTCAATATTCACGTCGGAAACGCCACCGCGGCCCAGACTGTGACCTTTACAGCGTCCGCTAACGGCATGACTGCCAGTGCGGCCCTGAATGTGACGGCCAACGCCTCGGTAGCAGTCAGCAGCGTGAGCTTGGCGGCGCAGACAGTGGCCGCGGGAGCGACAGTGCAAGGCACCGTCCAACTGAGCGGACCTGCCCCGGCCGGCGGCATCACTGTCTCGCTGAGCTGCAATAGCGCGGATTGCAGTGTGCCGGCGAGCGTGACGGTCGCGGCCGGGCAGGCGTCGGCGAACTTCGCCGTTCAGATCAACGCCTCGGCCGGCGCTCAGGCAGTGACGATTTCGGCGTCGGCGAACGGCAGCACCGCTGGAAGCGCGTTGACTGTGAGCGCGGCCGCCGCCGTGAACATCTCCGCCGTGCAGCTTTCCACCGGAGCCGTGGTCGGCGGCAATTCGATTAACGGCAGCGTGGTCTTGAGCGGTCCCGCGCCGGCCGGCGGAGTCACCATCTCGCTCCAGTGCGGCGGCCCCTGCCAGGTGCAGCCGAGCATCACGGTTGCGGCGGGGCAAACGTCCACCAGCTTTACCCTGAGTACAACCACCGTAACGGCGTCGCAAAACGCCAGCGTCACGGCGACGCTAAACGGGTCCTCGGTGAGCGCCGGGCTGACCGTAATGGTCAGTGCCACGGTCTCACCGGTGGCGGTGAATCTGTCCTCATCGACGGTGACCGCCGGTGCTTCGGTGACCGGCACGGTCATTTTGAGCGCGCCCGCGCCGAACGGCGGCGTATCGGTGTCCCTATCGAGCAACTGCGGCTGCCAGATGCCGGCCAGCGTAACCATTGCCGCGGGACAGATCTCGGCGACATTCACCATCACCATCCCCGCGGCCAGCGCCTCCGCGAACGCGACCATTACAGCAACGGCTAGTGGCGGATCGGTCTCGGCGAACCTGGCCATCAACGCGGCCGTTGCGGTATCGGTCAGCGGGTTGACGCTGTCGGCGTCGTCGGTGAACGGCGGCGGCTCGGTGACAGGCACCGTGACTTTGAGCGCGGCCGCACCCAGCGGCGGCGTGACGGTATCGCTCTCGAGCAGCAACTGCGGTTGCCAGATCCCCGCGAGCGTCACAATCACGGCGGGTCAGACGTCCGCCACCTTCACGATCACGGCCCCGAATGCGAGCGCTGGGGCGACCGCCACGATCACGGCGAGCGCCAACGGCGGGTCGGTATCGGCCAACTTAACCATCAACGCCGGGGCTTCCGTGTCGCTGAGCGGCTTGACGCTGTCGGCGTCGTCGGTGAACGGCGGCGGCTCGGTGACAGGCACCGTGACTTTGAGCGCGGCCGCACCCAGCGGCGG
>JACOSL010000054.1 GCA_016179045.1 Fimbriimonas ginsengisoli | reverse complement strand
GCGATGTGACCGAGCAGAAGCAGGCCTCGCAGTATGCGCGCAGCCTGATTGAGGCGAGCCTCGATCCGCTCGTCACGATCAGCCCGGAAGGAAAGATCACCGACGTCAACGAAGGCAGCATCAAGGTCACCGGCGTGTCCCGCGAGAAGCTAATCGGGACCGACTTTTCCGATTACTTCACCGAGCCGGAGAAGGCGCGCGAGGGTTACCAGCAGGTTTTCGCCAAAGGGTTCGTAACCGACTACCCGTTGACGATTCGACACAAGGACGGCCGGCTCACCGACGTGCTCTACAACGCCTCGGTCTATAAGGACGCCCAAGGCAACGTGCTCGGCGTGTTCGCAGCGGCGCGCGATGTCACGGCCCAGAGAGAGGCCGAGGCGGAGGTGGCCGAGCAGCGAACGAAGGAACTCGAGCGCCTTGCCGACCTGGAACGATTCCAGAAACTTACCGTCGGTCGCGAACTGAAGATGATCGAACTCAAGAAGGACATCGAGGAATTGAAGCGGCTGATCCCGCAAGGAAACTTGGCAGCATGATCGCCGAAATCGCCTCGAAGGCGGAGCCCGGTTTCGCCGCTGATCCCCTGCAATACTCAAGGGCGATTCTCAACATCCTCGACGACTTTAGCGAGGAAAAAACCCGCATGGGCGATTCCCAGAAGGCGATCCTCAACATCCTCGACGACTCGAGCGCGGAGAAGCTCAGGATCGAGGCAACGCAGAAGGCCATCCTCAACATCCTCGATGACGCGAGTGCAGAGAAGGTCAAGATCGAGGCGACCCAGAAGGCTATCCTCAATATCCTCGACGACTCGGGCGCTGAGAAGCTCAGGATCGAAGCGACCCAGAAAGCAATCCTCAACATCCTCGACGATATTGGCGACGAGAGAGACAAGGCCGATCACCTCAACAGCGAGATGGCGGTCGAGATCGCCGAGCGCAAGCGGGTCGAACAGGAGTTGGAAACCCAGCAGCAGGAGTTAGTCAACTCCAACAAGGAGCTTGAGGCTTTCAGCTACTCCGTCTCGCACGACCTGCGTGCGCCCTTGCGGGCGATCGATGGTTATGGCCGTATCTTGACCGAAGACTACGAGGGCTATCTCGACCAGGAAGGTCGGAGATTGCTGAGCGTCATTTCCAGTGAAACCCAGCGTATGGGACAGCTGGTCGATGATCTGCTCACCTTCTCGCGGCTGGGCCGCCAGCAGCTGCAATCTTCAGACATCGATATGACGACCCTGGCCCAAGCCGTCTTCCAAGAATGGTCGGCCTTGGATGCGTATCGTGCCTTGCAACTTGAACTAAAGCCCCTGCCCCCTGCCCGGGGGGACCGTGCGCTCATTTCCGTAGCTTTGGGCAATCTGATCGCCAACGCCATCAAATTCACGAGAAATCGAGACCCCGCAGTGATCGAGATTGGGAGCCGCCAGGAAAACGGCCTGTCAGTCTATTACGTGAAGGACAACGGAGTCGGATTCGATATGAAATACGCGCACAAACTGTTTGGGGTGTTTCAACGGTTGCACTCCACTGAGGAGTTTGAAGGGACCGGTGTAGGGCTGGCCCTCGTCCAGCGCGTGATCCACCGCCACGGCGGGCGCGTTTGGGCCGAAGGCAAGCTCGACGAAGGCGCGACCTTCTACTTTTCGTTAACCGACATGAAAGGAGAACTATGAACATGGAAACCTTAATCGAAATCTTGCTCGTCGAGGACAACCCGCGCGATGCGGAATTGACGTTGCGGGCGCTGAAGAAGCGCAACTTGACCAACACCGTCATGTGGGTCAAGGACGGTGCGGAGGCACTTGAGTACATTTTGGGTGAGAACGCAGACGCGCAAAGGGTCAACCAACACCCGAAAGTGATTCTGCTGGACCTGAAACTGCCCAGAGTGGACGGGATGGAAGTATTGCGCCGGCTCAAGGCTGACGAGCGCACGAAGAGCATCCCGGTGGTAGTGTTGACGTCTTCGCGCGAAGAGCAGGACATCGTGCAAACCTACGGTCTGGGCGTGAACAGCTACATCGTCAAGCCGGTGGACTTCGACAACTTCTCCGAAGCGGTGGGGCAAATGGGTTTGTATTGGCTGTTGTTGAATCAACCGCCCGAGCCTGTCTCAGCCGCTGCTTAACCCGGTAAGCGCAGACCATGAACGCAAAGCTCCGCATCCTAATCCTCGAAGACCAGGCGGCCGACGCGGAGCTGATGTTGCGCGAATTGCGGAAGGCGGGCTATGCGCCGGACTGGAAGCGGGTTGAGACGAAGAATGATTACTTGTGCCAGCTTGATCAGGGCTGTGAGATCATTCTCGCCGACTACACCCTGCCGCAGTTCACAGCGCTGGAGGCGCTAGAGCTGTTAAAGGCGCGCGAGGTGGATATCCCGTTCATCATCGTATCCGGCACCATCGGGGAAGACAAGGCGGTCGCCGTCATGCGGGCGGGCGCTAATGACTATGTGATGAAGCACAGCTTGGCCCGGCTTGCGCCCGCGGTCGAGCGTGAGTTGCGAGATGCCGCCGAGCGGCGCGAGCGCAAGCTGGCGGACGCCGCCTTGCGTGAGACGGCGGAGGAGCTCAGACTGTTCCGAACGCTTGTCGATCGGTCCAACGACTCAATCGAAGTGCTCGATCCGGAAACCGGTCGATTTCTCGATGTAAATGAGAAGGGTTGCTCGGACCTTGGCTACAGCCGAGATGAATTCCTGGTGCTGACCGTTTGCGATGTCGATCCCACGGTCGATCAATCCCAATTCACGCGGAGCGTGGAGGAGCTTCGGAAATCAGGAAGCCTGATGTGGGACGGTATCCACCGAAGGAAGGATGGTTCCACGTTTCAGGTCGAAGTCAACCTGAAGTATGTCCAGCTTGATCGAGACTACATAGTCTCGGTCGCTCGGGACATCACGGAGCGAAAAGCGGCTGAGCAGGCGATCCGTGCCCTCAACGCGGACCTGGAGCGTCGGGTAGGAGAGCGCACGGCGGAATTCCAACATGCAAAGGAGGAGGCTGACAAAGCGAACCTCGCCAAAAGCGACTTCCTCTCCCGCATGAGCCACGAACTGCGCACACCGCTCAACTCGGTGTTGGGCTTCGCCCAACTCCTGGACTTGCAGTACGACGACCCCAAGATCAAGGAGGCGACCGGTTCGATTCTGAAGGGCGGGCAGCACCTTCTGCAAATGATCAACGAAGTGCTCGAGTTGTCTCGCATCGAAACCGGCAGCCTCCCCGTGTCCGTCGAGCCGGTTGCCGTGGCCGGTGTCGTTCGCGAAGCTGTCGGCTTGCTCCAGCCCATAGCCGACGGCGCGGGCGTCGGTATTAGCTTCGAGGATGGGGTTTGCGAGGAAGTCCACGTGCGAGCGGATCGGCAGAGGCTCCTGCAGGTGTTCATCAACCTGTTGAGTAACGCGGTCAAGTACAACAAGCCTGGCGGAAGCGTTTGCGTTCGCTGCAGTGAGCAGGCGGACGGGATCAGCCGGATCGAAGTGTCGGACACGGGGCTTGGCATTTCGCTCGAAGACCAAGAACTACTGTTCCAGCCATTCCAGAGGTTCGGCGACCAAGGCGTCGAGGGCACCGGGCTGGGCTTGGCGCTTTCCGAACGGTTCGTGAAGCTGATGGGTGGCTCTCTGAGACTTTCCGAGTCCACAGCTGAGGGCTCCACCTTCTGCGTCGACTTGAAAGCGACCAAGGCCAGTTATCAGAAGCCCGAGATCGTCGCCGGCCTGTTTGCAAGCTCCCTGGCGAGTTGCCATGGGAAGCTGCTGTATGTAGAGGACAACATCTCGAACATGCGCTTGCTCGAGATGTTCACCTTCGGCTTCGAGAACATCTCTCTGATTCCGGCGATGCAGGGAAGGATCGGCTTGGAGCTAGCGCGCGAGCACCATCCCGACCTCATCCTGCTAGATCTGCACCTGCCCGACTTGATGGGCGATGAGGTGCTTAGGCGGCTGAAGTCCGATCCTGCGACAAGCTCGATTCCCGTTGTCATCGTAACCGCCGACGCCACCGCGCGCCAGATCAAGGCTCTCTTCGCGGCGGGAGCGGCTGAATACCTGACCAAGCCTCTCGATTTCAAAATGCTTGTCGCCGTTCTGGAAGAACACCTTCCTCGTTCGGTAGGGATGGGTCCTAGTGTGGCGAGGAAGCGAAGCGCCTAAGAGCCAGGGGTCGTGCCCGAATGCCTCCTTGAGGGGCGGTACCGCCGCAGGACGCTGCCCCGCCGAAGCCTCGCCTTGACTCTGAGGGCGAACCTGTGCCATAGTCTGTGCTTGCGCCTACGGCGCGGATGACACAGCCATGTATGCGATCGTGAAGACGGGCGGAAAACAGTATCAGGCGGCGAAGGACGACGTGCTGATCGTCGAGAAGCTCGATGGCGAGCCCGGCGCCAAGATCGAACTGAGCGAAGTAATGATGGTTTCCGACGGCAAGACGGTGAAGCTTGGCTCGCCCTACGTCAAGGGCGCGAAGGTCACGGGCGAGATCGTCCGCCAGGGGCACGCCAAGAAGATCGAAGCTTTCAACTATAAGCCCAAGAAGAATGTGCGGCGCCGCTGGGGCCACCGCCAGCCGTTGACCCACCTTCGCATCACCGATATCGAGGCAGGCAAGTAATGGCACACAAGAAGGGGCAGGGCTCCTCGCGCAACGGGCGCGATTCCAACTCGCAACGCCTCGGCGTGAAGCGATACGGCGGCGAGGTCGTGCGCGCGGGCAACATCATCGTGCGCCAGCGCGGCACCCAGTTCCACCCAGGCACGAACGTGGGGCTCGGCCGCGATCACACGCTGTTCGCGCTTGCCGACGGGCAGGTCACCTTCGAAGGCCCGAGAGATCGCCGCCGCATCAGCGTGCGGCCGGTCATCGTTTAGCCCGCTGGAGGTTCGAAGGCAGCTGACTTGTACTGAGCACCTCCATCCGGTCTCGGCATGCCTTCGACCGACTCCCCCCTGCGGGGCGAATGACTCTGGATGTAGCACCCATTGAGCCAGGCTGAGCCACTACCCAGCCATTATTTATCCCTCCCGACGTACCGTATGGAGGGTCTTCGCGGCGGAAACGAGCGCTCGGCGCAGGGTTAGCGAGCTAGCGGCGTGCATTGGCCGACGCACGCTTAGGCGCTTTGGCCCGCCGCCAGGCTCACTTTCGAACGAAAAGCGAGATGCCGATCGTAAAGTCCGGCGCGACGTTCGCTCCTTCTGGAAAGCGCCCGTTGAACACGTCGCGGTCTTCGTTGAAGCTGAGCTCCAGCATCCGGCCGTGGCCGAGGAGCCTCTGGTAGCCGATCGTCAGCTGCCGGTGCGTGGCATCCGAGCCAGCCACTCCCGTTTGCACCGGCGAAGCCTCGCCGATCCACTGCAGCACCCAATCGTCGCGCCCGTTCGACTGCCAGCACAGAGCCATCGACTCCTCGTGTACCAGCCCTCGCACGCTGTCGAGTGCGGTGCCCGGGCTTTGGGCGATCAGCCCGCCCATCGCATGGAAGACCAGCCGCTTCCTGAGCCCCCAGCGACCCTTGATGACCCCGCCCGCATCCGCGCCGCCGCTCCCGAGCAATCGATGCCCGTCTCCGGTGGGAAACTTGACCGCCCAACTGCCCACGAAGCGCTGCGCAAGCTGTTGTGACAGGAACAACGCCACATCGCCTAACCCAGCTGCCGAGCCGAACCGTGAGCCCGGCACCGCGACCACCGACCGCCCGAACGGCTGCGAAGCTCGAAACGGCTCCTGCCAATGAAGCACGTTCGCGTGCCAAGAGGTGATGATGGGATCGAGAAAGCCTCCCCCCCGGGATAAGAACGGCACTTCGACCGAAAACTCGCGGCCCTTCGATAGGCCGCGGCGCCATCGCAGGAGCAGGCGCTCGGTCTCCTGATCCTCTTCGACCCGCGCCTGTCCCTGGAGGGGCAAACGTCGCGAATCGTTCGCGCTTTGGAAGATCGCATCCCACTCGACGTGCCCATCGGGCACGAGGCCGGTGTGGGGGTCGAAGCGCAGGAAGGGAAGCGCGATCGCGCGGTGGTTGCGGGTGGAGATGGGTCCAAGGTCCTGGGCAAGCGCAACCGCGGGCAGACTCAGAGCGAACAAGATGGCAAGACGCACGGCGTCTAAGTTACCCCTGGGCCGAAGCATTGGCGTCGCCGACGCGCCGACCGCGTAGATTTCTAAGATGTGTGAAATGTATGATTAAGGACATGAGCGCCACAGGATGCGACATGAGCTTCTACGGGACGGCGACGGTCGGCGAGCGTGGCCAACTTGTGATCCCCGCCGAAGCACGACAGCAGTTGGGCATTCATCCGGGCGACAAAGTTCTCATCTTTCGCCACCCCGCCCATAAGGGATTGATGATGTTCAAGCTCGATTCGGCCCGCGCCTTTCTCGACGAGCTATCCGCGATGGTGAACAACGCCGAGACCCATGTGGGGGGCCCAGAGTGAGTC
>JACOSL010000060.1 GCA_016179045.1 Fimbriimonas ginsengisoli | reverse complement strand
GGGTCCTCTCGCAGAACCGCGCGAAGGGAGTTGTGGAACGAGAAGGTGTCCGAATGCATCTCTCGTTGGTTCACCATGCACTTCTTATGCTGGTGCAGGTATTCGATCGGGTCCTCGATCGTGAGAATGTGGGCCCGCCGGTTCTCATTGATGTCGTCGATCATGGTGGCGATCGTCGTCGTCTTGCCGGAGCCAGTCGGCCCGGTTACGAGGATCAGACCCGAACTACGCTTTGCCATCTCACGAACCACGGCGGGCAGTCCGAGCGAGTCAAAGGTGGGAATCTTCGTCGGAATCGCGCGGAGAGCGCCCGAAACCGATCCGCGCTGCATATAGACGTTGAACCGAAAACGGGAGACCCCCTTGACCGAGTAGCCGAAGTCCAACTCGTGGGTGCTTTCGAACTTGGTGAGGTTGTCGTTCGATAGGGTCTCGTAGATCAGACGGCGCGTATCTTGGGGGGTGAGGGTTTGGAATGAAAGCGCCACCAGTTCGCCATCCACCCGGATCGTGGGCGGCAAGCCGGAAGTGATATGGATGTCGCTCGCCTGGCGTTCGACCGCCATGCGCAGCAGTTCGTCCAGGTGCAAGTCCGCAACCGTCTTGGTTTCCGGATCGCCGGGCGCAGTGGCCCCGCCATCCTCGACGCGGAGGTAGTTCTCGTTCGTGTCGAGGGCGTGCACCGACGCAGGAACGGGCCGATCGGGATCGAAGGGCAAAGGCTGACCGGAGACAGGATCGATGACCACGCTCGCATCCGCGTCGGGCATAGCGGTCTTGTCGTCAATGACCTGTTTCCAGTCGAAGGGGTCAGGCATCGCCATTTTCTCCAAGTTCTCCGGATGCTGGATCTACAGTTGCAGCTTGCATTGGGCGATCGCGTTCTCTCCTTCTAGTACGAGCGGCATTGCTTTATCTTCGGCAATTTCGAGGGCCTCGAAAGCCCAGGCAGGCAGAAACCGTAGAGAATCCTCCTGGTCCACAGTCGCGCCCTCTACTGCAAGAGTGGCGATCGCACTGCCAAGCGCGGTGCAGGCGCGAAGGGCACGGTGGGGGTGGTTCTCGTCCGGCACACGCAGATAGCAAAGGCCGCTGATGAGCGTCTCCGGTAGAGCCCACTTGGTTGCCGCCGCAATGGAAACCTCCATGTGGTTGAACCCGAACACCGCCTCTTCCGCCTTGTAATCCTTGATGCCGAACATCACCATGTCTTCGACCTGGCGATAGCTGCCGTCGCCTAGACGGTCGAGGATCGTCTTCCCGATCAGGTGCAGGAGGCCGCAAGTGTACGCGTCGTCGGCCGAAACCTTGCGGGTCTTTTCAGCCAGCCAACGACAGCTGACCGCGGAGTCGACCGAGTGGCGCCACCACGACCGCCGTAAGAGCGAATCGCGGTCGGTCTTCCCCACGAACATGTCGTAGATCCCCACCGTCATTGCAAGCTGCCTAACCGAGCGGTAGCCAAGGAAGATGAGAGCCTCTCGGATTGAGCTCACCTTCTTGGGCAGCGCGTTTGAGGCGGAGTTTGCGAGGATCAAAACCTTGCTGCTAAACCCGGGATCGACCGTTATCGCCTTCTCGATCTCGCTGGCCGGGTTTTCCGTCGAGCCTGAGAGTTCAAGCACCTTGAAAACGACGTGCGGAAGCACGGCGAGATCGTTCACCTGCGCGATGAGCTTGGTGAGGCTTGGACTCTCCTGAACGACGGACATCCAATCCTTAGATTCGGGTTCCGCCGCCTCCATTTGCAGGTTTCTGGCAGCTTCAGGCATAGATCACCCGTAGAACCTCATCCACGCTGGTCACGCCGCTAAGGACCTTCTGCACCGCATCCATCTGTAGCGTACGCATGCCGTTGGCCATCGCCATTGCCCGCAGGACGTGGCTGGGGGCCGACTCGAGAACCTTGTCACGCAGATCGTCGGCCATGACCATCAACTCGTGAACGCCGGTGCGGCCCCGGTAGCCCGTGTGCTTGCACTTGTCGCAGCCCTTGCCTCGGAACAGCACGAGCTCGCCGTGAGTTTCCGCGCCGATCTCCTCCGGCAGGGGGAAGCCGTAGCGAAGCAGGCTTTCGCGACTTGCATGGTAATTCTCCTTACAGTTCGGGCATATCATGCGAACCAGGCGCTGGGCAAGGACGCAAATGACGGAAGACGAGATGAGAAACGGCTCGACGCCCATCTCGATCAGTCGTGTGACCGCGCCGGGAGCGTCGTTGGTGTGGAGGGTCGAAAGCACGAGGTGCCCAGTAAGGGCGGCTTCCATCGCGATCGTGGATGTCTCCGGATCGCGCATCTCACCAACCATGATCACGTCGGGGTCTTGCCGGAGCATCGCCCTCAGGCCGGCGGCAAAGGTCATCCCGGCCCGCACGTTCACACCGCACTGGTTGATGCCGGCGATCTCGTATTCGACCGGGTCCTCGATCGTAAGGATGTTCTTGGAGCCCGTGTTTATCTTGTTCAGAATCGAGTAGAGCGTCGTCGACTTGCCCGATCCGGTCGGACCGGTCACGAGGATAATGCCGTAGCTCTTGGCGCACATGTCTTCGACAATCTTGAGGGTGTGCGGAAGAAAGCCGAGCTTGCTCAGGCCCACCATCACCCCGCCCTTGTCGAGAACGCGCATGACGATCTTTTCGCCGTGCACGACGGGCAGGCTCGAAACCCGGAAGTCGAAGGGCTTACCTGCGATGACGGCGCCGATGCGGTTATCTTGAGGCATCCGCTTTTCGGCGATGTCCATGTCCGACATGATCTTGAACCGAGATGTCAGAGGAGCGATAACCTTCCGTGGCAGCTGCATTGCATCGAGCATGACGCCGTCCACACGATAGCGCACCTTCAATCCTTCGCGGTGCGGTTCGATGTGGATATCGCTCGCCTTATCGGCCACCGCTTGGCTGATGATCAAGTTTGCTAGGCGCACGATGGGGGCATCCTCGCCCATCTCGCGCAACTCAGCCTCGCTCAGCTCCTCGTCGTCACGGGCGGCCATCTCGACCGAGCCGTCGAAGTCCTTCATCACGCCCGCAATCGCGTCGACCACGCCACCGTCGATCCGGTAATGGGTGCTGAGGGCGGCGATCAGATCCTCCTCGACCGCAATCATGGGCTCGATCTCGAGACCGGTGGTTAGCCGCAGCTCGTCGATGACGAAGATGTCGAGCGGATTCGCCATCGCAACGATCAGTCGGTTGCCCTCAAGCTGGAACGGGATTGCCTTGAATCGGCGGGCGATTTGGGGTGAGAGGAGCTCCAGCGCTTCCGGCTGCGGCGTCACCTCGGCTATGTCGATGAAACTGACGCCCCAGACCTTGCCCAAGCAGCGGACGCGGTCTCGCTCCTGGACCAGCCCCATGCTGACGAGCACCCGTGCGATCGGCTCTTGGCCCCCCAACTCGCGGTGCTTTTCGACCGCGAGGTCGAGCTGCCCTTGGTCGATCAGCCCTTCAGATACGAACACGTCCCCGGTTAGCATTAGAGTCGCGCCACCCAACCTCGAAACCCCCGCGCCTGCCCAGGCGCATCGTGGCACTTCCATGCAGGCGTGGCATCAGACCCGGCAAAGGGACTGGAGGGCGAGAAACCCACGAGGGTTACGGGCTGGCAGCTTGACCGGTATCTCCCGACGGCCTAATGCCGCATGATCGACGACCGGCGGAAATTTGCGGGGCTGATGCTGAATCGCTGGCTGAAGGCGCGGCTAAAGTGGGATAGGCCGCCAAAGCCGACCGCTCCCGCGATTTCAGAAACCGGCTGAGCGCTCTCGATCAACAGTCGCCGTGCCTTCTCGAGCCGCAAGGCGGTGACATATTGGTGGAACGGCTGCCCGGTGGCTTCGCGAAAAAGGTAGCGGAAGTGCGACGTGCTTAGGCCAAGCTGCTCGGCGACCGCTTGATCGCGCAGATCCCTGGCGTAATGGCGCTCCACGAGAGCCATTGCCCGGTCCATGAGCCTGGCGGAGGGGCCGGCTCTTGGGCGCAGAATAGCGTCCGCAACCTTGCTGACCAGGGCCCCCGCGACCTCGGCGACTGCTTCGGCGGATTGCAGCGAATCGAGAGCGCGCGCCGCGTCGAGTTGAACTCGGTGCATGTCGCGCGATCCGCCCATCTCGAGCGTGCCCGCGGTGACGAGGGCAAGGAAGGTCAGCGCCTGGCTCCGGGCCTCGTCGAGGTCGGTCGACGCTTGCAGGGCGCTGATCAGCTGGTCATACGCCTTATTGAACCGAACGCGGTCGCCGATTCGGATTAGAGCAGGAAGATCGGCGAGGGCGACCCCGCCGCTCGACGATCGGAACGGACAGCCATGCACCGGGTCGAATTCGAAGAGCACGTCGAAGATGAGGAACGAGGACGCACTGCCGAGGTCGGTGAAATGGAGGTGGTCCGCTACGATTCCCATCGGCAAGTCGATAGCCAGCAGGTCCACGCGGTGATCGACTCCGTCGATGTCGATGAGCCCCACGCTTTCGACCGAGGAGCCGTCACCAGGCATCGAGCGCCAAGGTTCGAGGTCTGTGGCTTCTCGGTAGTGACGCCCGTTGAGGAGGTCCTGGCGAAAGACCGACGTTCCCGCGTTCAGGAGCTGGATCATGGCGCCGACCGTCCCCTCGGCCTCGTGATCCGCCTGGGCATAAAGCGCGAAGCAGCCCACCACATAGGCGCGCCTCAATTCACCCGGGCCGGCGGGAACTTGTACGTCGAACGAATACGGCAGGGCTCGCGCCGGGTGATTTCGGCTGGCCCCGCCATTTCCCTGCCAAGCTGACGATCCGGTCAGCGGTAGCCCCCTTGGGGGATTACTTGGCATCCATCGGATGCCGGTTCGGGGCCGCGCCCACTTCCCCGCCTGAATTTGATCTGGGCTGACCATGCTCCTTCGAGAAGGCTGTAGCCCCAACCCAGTCCTGCCATGGGCGCCCTTGCGTCTCAGGGCAGCAGCCTCACCGTTGTATGGGGCAGGTGGCCGAATAGCGATTCGCGCAGGCCCTGAACCCTCGGATTGATCAGTTCGGCGTCCTTCTGGAAGTAAATCGGAATCCAGGCCGCATCGGCCAAGATCAAATCCTCCGCCTTCTGGTAGAGCGCCAGGCGCTCCTCCTGATTCATATCCGCGTCCGCCTTCTCGCATAGCGCATCAACCTGCCCGTTGCTGTAATACGTCTTGTTCTCGTTTCCATTCGTTGAGAGCATCAGACTGAGGAAGTTCTGAGGGTCGAGGTAATCGGCGGCCCACCGCATGTGGAAGAACACCTGCTTCTTGGCGTTGTGCTTTTCCAGGTAGGCACGCCACTCCATCGTCCGCAGCGAAACCTCCACGCCGAGGTTCTTCTTCAACTGGGAGGCAACCGCTTCGGCAACCACCCGAATATCCGGACGCTGTTCGCGGAACGTGAGTTCGAGTGCGGGCAAGCCCTTTCCGCCCGCGAAGCCGGCTTCCGCCAAGAGCTTGCGCGCTTCCTCGGGGTTGTATTTGAATCCAGGCGGGTTGTCACGATGACCGATGACGCCAGGCGGGAGGATGCCGTCGGCAACCACGTTTATTCCGTCAAGGATGTCGCGAACGATGCTCTCACGATCCACCGCCATCGTGAACGCCTTCCTCACGCGCAAGTCCGCGAAGGGCGGGTACGCCTTCAGGTTGAATCCGACGTACCAGATTGCCGGTCTGACGAAGAACTTGAGGTGATCCTTCAACTTCGGATCGTTGCGGAGACCCTTCACGTCCTGCCGCTCTAGCTGCACGAGGTCGATCTCGCCATTCTTGTACATATTCAGTCGGGTGGCCGCGTCCTTGACCACCGGCCGCTCGATCCTGTCGACCGAGATCGTGCCGCCGTGGTAGTCCTTGTTCGCGCCGAGAACGAAGATCTGGTCGGGCGTGTACGACTCCGCCCGGTACGGCCCGGTTCCTATCATTTCCTTGACCGATCTGATCTCGCCGGCAGGCGTGGCCTCGCGCGCCACCGCAAACGCGCAGGGGTACGTGAGCTTGCCAAGAAAGTGAGGCCGAGGCTTATCGATCGTGATCTTCAAGGTTGTCTTGTCCGGAGCGCTGATCCCGCTGATGTTCTTGGCCTTGCCGTGCAGCTTGTCCATGACCCCGACGATATCGCCGAGGTAGTTCTCCGCGGTCTGTGAGTTGAACTTAGGGTTGCAGGTGCGCTCCATCGCGAATTTGAAGTCCTCCGCCTCGAGTTCCCTGCCGTTGTGGAACTTCACCCCCTTCTTGATCGTGAACGTGTAGGTCTTGCCGTCGGGCGAAATCGTCCAGCCGGTTGCAAGGTTCGGCACAGGCTGATTGTTCTCGCCCCACGCGACGAGGCCCTCGAAGACCTGCTGGATCAGGTCGATCGTGTCCCCATCCTGAACGATGCCGGGATCGAGCGAAGTGGGTGTTGTAACGATCGGGTAGCGGAACACATTCGCCTTGCCCTGGCTGACCTTTTCCGATACGTCGCCCTTGCCGCAGGCGGCAACTAGAGCAAGACTGGCAAAGACGACAAAACCAAGCTCGGGGACCCTCATGGCGGCATTGTACTCAGCCCGCCGGGCTCGGACGGGACCGGCGAAGCTCGCCAACCAGTGACTCGTTGGCCCTGAGCGGCGCGTGGGCCACATGCCGCCAGAACGGCAGCAAAGCAAAGAGCGCTTCGTCGGCCAGCTTGAGCTGCGGAGGCGGCTGATCGAGTGCGGAAGTCCGGGCGAGACCGATCGCCGTTTCCTCCGTCACGCGGAAGCGATCCCCACAGGTGGGAGCATGAGCCTGGCAAACGACGCCGCCCGCTTCAGGAGACAGCGTGGTCTCCGCCTCGCGAGCGCCGGCGCCGCATACCGCGCAAGCGCCAAATTGGGGCAAGTAGCCGAACACTTCGAGCAACTTCAGTTCCGCCCAGACCAGTGCCGCGGTCGGATGCGGATGCGTTTCGACATGGCGTAGCAAATCAAGAAGAAGACCCCAAGTCTCTGGTAAGGGCTGGCCCATCGGAACGAGCGCGTCGACGAGCTCGATGAGGGCGAAAGCACGCGTTAGGCGATCATAGTCCTCGCGTAAACCAATGAACGCCCCTATGGATTGCGCCTGGGTGACGTAGTCGACGCGCTTGCCCTTTGCCAGGCCGAACCTGCCGACGGAGAGGGGCTCGGAGACCCCCGCCAGTCTCG
>JACOSL010000053.1 GCA_016179045.1 Fimbriimonas ginsengisoli | reverse complement strand
CGCACCAGCGCGGTCAACATGATCGTTGCCCGCAAGATCCTGCGGGTGGCCTTCCACCTGGCCACGACCGGAGCGCGATACGACCGCGCAAAGCTGTTGGGCACTTGACAAAAAGCATAGCGTTCTCCCTCAAGGGAGGGGAACCAATTACTCTTGGCTGCACTCGCCCCGTCCCGGGGCTCGCTCGCCAAATCCTTCCCCGGCGCCATCCATGGCACCGTTCGGATTCGGCGAAGGCCACGCAGAACAATTCCGAAGCCTTCGCACGGCCACTACTGAGCCATGCACGGCCTCTGCACGGCCACTGCAAAGCTGCACGGTCGCAGCCGATCAGCAACAAAGCGGCCTTACGCCGAGGGTTTCGCGAGCTCCTCCACCGGCTCCGCCAGGGCGGCCTCGCGCAGCCGCGCCAGCTTCTCCTCGAACGTCGCCATGGGCCTGCCCTCCAGTCCGTGCTCCCGCCCGTCGAGCAGTGCCGCCAGCGCGGCGCACTCGCCTCGAGAAAACGCCACCGAGCCAAGCACATGCTCTTCAAAGGCCTCGTATGCCAGGGGCGCAACCGCCTTCGCGCACAACGCCATCGCCTCCGCATACACCCGAATCTCGTACTGCGCATGGGCATCCATCCGTAGCCGAAGGAAGTGGAACAGGTTGTTGAGGTCGATCTGCCAATACCACTCGGTGTAGAGCGAGTTCGGCAGGTTCGCCCGCGCCAGCTCGCGCGCCACGTTCTTCGAAAGTAGCTCCTCATAGGAGGCATAGAGCTCGGCCTGCTCCTTCCGAAAGCGCCGCACCACCTCCTCCGCCTCGGGCAGAGGCAGCGCCTCGTCCGCGCGGCCTTGCTTGTTGCGCTCGCTTTGATAGCGCACGTGGGCGGGGTCGGGCACGTAAAACTCGTCCCGCATCACCGAGTAGCGGCCGGAAATCTCATTCAGCCTCGCGGTGCGGTGCCGCACCCACTGGCGGGCGACGAAGATCGGCATCTTCGCGTGGAAGGTGAGCTGCACCTGCTCGAACGGGCTGGTGTGCCAGTTCTTCAACAGGTAGTGGATGAGCGCGCGATCCTGGCGAAAGCTCTTGGTCCCTTCGCCATAGCTGACGCGCGCGGCCTGGACGATCCGCTGGTCTCCGCCTAAGTAGTCGACCAGCCGCACGAATCCCTTGTCGAGAACAGGGATATCCTGGTCAATCAGCGCCTCGGCGGTTTCCACCACGATTCGGGCCATGGTCCATTGTGAGGGCTCGCCGCCCTCGCTCGCTAGTGCGATCTTCGAACGAGGCGCCGCCCATCGTCAGGCTCGTCAAAAGTACGAGGGGCGAATTTTTGCGAAAATCTGCGCAATTTAGGACAACGTCTTGGCCTCACGCGACGACGCCCACCCTTGGGTAATCTAGAAAGAACGGGGAGTGGCAGGACTTGCCCCCTCGCGTTCCAGGAGGACTGACAACTGATGCATAAGCTCACCCGCGCGATTATGATCGCCGCGCTCGCGGCACTCGCACTAAGCTCGCTCGCCTTTGCCCAAGAAGGCAAGGGCAAGGCGAAGGGCAAATCGCCCACGAAGGCCACCGGCAAGATGATGCCGTTCCCCGGCAAGATGAAGGCCAAGGCCAAGGGGCACAGCAAGCACCACGGCAAAGGCAAGGCCAAGGGTCACCACAAGACCGGCAAGATGAAGGGCGCCATGAAGGGCAAGAGCATGGACAAGGGCGCCATGAAAGGCAAGGGCAAGTAAGCGTCCAACTAGAGACAAGAGGCTAGTTAGACGTAAGGGCCGGTCGGGCGAAAGCCAGACCGGCCCTCCGCTTTATCGGTGCGCTTAAGGCGTGAGCCACAGGTCGGTCAGGCGGCTCGCGATCTCTTCGACCGGGAGCCCGATCACCGTGCTTTCGAGCCCATCGACTCTCTCGACGAAACTCTTAGCGCCGCCTTGGATGGCGTAGCCGCCTGCCTTGTCGAGCGGCTCGCCGCTTGTCACGTAGGCGTCGACTTCCGCTTCGCTGAGCGTGCGAAAGGCGACCCGAGCTTCGCACGAGAAGGCTTGCGCCCCCTGCGGCCAGTACAGGCACACGGCCGTGATGACGTTGTGCGTGCGGCCGCTTAGGCGTTGCAACATGCGCCGTGCGTCGGCCTCGCCCACCGGCTTGCCAATCACTTTGTGCTCCCCAAGTGCCACGACCGTATCCGCGCCGATGACCAGGGCTTCCGGCCTCAGTGCGGCTACGCTAGTGGCCTTGGCCTCGGCGAGCCGTACCGCCATTTCGCGCGCGGATTCGCCCGCGAACTGCGTTTCCTCCACATCGGCGGGCACGACCTCGAAATCGGGCACGATCCGCCTGAGAAGCTCCGCGCGGCGGGGCGAGGCGCTGGCGAGTACGACGGGCAGCTTCATCGCATCGCGCAAGATACCGCAGGCGCCTGGTGGAATCGCGGGCTTTGCCCCCGCCAGGGTGCGGCCCCGCGGCCGGGCGGGCCGCGCGCGGCCGGAATCGGTCACAATCTTAGGGTCTCCACCCACCCCCATGCGAGTTCCCTTCTACGACATCAAAGCCCAATACGACGAGCTGTCCGGCCCCATGGACGCCGCCGTCCACGAAGTTCTCGCCAGCGGGCAGTATTCGATGGGCGCTTATCACCGCAAGTTCGAAGAGGACATGGCGGCGCTCCACCAGGTGAACCACGCGATCGCCGTCAATAGCGGCACCGACGCATTGCGCATCGCGATGGATGCCCTCGGGATCCGCGCAGGCGACGAGGTCATCACCACCGCATTCACCTTCGTCGCGAGCGCGGAGACGATCGTGCAGACCGGCGCCCGGCCCGTGTTCGTTGACATCGAACTCGATACATACCAGATCGACACGAATCTCATCGAGGCGGCGATCACGCCGCGCACCAAGGCGATCATGCCGATCCACCTGTTCGGCCAAATGGCGGATATGGGCGCTATCGGCGATATCGCGGAGCGGCATGGGCTCATCGTAATCGAAGATGCTGCCCAGGCCGTAGGGGCCCGGCAAAACGGCAAGCCGGCGGGCAACTTCGGGAGTGCGGCCGGACTCAGCTTCTACGTTACCAAAAACCTTGGCGCGGCGGGCGACGGAGGCATGATCCTGACCAATGACGACGAAGTCGCCGAGCGCTCGCGCTCCATCCGCGTCCACGGCATGGGGCGGCAGCGCTACTACTACGACCACCTCGGCTACACGAGCCGGATGCACGAAATTCAGGCCTCCGTGCTGCACGTCAAGCTCGGGCGGCTCTCAGAGTGGAACGAGCATCGGCGCGAGATCGCCGAGCTTTATCTGCGCGACCTGCGGGATGCAGGCGTGGCCTTGCCGATCACCTTGGCGGGCAATACCAACGCTTGGCACCAGTTCACGATCGGAGTGGACCGGCGCGACGAGCTTCAGGCGTTCTTGAAGGAGCGTGGCGTGGATTCGATGATCTACTACCCGGTGCCGCTCCACTTTCATGAGCCGTATGCGACCTATGGGAGCGGAGAAGGCAGCCTTCCAGTGACGGAGCGCGCGTGCCGCGAAGTGGTCAGCTTGCCGTGCCACCAGCATCTGTCGCTGGAGGCGGCCGCGCATGTCGTCGTCTGCGTACGCGAGTTCAGCAAGAGCCGGATTACGGTCTGATCCCGGTGAACCCCACGCCGCGACCGTCATAATCGAGTCGTGACCAAGGCGAGCGTCCTGACCGGGCCAGATGCTTTCGGCGAGTTGGAGGGTCCGTGGCGCGAGCTCTTCGCTTCGTCGCCTTCCGCCACACCTTTCCAGTCGTGGGAGTGGCAATCCTGCGTTCAGCGTCATCTGGCTCGGCGACGCCGGGTGGTCGTGGTCAAGGTCGAAGAAGGCGGCGAGTTGGTCGGACTGATGCCTCTCGCCGAATCGCCGGGCCCGTGGAGGGCGTTGCGTCCGCTCGGTGTGGGACCTTCCGATATTCTGCAGCCCCTCGCCCGGGCGGGCCATGAAAGGACGGTAGCGGAAGAGATTTCAAAGGCTCTTGTTGGGCTGAAGGGCCAAGCCTTGATCGACCTACACCAAATCCGCGAGGACCAGCCCCTCGCGGCCGCGTTTCAGGCCGAATCCTCCTCGCCCCAGGCGTCGTGCCTCATCCTCGACCTACCAAAAACCTACGATGCTTACCTTGGCACTCTAGGCAAGAGTCTGCGCTACGACGCGCGCAGACTCGAGCGAAAAGCGGGCGCTGAAGACCTGCGAGTATTCGAGCCCAGTAACGATGAGGTTCCTGCGGCGATGGAGCGTTTGTTCACGTTGCATGGATCGCGCTGGCGTCGACGGGGCATGCCCGGGGCGTTCGCGGGTCGGCGCATCCGCGGCTTCCACCTCGATTGGTGTTCCCAAGCCGCCCGCGCGGGAATGCTGCGGCTCAGCCTGCTGCTTCACGAAGGCCGCCCGATCGGCGCGATCTACGCCATGGCCGTGGGCCGAACCTGGTACTTCTACCAGGCGGGCTTCGCGCCTGTGACCAAGGCGCTGTCGCCTGGGACCTTGCTAGTAGCGAGCGCGATCCGCCGCGCGATCGAGGAAGGCGCCGCTACCTTCGACTTTCTGCGTGGCGACGAACCTTATAAGCGGCGCTGGAAGCCGCAACGCGTCGTCGCGAATTTGCGTCTACTCCGCACGGACGGAAGCGCGCTTGGACGCCTCGGGTTATCCTGGAATGGCGCGGGCAGCCGGGTCGAAAGACGGCTGCGGGAACGTTTGGAGGGGCGCGGCCTGGTTTAGGTTGATAGGAATGCCCTGAACCTTAGCCTGCCAATCGATGGGCCAGAACAACAAATTGAAAGTAGCGGTGATCGTGCCCGCCTTCAACGAGGAGGCGCGGATTCTTCGCGTTCTCCGCGCGGTCGTGGGCAGCCGCCTCGCCGACGAGGTGCTCGTCGTTGACGACGGCTCGCTCGATCGCACGGCCGAGGCAGCTAGGCGCGTCCCGGGCGTGCGGGTGATTCGGCTTGAAGCGAATCTTGGCAAGGGCGGGGCGATGGTTGCGGGCGCTCGCGCCACCGACGCCGACATCGTGGCCTTCGTCGATGCCGACCTGATCGGACTCGCCAGCGACCATGTCGACCAGATTATTCGGCCCATGCTCGGCCGCGAATGCGACATGTGTCTCGGGGTTTTCCGAGGAGGCCGGTTCTGGAGCACCACGGGCCAGATCATCTTCCCGTACATAAGCGGGCAGCGCGCACTCAGGCGCGAACTGTTCCTGCGAATCCCGAACCTGCAAGAGGTGCGGTTCGGCGTGGAGATCGCGATCCACCAGTATCTGAAGCGAACGGGCGCCAGGGTTCGGCGGGTCGTGCTCCACGGAGTCAGCAATAGCCACAAAGAGCAGAAATACGGCCTGGTGAAGGGGATGGCGGCCCGGCGCAAGATGTACGCGGAGATGGTGCGGGCGGCGGGCTTGGAGCGGCGGCGCTTGCATCTCGAGCGCCTCCGGGGCTCGAAGCTCCGAACGCTCCTCGACAAAGAGCTTCACCTGCCTTTGAAACGGCTAGCCGCCGCTAACCGCAAGGTGCGCCGTACCAGGCTGCGCTGGCGTCGCTAGGCCGATCGCCGCAGGAGAACCAGCAGGAACGGGGAGCCGAGCAGAGCGGTCACGACCCCGACCGGCATCTCACCTCCCGACAGCACGCGCTGAGCCAGGGCGTCGGCGGCAAGCAGCAGAACCGAGCCCGTCAACAGCGATCCGAGCAGCGACCATCGCCAGTCGACCCCGACCAGCCGCCTCGCGATGTGAGGCGCGACGAGCCCGAGAAACCCCACGATTCCCACCGCCCCCACGCACACCGCGACCATCGCCGTGCCCGCGAGGAGGATCGCGTTGCGCAGGCGCGTTGAATCGACGCCCAGGCGGCGGGCGGTGTCCTCCCCGACTGCGAGGGCGTTGAGCTGCTTCGATTGCGCCAGCAAAGCGGCCGAGCCGATGACAAAGGCTCCCAATAGGAGGGCGACTCGATCCCAAAACATGGGGTGCATCGAGCCCATCAGCCATCTGAGGACTTGGTTCGTGTCCTGACCCGCCAGCAGCAACACGAGCGATAAGATCGCCGCGAGCAACGATCCGGTCACCACACCCGCCAGCAAGAGCGAGCCGACTTCGATCGCGCCATGCCTGCTCGCGAGGGCAAACACTAGGGCAAGGGAGGCAAGTCCGGTCAGGAAGCCGGCGGCGGGCATCGCCAGGCTGCCCAATGCGCCAAAGGCCGCGTCGAGCCCGAATACGAGCGCGAGCGCCCCCCCGACTCCGGCCCCGGACGAAACCCCGACCACGAACGGATCGGCAAGCGGGTTTCGAAACAGGGCTTGGAACGACGAGCCCACCGCGCCGAGAATTCCGCCCACGAGCAGACACGCGATGGCGCGCGGCAATCGCAACTGCCAGACGATAAGGTTGTCGCCCGTTCCGCCCGGTCCGCGAACCAACTCGCGAAAGATATCGGCGGGCGAAAGCCACACCGAGCTTCCGAGGCCGACGTGAAGAACCAACCCGACGAGAGCCGCGATCGCAAGGCCCGCCAGGATCACGGGCGGTCCGATGGCCCGGTGCGGGGTCCGCTCGGCGAGCACGTCGCGAGCTTACCGCGTGGGTAGAATCGACTCGGTGCCCAAGCCCAGCCTGTCCTCCCGTGCGGCGCTCTTGCAGCCTTCCCCGACCCTCGGCATCACGGCGAAGGCCAATGCGATGCGGGCTGCGGGGGAGGACGTGATCTCGCTCGGCGCGGGCGAGCCGGACTTTCCCACCCCCGACGCGGTCTGCGAGGCCGCTATCCAGGCAATCCGCGAGGGCTTCACGAAGTACACGCCGACCGGAGGCATCGCCCCGCTCCGAGAGGCGATCGCGGCCAAGCTCTGCGCCGAGAACGGCCTTTCCGTGTCCGCTGGCCAGATCGTTGTCACCGCCGGCGCCAAACAAGCGCTGTACGAGGCGGCGATGGTCGCCCTCGAACCCGGCGACGAGGCTATCCTCATCGCTCCTTACTGGATGACCTACGCCGAGCAGATTCGGCTCGCGGGCGCTACCCCCGTCGCCGTCCATACGCGCCAGGAGGAGGGGTTCCAGCCGGACCTCGACGAATTGAGACAAGCGATCGGGCCGCGGACGCGGGCGATCTTCGTTAACACGCCCTGCAACCCGACGGGGGCGGTCTACCCGCACCAAACGGTCCGGGCGATCGCCGACCTGGCGGTGGCGCATGGCCTGTGGATCGTGGCGGACGAGATTTACGAGCGCCTAACCTACGATGCCGAGCACCACAGCATCGCGGCCATGTCCGACGCCGCGGCCGCTTGCACGATCACGGTAGGCGGATGCTCCAAGACCTACGCCATGACGGGCTGGCGCATCGGCTACGCCGCCGCTCCCGCACATGTGGCCTCGGCGATGACCAACCTGCAGGACCAGGTGACGAGCAACGCGGTGTCGTTTGCCCAGAAGGGCGCGCTTCGCGCGCTGTCGCTGCCGCGCGAGCAGGTTGAGACAATGCGCCAAGAGTTTCGCGCGCGCAGAGACCTGATCATCCAGTGTCTCGCCGAGATCCCGGGCGTGGCCACGACCCTCCCGCAAGGCGCTTTCTATGTGCTGCCGAACGTGCGCGAGTTCCTTGCCGATGGCGAGAGCGATCTTGGCCTGGCCGAGCGGCTCCTGACCGAGGCGCGAGTCGCGGTCATTCCCGGCAGCGTGTTTGAGGCCCCCGGCCATCTGCGCATCAGCTACGCAGCCGGCCGCGACCAGATTCGCGCCGGCATCGCGCGCATCGCCGAAGTCCTCTCCAAGGTCGCGCGATGATCCCCAAGGGCGTCCCCCTGAAGAATGAGGCTGTGTTTCGCCTTGCGATGCGGCACCGATCGGCAACCGACCGGCCCGTGCAAGAAAGCTATGAGCGGCTTGAGTTTTTTGGCGATTCTGTCCTAGGAGTGGTCATCGCCCAGTTCCTGTACGAGCATCACCCCGAGTGGGACCAAGGGATGCTGAGCAAGGCCAAGTCGAGTGTAGTCCAGGAAGGACCCCTGGCGAGCGCGGCCCTCAAGCTCGGGCTCGACCAACACTTGGAGCTCAGTTCGAGCGAAGAGTCGACCGGTGGCCGCCAGCGGCCCTCGATCCTCGCCGACGTTCTCGAAGCGGTGATCGGCGGCGTTTACCTGGAGTCGGGCCTCGAAGCCGCGCGCTGGTTCGTTCTGGAGCAATTGCACGACGACCTCATGCAGGTGAGCGGCGGTGACGTGAACCCCCACGACTTCAAGTCTAAGCTGCAGGAGATGGCGCAGGCGCTCTGGCGTCGCACACCGCAATATCGCATCGCCAAGGAAATGGGCGCCGCGCACGAGCGGCGGTTCGTGGTGCAAGTTCTGTTCGACGACGAGGTGATGGGCGAAGGGTCGGGGCGGTCGAAAAAGGAGGCCGAGCAATCCGCCGCTGCCGACGCTCTCGACCTCATTGAGCGGCACCGCCAGGTGCGAAAGCCGATGCCTGAGCCGTTCGAGGATCCCTACATTTGAGCGAGGACTGAAGGGTAAACACCCTGAAAGTGAACGCGCCCACCGAGCCGCGCCCAAAGGAAGCCTACTGGTCGATTCCCGCCGACCGGCTCGCGGGATCGCTGGGCAGTTCGGCAAGGGGCCTCGATGTCGGGGTCGCCGCCTCGAGGAGGCAAGTCCGCGCAAAAAACAAGGCGCCAGGCGCGGGGGCCGTCTTCCTCGGTCAGTTCAAGAGCCCGATCGTCCTCCTCTTGCTTGCCGCCGCGATCCTCTCCGGCGCCCTCGGCGATCGCACCGATTGCATCGTGATCCTCGGAATCGTATTTTTGTCCGCCGCCCTCAGCTTCCATCACGAGTTTCGCGCCGGCAACGCGGTAGCCAAGCTGATGGAACTTGTCGCGAGCACGGCGACCGTGCTGAGGTCGGGCAAGGAAGTCCAAGTTCCGCTCGATGAGGTGGTTCCCGGCGATGTGGTGGTCTTGCGCGCGGGCGCGCTCATCCCAGGCGACGGCGTGATCCTCGAAAGCTCGAACTTGTTTTGCGATGAAGCAGCCCTGACTGGCGAAAGCTTTCCGGCGGAAAAGCGGGCAGGCGTGACCGCGGCCGACGCCGCGATTGCGGCGAGAACGAACTGTCTGTTTACCGGCACCCACGTGGTCAGTGGGTTCGGCCGCATGCTGGTGGCGGCCGCCGGTGAGGACACCGAGTTCGGCGAGATCGCCCAACGGTTGCGCCTCGCGCCCCCGGAGACCGATTTCGAGAAGGGCATCCGGCATTTGGGGACGCTCCTGATCGAACTGACGCTGATTCTCACGCTCGGCGTGTTCGCGATCAACGTCGCTATGCACCGGCCCGTTCTCGACTCTTTCCTGTTCGCCCTCGCCCTTGCCGTCGGCCTGACCCCTCAACTCTTACCCGCAATTATCAGCGTGAATCTCTCCCATGGGGCGATGGCGATGGCGCGCGCCAAGGTGATCGTCAAACGCCTGGCCTCTATTGAAAACTTCGGAAGCATGAACCTGCTTTGCTCGGACAAGACGGGCACGATCACCACCGGCATCGTGCAGTTGCACGGCGCGCTCGACGCCTCCGGGCAAGAGAGCGCGGAGGCCAAGCGGCTAGCTTGCCTGAACGCGAGCCTCCAGACCGGCTTTCAAAACCCCATCGACGACGCGTTGATCAAGCTCTCGCCTGACGGGCCGCGACCTCGCGTTCTGGGCGAGATCCCCTATGACTTTGTTCGTAAGCGCCTGAGCGTGGTCGTCGAGCGTGAGGGCGGCGCGCTTCTCATCGCCAAAGGCGCGCTGGAGCCGATGCTCGATGCCTGTGCGAGCGTTCGGGGAGCCGGAAAGACCCTAGCCGCCGCCGGCGAGCGGGCGAAGCTGGACGCCCTGTTCCACCAGTTCAGCGACCAGGGCTACCGGGTGCTGGGCCTTGCCTCGCGCGAGTTCAGCACGACTCCCAGCGCCATCGGCCCCGACCTCGAGGCAGAATTGACGTTTGAAGGCTTCCTGCTCTTCGAGGACCCGCTGAGGCCGGAAATCGCGGGCACAGTGAAGAGCCTCCACGACCTCGGCATCAGGCTCAAGATCATCACGGGCGACAACCGCCTCGTCGCCGCCCTCATGGCGGGGCGCGCGGGCCTATCGACCAACGACGTCCTCACCGGCGCCGATCTCCGAGCCCTCAGCGACCACGCTCTTGCCGCTCGGGCGAAGCGGGTGGACGTGTTCGCCGAGATCGAGCCTAATCAGAAGGAGAGGCTTATCTTGGCGCTCCGCCGGGCAGGCTTCGTGGTCGGCTACATCGGCGACGGCATCAACGACGGCTCCGCCCTCCACTCGGCCGACGTCGGCATATCGGTGTCCAACGCGGTCGATGTCGCCAAGGAGGCGGCCGACCTCGTGATGCTCGATACCGACCTCGCCGTACTCGTCACCGCCGTTCAAGAGGGCCGCCGCACGTTCGCAAACACGCTCAAATACATCTTCATGGCCACGAGCGCGAACTTCGGAAACATGTTCAGCATGGCGGGCGCCTCGCTGCTCATTCCGTTCCTTCCGCTGCTGCCGTCGCAGATTCTCCTCATGAACCTGCTGACCGACATTCCCGAGATGACGATCGCGCAGGACAACGTCGATCCCGAACTCGTGCAAAGGCCCCGGAAGTGGGACATGCGGTTTCTGCGGCGGTTCATGATCGTGTTCGGGCCGCTGAGTTCGGTGTTCGATTTCGCGACCTTTGGCGTGTTGCTGTGGTTCAGGGCCGAGCAGCCGGTGTTTCGCACCGGCTGGTTCACCGAGTCGATCGTCTCGGCCGCGATGATCGTGCTGGTCGTTCGATCTCGGCGGCCGTTTTTTCGAAGCGAGCCGGGCGGCGGCTTGAAGTGGGCGACGATCGGGGCGGTCGCAGCCACCATCGCGCTCCCGTTTACGCCTCTTGCCGCGCCCTTGGGCTTGAAGCAGCTTCCCCTGCCCTTGCTGGCGGTGATGATGGCGATCGTTGGCGCGTATATGCTCAGCGCCGAGTTCGCGAAAGCATGGTTCTACCGGACGCTAAGCCGGTCGATGGACTAGGCCGGATTCGCGGCAGGCTTGGCCGACGTCTACGAAGTAATGCTCTCGCTTCCCTTGTTGATGGCGGGCCAGGCCTCGACGCCGGGCTTGCCGGCAACCGGTGATCCGATTCTTGGCATCCGGACGAGCGTGCCGTCTTGGGAACAGCTTCGCGGCTTCTATTCCAGCCACCCGCGGCGGCGTCGCCCAAGGGAAACCGTGGAGCACGCCGGAAACACTTTGATCTTCCGCGCCCGGCTACGGGATGGACTCCGGGTCGTGTTCATGCGCCCGTCCGCTCCGGGTCGCTATCCCTCGGTGCTGTGTCTTCACGGACTGCGAGGCAGCAAGGAGCAGTTCCTTCGCCTCGTCGGAGGCAGGCTGCTCGCGCGCGGTCTGGCCGTTATCGCGATCGACGCCCCGTTTCATGGCCAGCGCCGAACCCCCGAAGGCGACCGAATGCTAGCCCACATGCTCGCGGTCGCCGGACGCGGCCTTGCTCAAGGCGATCTCGCCGCCAGCGTCTTCCAAGGCGATTCTGGGCGGGCGGGGGCGATGCTCTATGAGGCGATCGTCGAAAAAGGCGTGCGCGATGCGGGCGTCGCCCTCGACTTCTTGGCCGCACGCAAGGATGTCGATTCGGGCCGAATCGGGGTTCTAGGCTCGAGCTTGGGGTCGACTATGGCCGCGATATTGGGCGGTCTCGATTCGAGGGTAGGCGCGGTCGTGCTCTGTGTCGGGGGCGATCCGACGCTGCCATTGCTCGACGGCGCGACCCCCGAGGCAAGACTCCGACTTGCCGCCGTTTCTCCAAGCCTTTTCGTCAGCCACTTCGACGGCCGGCCCCTCCTCATGGTGAACGCGATGCTGGATAAGACGGTGCCGGGCAACGCCGCCGACCGGCTGTTCGCCGCCGCAGGCGAGCCTAAGAAGCAAGTTTGGTACCGCGGGAGCCACACCCTCCCAAGCGAGGCGCTCGATCAAGCCGCGGCATGGATCGCCGCGTACCTCCAGGGCCAGTCTACGAAGAATTTCGTAAAAAGGGCCTAGGACCCTTTGCACCTACGAAGAGCTTCGTATACAATGTGCGTGTCATGCGAAAGCAAACGCGGCACGCCAATCCGACCAACGCCGAGCTCGAAATCCTGCGCGTGCTTTGGCAGCGCGGCCCGAGCACGGTGCGCGAAGTGCACGATGCCCTTGCCTCCTCGCGCGACACCGGCTACACGACCGTTTTGAAGCTGCTTCAGATCATGGCGGAGAAGGGCCTGGTGCGGCGCGACGAGAGCGAGCGAGCTCACGTTTACAGACCCGCCGAGTCTCAGGCTAGCTCCCAGCGCACGCTGGTCGGGGACATGCTCGACAAGGTGTTCGGCGGCTCGGCGGAACAACTCGTCATGCATGCCCTGGCGGCTCGCCCCACGACTCCCGAGGAGCTCGCCGCGATCCGCCGCATGATCGACGAATTGGAGGAAGCAGAATGAACGGCTGGGATCATCCTTGGGTCAAGCCCGTTGGCTGGGCGCTGGTCCACTCGCTTTGGGAGGGTGTGGCCATTGCGGTGCTCGCGGGGTTGGTCGCCTTCGCGCTTAGACGGGCTCGCCCCGAAGCCAGGTACGCGGTTTGGTGCTTTGCTCTTGCCCTCATCGCGATCGCCCCGATTGCCACATTGCTGATCGTGGCGCGCCACGCGCTGCCCGATCTCGAAGCCCGTCATTCGCTTGCCTTGACGCTGAATGCGGGCGCCTTATCCGTGCATCCGGCCACGGTCGGCCCGTTAGGCGCGTTCTTGCGTTCAGTCGAGCCCGCTTTGCCGTGGATGGTCATGGCTTGGCTCATCGGCTCAGGCCTGATGGGGGTGCGAGCTATCGGCGGACTGCTTCGCGTTGAGTGGCTGCGTCACCGGCGCGCCACCCCCGCCGACGAGGCTCTGCAGGGCCGGGCGAGGGCGCTTGCAGCCTGCCTGGGCTTGCGTCGGCGCTTCGAACTGATGCTGTCGGCCGCGATCCACGTGCCGAGCGCGATGGGGGCTTTCAAGCCGGTCGTGCTCATCCCCGCCAGCCTCGTCACCCGCCTTTCGATGGCGGAACTCGACGCGGTGCTGGCGCACGAGCTCGCCCACATCCGCCGCCACGATTATCTTGTCAACTTGATTCAATCGGTCGTCGAGACCGTGATGTTCTATCACCCCGCGATTTGGTGGGTCACCCACCAGATTCGCATCGAGCGCGAGAACTGCTGCGACGATCTCGCCATCCAGGCAACCGGCGACCGCATCGCCTACGCCCGCGCCCTCGCCAATCTCGAGGAGTCCAGGATCGGCACGCCGCGCCTGGCCCTCGCCATCACCGGAGGTTCCCTCATGCAACGTATTCGTCGTATCCTCGGCCGTCCCCATCTGGATCGCCTCTCGCTCAGCTGGCTGCCCGCGATCGCCGTACTAGGCATCGCTCTTCCGTTCGGGGCAGAAGGCTGGGGGGGCGCGAAGCCGGTCAAGCGGCCCGAGGTCAAGATCGAGTCGCGCCCGGCGGAAGACGACACTCAGCGCGGCTTTCAGCAGTGCTTCCAGCAGATTCTCGATGACCCCGAGGCCGAGATCACCATCGACGGCAAGCACCGCAAAGTCAAGGACCTGACCCCCGCGGAGCGCAAGCAGATCAAGGAGAAGCTCGATCGCGCGGCCAAGGCGGTCGAGGCGAGCATGAAGATCGCGGGCGAGACCGTGCAAAAGACCTTGAGCGAGGTGTTTCGCGATGGAGGTCCGGTTCAGAAAGCGATCGAGACCGCCACCGAATCCCTCAGCTTCCTAGGCAAGGGCGACGGACAGCAATTTGTCGACGTGCGGCGCGAGATTCGCGAGGCGATGAAGGCGGGGCGCGAGGAGATGCGCGACGCGATGAGAGAAGCCCGTGAGGCGATACGCGGGGCCCGGGAAAGCCGCGAGCTGCGCCGCCAACTTCCCGATCCCAAGAGCTTCAACTTCGACTTCGATCTGAAGGATTTGCCGTCCGAGAAGGACTTCGCCAACATTCCCAGGGAGATCGAGAAGGCGATGAAGGAGCTCGAGCGGGAATTGCCCAATATGCAGCGCGATTTGCATGGCGTCCCCTCGATGCAGGATCGGGAGCAGATGCGCAAGGAGATCAGGCGGGCGATGGAGGAGCTTCGCAAGGAGCTTGCCCAGTTGAAGGACCTCAAGCTGCCCGCGCCCCCCAAGACGCCCGTGGCGCCGAAAGCTCCCGAGGTCCCGAAAGCGCCTGAGGCCCCAGCCGCGCCAAGCGCGCCCAGCACTCTCGAAGGCGTTCGAAGCTGACCCTCCAAGTAGCACGAGACGCCGGCCCTCGGCTTCCGCGGGCGGCGCCGCGCTTTTCAGCGCTCGGTGTTGGCCCGTTCGGCGCGCACCGCTTGTTTTTGGTCGGGACACCACGCGAAGCGACTGATTTCCCGAGAAAAGCGCTTGCCTTTTCTCGAGTTCTGCTATACAATGCGACCATGAAGCCGACGCAAGGCCCTCCTTTCTTCCCCGATCTGGCGGACCAAGGGGCTGGCGATGTTCGCGTGCCTGGTGATCGTCATTCCGCAGACTTTCGCGGGGGTCACCGCCATCAGCGGGATGTCGCTCGCAGGAATTAAGCAGGCTATCCAGATGGTGCGGGGCGTGCCGCAGTACAGCGATAGTCCCACCGCCGT
>JACOSL010000052.1 GCA_016179045.1 Fimbriimonas ginsengisoli | reverse complement strand
CGTAGTGAGTAGAGCCCTGCGACGAAACTAAACGGGGCATCCCTCAAACCCTTCCCTGCGGTGCGGGGGGGGTGGTCCGACTGAGCATGCAAAGTCGGACCGGGTGGAGGCGACGCTAACCTTCGGTATTGTCAGATGCGTGGGCATTCGCAACTGGTCGACCGCCGCCCGAAGCACAAGCCGCAGGCTGAGGTCCACCATGTCCGAATCCGAGAAACGAATGTGGTCCGGGCTCAGAGGGAAGAAGCTGGGATTCGTCGTGCGCCGCCAGTACCCGGCCGGCCCGTATTTCATGGACTTCTACATTCCCGCGGCGAAGCTTTGCATCGAGGTGGACGGAGAGCAGCATTTCGCTCGCAAGGAACATGATCACGAGCGAGACGAATACCTAGCGAACCTGGGCATCCTCACTGTGCGCGTCCCAAGCTGGGAATTGATCGAGAAGCTTGATCCCACCCTCGACTGGATCTTCCGCCATTGTTGCGAACGGGCGGGCTTCAATCCCTTTGAGACGAGGCGCCCGTGAATCCCCTCGCCGTTTACGTGCACATCCCGTTTTGCCCGAGCAAGTGCGGCTATTGCGACTTCAACTCCTACGCGATGCAGGGCGAGATCGTGGAGCGCACCGCTCGTGCGATCATCCGCGAAATCCGGGAAAGCCCATGGGCCGGGCGCCCGGCCAAAACCATCTTCTTCGGCGGGGGCACCCCGACCTTCATCCCCGCCCCGCTGCTTGTCGAAGTCTTGAACGCAGTGACCGACACCCACCCGCCCTTGCCGAATGCGGAAATCACAACCGAAGCCAACCCAGGCACGGTCGACGCCTCCAAACTCGAGACGCTGAGGGCGGGGGGCTTCAACCGAGTCTCGCTCGGGGCGCAGAGCTTCGACGACGGCGATCTCGTGCGGCTCGGGCGGGTGCACCGCGCTGGGGAGATCGAGCGGGCGGTTCGGGCCGCCCACGAAGCGAGCTTCGACAACCTCAATCTCGACCTCATGTTCGGCCTGCCCGACCAGAGCCGCGCCGCCTGGCGCGCCAACCTGGCACGGGCGATCAGCCTTGAGCCCGAGCACCTCAGCCTGTACTGCCTGACCATCGAGCCCAACACCCCCTTTTACAAGCTGCACCTTCGCGGCGAATTACCCCTGCCCGACGACGAGCAGCAGGTGGCCTTCTACGAGGATTGCCTCGAGCGCGCCGCCGCCGCCGGGTACGAGGCTTATGAGATCAGCAATTTCGCCCAGCCCGGACGCGAGTGCCGCCACAACCTTTGCTACTGGCGCGCGGAAGAGTACGCGGGCTACGGGCCGGGGGCGGTGGGGGCGGTTCGCGATCCCGCGCTCGGCGTGCGGGTACGCACCACCAACCTCAAGCATCCCGAGCGGTACGCCTGCGCCATCGAGGCGGGCGGGCCGGCCGCGTATGAATCGGAGCCGCTGGATAGCGCCACGTTGCAAACCGAGCGGGTGATGCTCGGCCTGCGCCTGGCGGAGGGGATCGAGGTTGATGGTTTGGACGAGGGCGCCCTTAGCCGCCTGGCAAGACGAGGCTGGATCGAGCGCGACACCGGGCGTGTGCGTCTAACCCGCGCCGGGCGGCTGTTTTGCAACGACGCAGTGGTTGAGTTGATTTAGGGAGCGACAAAGTGACGATCGAAGAGCGACGCCGGAGTCGCTGGTCGCTCGCCGCTTGTTCACTTGTCACTTGTCCACTTGTAACTTGTCACTGGTCACCTCTCGGAATCCGGTTGGGAGGGGCACGCTCCATCGTGCCGTCGCGGCGCGACGGCGGACGGTCGTGCAGCGCCTCACGGCAGGGTCGCGTTACAATGGGCTGTGTCGGAAACGTACTACGATTTCGGGCCGGTAACGCAGCCATTCCTCCCCATTCTTACCACCGGAATCATCCTGCCTCTGGCACTGTTCGCCCAGCGCGTCCGTCCGAATCGGATCACTCTACGGGCTAGCATCGTGATGTGCGCATGGGTCGTCGTCAGTTGGGCAGCCGGGTTACCCGCCGGTTTCGCCATGGCCGGCTTCGTGTCGAGCATGCTCATGCTGGGGATCGGCAAACCGTCTCATGCATTGCGCGTTGCCGTTTCGGTGATCGTCGTGTCGTGTGCGGTGGTGTTGGCGACGATTTATCCCGTGATGCTGGGCAGCGTCAGTATTCGCGAGGCCAAGCTCGTCGGCGGGGCAATGGGTAACGTGGTGTCTGTGCCACGCCAGGACCTTAGCGTCCACGCGCTTCACATTAACCTGCCGTCTCTGATCGTTTCTTCGTGCCACAGCTGGACAACCTTTCCGGCGCTGAGATCGGGCCGCATGTTGCAGGCGGTGACGCCTATTGGGGACCGAGGGGTTTCATCCGCGGTGAGGAACTAGGCTTAAGAATCGCAAAGTGGGCAGGAGTTGAACCTCTTTTCCGCGTCCAGAAGGGGACCCGACTCGTGCCGGAACATCGCTGATCTTAGCTCGCCCGCAAAAACCCCTGTAAACTCCGCCCATGCCGCTACGCATGTGGACGTACGACCTCGCGAGGGAGCAAGCTCCCACGCTCGACCACCTGCGCCGGCTCTGCGACCTCAGCCTCCAAAGCGGCTACAACGCGCTCGGGCTGTACCTGGAGCACCGCTTCGCCTACCCGAGCGCGCCGTGGGCGCAGGGAGCGGGCTGCCTCACCCCCGAGATGGTCCGAACCCTTCAAGAAGAGTTCAAAGACCTCAAGCTGGTGCCGTTGGTCAACCTGCTCGGCCACTTCGAGGGGATGCTCTACACCGAGCACGGCAAGCGCTACGCCGAGAGCCTTTTCCAGGGTATGCAGGCCTGCCCCAGCAGCCCCGCCTTCTTCGAACTCGCCCACCAGCTTCTCGACGACGTAATCGAGGTGTTCACGAGCGATCTCATCCACCTCGGCGGCGACGAAACGAAGCAGCTGGGCGAGTGCCCGGCCTGCCAGGCGCGAATCCGCTATTTCCAGCAAGGGGAGGGCATCGACGGCAAAGCGCGCATCTACGGCCTCCATTTCGGACCGCTGGCGAGACGGACGCTCGCCCGAGGCCGCCTGCCCGCCTTGTGGGGCGACATGTTCCTCCAGCACCCGCAAGCGCTGGACCTGGTGCCCAAGGAGACGATCATCTTCAACTGGCAGTACTTGACCCCGCCCGAGTGGAGCATGGAGCAGCTGGGCGCACGCAACCCGCAGGTGCTCTGCCCTACGCTGCACACCTACAACGCCACCTGGTGCCATCTGCCTCAGGCGGAGCGCATCGTGCGGGCGCACGCCAACGCCGCCGCCGCCGCCGAATCGAACGCGGTTGTGCTCGGGGTCTGCGTTACGACCTGGGAGGCGGGGCTGTTTGGGAATTACGAGACGCTTCTTCCCGCGATCAAGGCTTGCGGCAAGCTGCTCGGCGACGACCCTCCTCCGCAACCGCGTGGCGCAGGCGGCAACCCAAAGCTCAAGTGGCCGGGCGGGATGGACGAAGAGGAGGCCAAGGCGCCTTTGATCAGGCTGGCGACCGTGATCGTCGCCATGGCTCTAAACGACTACACGCACACGGTGGTCTTTGAGGATCGAGGAGGCAACCTTTGGCGCGAAGTGAGTAGCGCGGTCGGCTTCGACGACGAGGGCTGGTTGTTGGACGAAGCGCACGCTCAGATCCTGGCCGAGCCGCTCATCAACCGGCTGCGCGCGCTTTCCTGCATCACGGGCGTTGGTCGCAGCACCCAGCAGAGCGGCGCGATCGAGGGCACGTTCGACGGCCAGCCGTTCCGGTTCGACGTGCGCTACGACCCTCCTCCCAACGGACCGCGCCTCACCCTGACAAGAGACCCGCGCACCATCGGGCGGATCGACCTGGAGAGCCGGGCCTCCGCCTTGCTGGGCGCCTTCCAGGCCGAATCGAAGGAGTACGGCGAGTGGGCGCGGCTGATGGGGGTCGAACTGCAAAAGTGCGGCGGCACATTTATGTTCGGTCGGATTCGATCTTCCCTTCGCTGCCGGCTGCTGCTTTACGGCAACCCGTTTCTCGCCTGGCTGCACCACGGCAAAGAGCTTTCGGGAGAAGTAGGCGAAAAAGCCCTACAGGTGGCCGAGCATGCGCTCTCGGTCGCGCCGAACGCAGCGGCTCGCGGGGTGTCGCAGTTTCTCAAGAGCGCGGTCGAGTTCGTGCGGATGGCCGAGCAGGCGCGGCAGGCTTACGCGGAGGGGCTGCCTGGCGTGGCGGTTTCGTGCCTGACGCCCGCGCGGCAGATCTTCGACGATCTCGCTAAGGTGGCGAAGGCCTCGCATCTCAATTTCGGCGGCTCGCTCGCCGACGCGGAGCGGTGCGTTGCCGCCAAGGAGCATGTCGAGCGGGTAATCCGGCGCATCAAGGACTACGGCGACGGCAGCCTGGGCTACCTGCCCGCGTTCGAGCACATCACCCACCCCAAGTTCATCCCCCACGACCAGGGGGCGTGGTGGCTCCTCAATACTTGGGCGAACGAGTGAGGGGGAGCTTTGCGATTGCTTTGCGGTGGCATTGCGTGGCTTTGCATGGCCTGGGAGGGGCCGCCCTTGGGTGCCATGGGCTTTAGCCCGTGGTAAGAGTGCAGCCTGTTATGAGCACGGGTTGAAACCCATGCCACCCGAACCTCGAGCCCGTGGTTGGAGCAACCGGCTAAAGGGCACGGGTTGAAACCCATGCCACCCGACCCCCTATGACTTCAAGCTGAGGCTCTGAGCGACGGCAGCGTTGCCCGCCCGGTACGCGTGGCAAATAGCGACCGCGAGCGCGTCGGCCACATCGTCGGGCTTGGGCGGCTTCGTTAGATTCAGCAAACGCACCACCATGAACTGAACCTGCCTCTTATCGGCCGAGCCGTTGCCAACCACCGCCTGCTTCACCTCGGGCGGGCTGTATTCGCAACACGGCAGGCCGCGGCGGCTCGCCGCAAGCAGCACCACCCCCACCGCCTTGGCTACATCCATCGCGGTGGTCTTGTTCACCGTGAACAGCAGCCGCTCGCAGGCCATCGCGTCCGCCTCCGACCTTTCGATCAGCTCGCTCGCGCGGTCAAACAGGATCGACAGCCGCTCCGGCAGCGCGATGCGCGGCGTTTCGAGCAGGCCGTAGTCGAGGGCGGTCAGGCGCGAGCCGGACAGCTCGATGAGGCCATAGCCGATGCGCTCGAGGCCGGGATCGATGCCGAGTATCCTCATGCGCGCTTGAACTTCCGCATGAGTTCGTCGCGGCCCAGCGTGAGGGTGATCGGCCGCCCGTGCGGGCACATGTAGGGGTTCTCGGTCGAAGCGAGATCGACGATCAACCTCTCCATTTCGGCGAGGCCGAGCGAATCGCCCGCCTTCACCGCCATCTTGCAGGACGCGGTGATCCAAATCTGCTCGCGGGTGGGGGCGAGGCGACGGGTGACCGCCGAATCCACTAACTCATCGACGAGGTCGCGCAACGCCCGGATCGGGTCCTTCCCACCGAGGGCGGCGGGCGCGGCTCGAACTAGATAGCTCTCGCCGCCAAAAGGCTCCAGGTCGAAGCCCACCGCCTCGATCTCGCCGAGCCGCTCGCGCAGGAGCACGGCGGCCCGCCGGTCGAGTTCGAGGGTGAGCGGAGTGAGCAAGGCTTGCTTTTCGATCGCGGTCGGCCCCCGCAGGCCGCACAGATACTCGTAGAGGATGCGCTCGTGGGCCACGTGCTGGTCGATGATCACAATGCCGCGGGCGGTTTCCGCCACGATGAACGTGGCCATCGCCTGCCCAAGCACGCGCAGGCCCTCGAGAAGCTCGGCGAACGGGTAGCGGCTCGTCGAGAGCGCCGCCGGAGCGTCGGTGGTCAGCCCCGAGCCCTCAAGCGGCACGCGCATGTCGGAAAGGGGCGATTGGGCGCGGAAGGATAGGCCGCCGAGATCGACGGCAGGCCAAGACGCGGCGGCAAGCGCCTCGTTGGCGCGAAGCACCGCCTCCACGCTCGGCATCATTCCGTGTTCGGCGAGCGCCCCCTTGATCGCGAGGCGCACCGCATCGAACGCGGCGCCCTCTTGCTGGAACTTCACCTCGCTCTTGGTGGGCGAAACGTTCACGTCCAGCCGCTCGGGATCTATTTCTATGCCGAGCGCCACCACCGGATAGCGCTTTTCGGGAGTAAGGTCGCGGTAAGCCTGATCGATCGCGGCGGTTAGCGCGCGGGACCGGATCGGACGCCCGTTCACCCAAAGAAACTGGTAAGCCCGGGTCGGGCGGGTGACGTGAGGCGGGCTCACGAAGCCGAACACGCGCATGCCCGCGATCTCGGCGCTCACCTCGGCGAGCGTTCGGGCGATGTCGCGGCTCCAAACGCTCGCGATCGCCTCGAGCAAGTCGCCCGAACCCGTGGTCGATAGCGCGGCCTGGCCGTTGTGGGTGAGCGTAAAGGCGATCTCCGGATAGGCGAGCGCCGTTCGCGAAAGCGCCTCGAAGCATGCACCAAGCTCGGTCGTGTCGGATTTAAGGAACTTGAGACGAGCGGGAGTGTTATAAAACAGGTCCTCGACCCGCACCTCCGCTCCTCTGGGCCCCGATGCCGCCTCCGGTTCGAGCACGCTTGAACCTTCCACACGGAGCACAGACCTGAGCCCGTCGGACGTGCCCGTCGAAAGGGTGAGGCGCGAAACCGAGGCGATCGAGGGCAGGGCCTCACCCCGGAAGCCGAGCGTGCGCACCGCGCGCAGGTCTTCGGCGGACCGGATCTTGGAGGTGGCGTGGCGCTGAAGGGCGGAACGAGCGTCTTCCAAGCTCATCCCTTCGCCGTCGTCGCTTACCCGTATGAGGGTTCGGCCGCTGTCGCGAAGCTCCACCTCGATGCGCCGCGCGCCCGCGTCGATTGCGTTTTCCAGCAACTCCTTCAGCGCCGCCGCCGGCCGCTCCACCACCTCGCCCGCGGCGATCTGGTTCACCGTATGGGCGTCGAGGAGCACGACTTTGGCGAGGGCGGCGGGCATGGGGCTTCTTCCCATTGTAGACGCCTGTCGGGGCCCCGCCGCCGCTACTAAAAGCCTGATTCCGCCCGGCCCGCAAGCCTACTCCGAGCCCCCCCGGATGCCGATGATTCCACCAGGGTCGGCCATAGCGCGCGCAAAGGTCGGGGGTGTCAACACGCCCCCGATGCGGTCGACCATGGAAAGGCTAGGAGCGGGGTCGAAAGCGGCAGATGTTTGTCATTCTGGGCATCGTAGCGGTGATGGGCGCCGTGCTCGTCGGCTACCTCATGCACGGCGGCAACATGGCCGTGCTTATCCAGGTCAACGAGATCATCATCATCGGCGGCGCCGGCTTCGGCTCATTCCTTGCCGCGAACGGGATGAAGAACGTCAAGGCGTCCCTGAAGGTCGCCACCGGGCTAATGAAACCCGACCCGTACACCAAACAGGCCTACCTCGACCTGTTCAAGATGATGTACCAGCTGTTCAACGTGGCCCGCAAGGAAGGGCTGCTCGGCCTCGAGCGCCACGTCGAAAACCCCGAAAAGAGCGACATCATCGGCCGCTATCCCACCTTCCTTGGCAACCACCACGCGGTGAACTTCTTTTGCGACACGATGAAGGTGATCCTCACCGGCGCGGTCGGCCCCCACGACCTCGCCGAGATGATGGAACTCGATCTTGAGGTCGCGCACACCGAATCCAAGGTGCCCGTCGAGGCCTTCCAAACCGTCGGGGACGCGATGCCCGGCTTTGGCATCGTGGCCGCCGTGCTCGGCGTGATCATCACGATGGGCAAGATCGGCGGCAACGCCTCCGAGATCGGCGAATCGGTCGCCGCCGCCCTCGTGGGAACCTTTCTGGGCATTTTGCTCGCCTATGGGGTGTTCGGCCCGCTCAGCCGCGCCCTCGAACTGCGCCTGAAGACCGAGGAGCAGTTCCTGAACTGCATCCGGTTCGCCCTATTCAGCTTTGCGCGTGGCGAATCGCCGATCACGTGCGTCGAGTTCGCGCGGCGCAACGTGGAGCCCTCGGTCCGGCCCGGCTTCGCGGAGATGGAGAAGACGGTGAAGGAGAAGGCGGCCGCCTGAGGCGCGCTAACCCGGCATGAACGAAGGCACTCCCGTCATCATCAAGCGAAAGAAGGGGCATGAAGGCCAAGCCCACCACGGAGGCTCGTGGAAGGTGGCTTACGCCGACTTCGTCACTGCGATGATGGCGTTCTTCATGGTGATGTGGATCATGGGCCTTTCTGACCAGACCCGCGCGCAAATCCAGGGATATTTTAACGACCCCATCGGCTTCATGAAGAACATGCCGCGCAGCAAGAGCATCATCAACCTGCAAGGCCCCCCGCCCAAACCCTCGCCGACTCCATCGATCCAACAGCCGAAGATCGAAGAAGAAAAGCGGCTTCGCGAGCTGCAGAAAGAGCTCGACAAGCAGATCGAAGCGGACCCCAACTTGGGGTCGCTGATGAAGCAGGTGGAGATGACGGTGACCCAGGAGGGCCTTCAGATCGAGCTCGTCGAGAACACGGGCGCGGTGTTCTTCGAAAGCGGCAGCGCCGTCATCCGGCCCCTCGCCCAGCGACTGATCGCCCAGATCGCGCCTGTCCTTGCCAAGTCGGGCCGCAAGATGGTGATCGAGGGGCATACCGACGCGTCGCCCTATCCGAGCACGAGCTATACGAACTGGGACCTCAGCGCGGATCGCGCCAACGCCCTCCGGCGCGCGCTCGAGGCGGACGGGGTGGGCGAATCGCAAGTCATGCAGGTGCGCGGCTACGCGGCGACCAAGCTTAAGAAGCCCGAAGACCCGTTACACTTCTCGAACCGACGCGTCACCGTGCTGCTGCCGTTCCGCGACGTGAACGAGCCGGTGGTCGATCTGCCGAAGGGCGCCTTTGACACCGACCGGCAAGGCGCCTTTCGCGATCCGGTCCAGATCGCGCCCAACGCGCCGATTGTGGCCGATCGCAAGCTGGATGCGCTCGCCGCGACCCCTAGCCGGTAACCTACCGTCGGCGCGATGCCGGTCTACGACTACCTTTGCCCGGATTGCGGGCGCAAGTTCTCCGCCCTTCTCGGCATGACCGCCGAGCCCGACAGCGAGTCGTGCCCCCACTGCGGCGGCAAGCACGCCCGGCGGCTCGTCAGCCGCTTCGCCCGGCTGCGCAACGAGGACGACCGGGTGGACGAAATCGCCGACGACCTCGAAGGGATGGGCGAACCGGAAAGCCCCGCCGAAATGCGCCGAGCGGTCCGTGAAATGGGCAAAGCCATGGACGAGGACCTCTCGGACGAAATGGAAGAGATGTTCGAATCCGATATGGGCGGCGAGTCAGACGATGAGTAGGCGGCCAGACCATCGCGATTCCAGGCATGAGGCAAGCACGGGTTCGCTATGCCGCGGCAATCCTGGGAGGTTTGTGCCGCGAATGCTGAGGCTCTAACTTCTGGATGCCCGGATAAGCCTCAACATCTGGCGGGCACGGTCCATCCGGCAGCGATTCCGAGGCATGCTGCCCCAAAAATGCGATATGGGTGGCGAGTCCGACGATGGCTCGGCCCCTAGACTCTCGTGATCGTCACCTTCGCATTGATCGGCCCCGGCGCGCCCGGCACGGGCATGTTGGTCCACGTGGTCTCGACCTTCACCATCGAGAAATTCTTCGCCTCGACCCACACGGTGCCGTCGGACGAGGCAGGCTCCGCGCCCTCCGTTTCCTTGATCGTGCACTTGAGCTTGATAGTGTCAAGATCGCCCACCTTCTCGGCCGCGAGCACCTTGTAGTCGGCGGTGAAGGCGACCACGCCCGCCTTAGCGTCGGCGGCGCCCTTATACGTCCACGAGTCGCCCACCTTCACCGGGCTGTCGGGCGCACGGAGGATCTGCAAGTTGCCGAAGCGGCGCGCGCCCTCGATGCCGTCCGCCTTGACATCCACGATTTCGCCGAGCGGGGTATAGGTCACTTCGTTGTCGGCATCGCGAGAAGGTATGTCCTGCTCCTGCCCGCCCATGTTGATCTTTGCGTCGGTCTGGCCCGATGCGATCTTGTAGTTGCCGTTGTCGGCCACTTCCTTGACCGTCTCGGTCATGAGCGCGCTGAACGAGATGTTCTGGCCGCCCATCTCGAGCTCGGCGCCCAGCTTGAACTTGAGCACGTCGCCTGCTTTGGCCACACGCTTGAGCGAATAGGTTGCGGCCACTTCTTGGGTGGGGGCGGCGGTGGCGGGCGGCGTCATAGTGGGCGTCTGCTGCCAGGCGCCGGCCAGGCCGGGAAGGATGAGGGCGGCGATCGCGCCGGAAAGGTGGAGCTTGTTCATGAAAAAACCTCGTGCCGGAGTTTACAACGACGGGAATGACGCCATAGGGCCGACATGAGTTCTACTGCCCAGTGCGCGTGTGCGTTACGCCCAATGGGCCGCCCGGCGTAGAATCGGGCGTCTTGACTACCGCTCGACTTCTACTTGCCGGGGGAAATGCGCCTTGAGCCCGAAGGTGATCACCTTCGACGCGCAGGGCACTCTCGTCGACACGCGTTGGAGCCCGGCAAGGCTGGGACGCGACCTGATCGACCTCCTTTCCTTGCCGGTCGACCGCGAGGCGGCGCCAGCACGGTTGCAGGCAAGCCTCGGCTCCCGCTGGGTCGAGTATCAAGCAGTCAACTTGCTTCGAAGCGAGATCGAAGGGGACGCGTTTTGGGGGCGGCTGCTTGGGGACTGGCTCGTGGAATACGGGCAGCCGGCGTCAAGGCTAGACGAGGTCATGGACGCAACGCGCGACATTCTCTACGGGCCCGACCAGGACTACTTTTCACTGTATCACGATGTGATGCCTGCCCTCGACGCGATCCGATCGCGCGCGACGATCGGAGTTATCTCCAACTGGGATTACAGCCTCCATCGAATTCTCAGAATGCTGGGCGTGCTCGACCGGTTTTCCTTCGTCATCGCGAGCCTCGAGGAAGGTTCGGAAAAGCCCGACCCGAGGCTTTTCGGCATCGCCAGCGGACGCGCCGGGGTGATGCCCGCCGAAATGCTGCATGTTGGCGACGACCCTATCGACGATTTGGAGGGAGCGAGAAACGCAGGCATGGCGGCCATGCTTGTCGACCGTTCGCGATTCGATTGCGTACCGCCATACATCGCGTCGCTGATCGCGATTCCCGAGGTGCTCCGCTGGACCTCCTGAGCGATTACGACTACCACCTGCCCGAAGAGAGGATCGCGCAGCGTCCGCTCGACGATCGCGCCTCGTCGCTCTTGCTGCACCTCGACCGCGCGACCGGGGCGATCGCCCATCTTCGCTTTCGCAAGACCGCCAGGCTGCTTCGCACGAACGACCTGCTCGTGGTCAACGACACCCGGGTAAGTGCTTTGCGGCTACTTGGCCACAGGCCAACCGGAGCGCAGGCGCAGGCGCTGGTTCTCACCGATCTGGGCGGCGGACGGTTTCGGGCTCTCGTCAAGCCCGGACGGCGGTTACGACAAGGGGCGGTCATCGAATTCGGCAGCGGCCTGAGCGCCGAGATTCTTGCGCCGCTTGGCGCCGGGCTCCGTGAAATTCAGTTCGCCTCGGCGACCGACCTGGCCGTCCGCCTTGCCGAAGCGGGAAGCGTGCCGCTGCCACCCTACGTTCACGCCCGGCTCGATGACCCCGAGCGCTACCAGACGGTTTACGCCTGCACGCCCGGCAGCGCCGCCGCCCCGACCGCCGGCCTCCACTTCACCGCCGACCTTCTGGATGAAATCCGTGCCAAGGGCGTCCGCGTCGCGAGCGTGACGCTCGATGTCGGTCTCGACACGTTTCGCCGGGTGGACACCCAGCACCTCGACGACCACGCTATGCACGGCGAGCGTTGCTCGCTGCCCGAAGCAACCGCTGAAGCCATCGCCAAGTGCAAGGGTCGGATAGTCGCGGTCGGCACCACGACGGTGAGAACGCTAGAGAGCTTCGCGTCAGGGCCTCGTCAGGTGGAGGCGGGTGAAAAGGTGACGCGGCTGTTCATCCGCCCCGGCCACCGCTTCCAAATCGTAGATGGAGCGTTCACCAACTTCCACATGCCACGGACAACGATGCTGATGATGGTCGCCGCGCTCGCGGGTCAAGCCCCTCTAAGGCGGGCTTATAAAGAGGCGCTCGAACGGGAGTACCGATTTTTGAGTTTTGGCGACGCAATGCTCGTCTTGTGAGGCCAAATTTGAGTCACAATCGTAAGGTCGTCCCATATAAGGCCGACGAGGAACGGATGCGCTCGCACACGGAAGACTTCGACCCCCTCGCCTACATCGAGAAAGCCTTTCTCGACACCCGGCCAGTTGCGCCGGAAGTTCCCACCGAGATTCCGCAAGACAATCTCGCGATCAACACGATCCGCGAGTACCTCACCCAAGAAGAGCTTCGCAAAGCGCCGGAGGGGCTCGATGGCCGCCCGGCCAAGCGCCAGCGGTTCCGCAAGACCGAGATGAGCGCGCCCCGCCCTCGGCGCAAACCCGGCCAAAAGGCGGAGAATACGATCGATCCCGAATTGCGCGAGGTCTGGGAAGCGGTGCCGCGCAACATCGTTTTCCTGTGCGGTTTCTTCGACGATTCGGTGACCGCGAACTACTACGGCGGCGAATTCAAAGAGTCGCGCCACGATCTCATCCGTCGCCTGCTCGATCCCGAGCTGAGCCTGGAGGAGGCAAGCCGCCTGCTTGGAGTTTGCCCCGCCACCGTGCGGCGATATACGAACCGGAACTGGCTGGCCCACCACCGAACCATCGGCGGGCAGAGGCGATTCAGGCTTAGCCACATCGTGCGGTTCGTGGAAGAGCACGGCAGATTCCCGGAGGAGTAGCGTTGGCCGACGAGAGATTGCGGATCGCAATCTTCTCCGACAGCGCGCTCCCTATCCTTAACGGCGTCAGCGTCAGCATCGACGCTCTCATCCGTGAGCTTCGCAACCAGGGCCACAGCGTGCACCTGTTCACTACCGCATACCCGCGCTACCGCGACCCCGATCCCAACGTGTACCGCTTCCGCGCGCTGGAAATGCCCTGGTCGAAGGGCTACCCGCTTGCGGTGCCGCCCTTCTACCGCATGCTGCTGAGGTTTCGCAGGCGGCAGTTCGACGTCATCCACACCCACACGCCGTTCACGATCGGCCTGGTCGGTCTTCGCTGGGCCGAATCGCACGATTTGCCCATCGTTTCCACCTACCACACGCTCTACGACCGGTACGCGCATTACATCCCGCTTTTTCCGCGACGATACGTCCGGTACCGGATCGCCAAGCATACGAACTTCTATTACAGCCGCGTCGACCGGGTGATAACGCCGAGCGACGCCGCTTCCCGCTGGCTGCGCCGCCATGCCGTTCACACGCCGATCGATGTGGTCCCGACCGGCGTGGCAAGAGGCGCCCCTCACGAGCGGGCCGAGGCAAGGATGCAGCTCGGAATCCCCCCCGAGCAGCGCGTTCTCCTGTATGTTGGCCGCCTCGCCGCCGAGAAGAACCTCGACCTGCTGTTTGCCGCCGCCGCTTCGGCTTTCCGCCAGGACCCAAATCTGCGTCTTTGGCTGGTAGGCGACGGATCCTATCGGGCCGAATGCGCCCGAATCGCGCGCGACCTGGGCATCGGCGACCGGGTCCGCTTCGTCGGCCTCGTGCCCCGGGCGGACGTGGACCTCTATTACGCGGCGGCCGATCTTTTTCTGTTCACCTCGCTAACCGAAACGCAGGGGCTGGTCGTGCTTGAGGCGTTCAACTACGGCGTGCCCGCGGTGGTGGCGGCGGGCGGCGGCGCGGGCGAATGGATTCGGCCCGGCGAAAACGGGTTTCTCGTTCGGGCCGATGCCCGCACCCTCGCCTCGCGCGTGCTCGATGTGCTTGGGGACGACACGCTCCACGCCACGCTCGCCGAAGGCGCGCGCCGAACGGCGCGGGATCAAGGCCCCGAGCGAATGGCGGAGTTGGTGGTGGAGTCTTATCGCCGGGCGATCGAGTCGAGGGAGCGGACCGAAAGGAGCGCCGTTCTTGTCTGACAAGCGCCCCCAGGCGGAGCTGCGCGATTTCGCGCTCGTGCTAGGCGGACTCGCTTTGCTCCGAGTTGCGATCGGGTTCCTGCCCGTGCCGACCAGCTTTCTTGTAACGGCGAGCCTCCTCGTCTCCGCCGTCTTCGTCGCCGCGCCCATCCTGGCTCTTTATCGAGGCGCCGCTCATCCCTGGGGGCTGCGCTCGGCGGGCATGCTGCTTGGGGCGGGCGCGATCACCCACATCGTGTGCGCCCTTGCGGTCGCCCGCATGCAGCAAGGACTGGGGCTGGCGCTCCTGGGCGCGGTCGGTCAGGCTGGACTCGTCTGCTGGTGCCTTGGGCTCGGGGCGATAGTCGCCGGACTCCTCAAGGATCGCAACCTGCTCTTGCCGGTGGCGATCTTCCTTGCCTTTCTCGACATCTTCCTCGTGGCAACACCGGTCGCGCCGACCACCCGCCTCATCCAGGCTCGCAAGGAGCAGTTCGCCCAGATCGCCTACACGGTGCCCAAGCCGGAGGCGGTTCCCCAGTCGGGGCGGGCGCGCACCCTCGCCTACGTCGGCCCCGCCGATTTTTTCATCCTCGCCACGTTCTTCGTGGCGATCCACCGCTTCCGTATGCGCTCGCGCGAGACGCTGCTCGTCATCGTTCCGACTTTGATCGGCTACCTGCTGATCGTGCTATTGCTAGGCGGGGTTCGTGTCGGCGGCGTGTCGCTGGCCCAATTGCCCGCGTTGCTGCCGATCGGGGCGGTCGTGCTTATCGTGAACCGGCGCGAGTTCAAGCTCACGCGCGACGAGAAAGTCGCCACCCTCGCGGTGGCGGGCCTTGGGCTGCTGCTAGTTATTTGGGGGGCGACGCGGAGAGCGCCGCAAGCTGCGCCTTTGCCACCGGGGCTCGGCCAAGCGCCGACAGGATCGGCAGGCTTGCATGCGCCAGAGCCGCCAGATCGACCCCGGTAGCGATGCCCTCGCGTTCGAGAAAGTAAATCAGGTCCTCGGTCGCCAGGTTGCCCCCCGCCCCCGGCGCGAAAGGGCAGCCGCCCAAGCCGCCCGCGCTCGAGTCGAAGGCGGTTATCCCCTGTGCCAGCCCCTCCGCCACGGTTGCGATCGCGGTCCCGCGCGTGTCGTGGAAGTGGAAAGCAATCTTCTCGGTGGGGATTTCGCCTGCCATCGCCCTACACAGAGCGCGAACTTCACGGGGCGAGGCGACCCCGATCGTGTCGCCGATACTCACCTCGTCCATCCCGATCTCAATCAGCCGCCGTGCCACTTCGACGGTCCGCGCCGGGGCGATGCGGCCCGCGTAAGGACACTCGAACGCGGTGCTCACATAGCCGCGAATCCAGCCGCCTGGGCGGGCGGCGCGGAACGCCGCCGCCACCTCGCCGAAGACCTGCAGCGACTCCTCCACACTCATCGCGATGTTCTTCTGGGTGAACGCGTCGCTGGCGGCGGTGAAGAGGGCTATGCGCTCGATGCTCGTCTCCAGCGCACGTTCGAGGCCCTTCATGTTCGGCACGAGAGCCGAGAGCAGCGCCGGCGGCGGCACGAGCCGCGCGAGCAGTTCGGCTGCATCTCCCAACTGCGGCACCCATTTCGGGGAGACGAAGCTGGTCGCCTCTATCTCCTTGAGCCCGGCGGCGGCAAGCGCCCGGATGAAGGCGGCCTTGCGCTCGGTCGGGATGGGCGTCGCCTCGTTTTGAAGGCCGTCGCGCGGGCCGACCTCGACGATGCGGATCACGCCCCCGTCGCCTCGGGCTCGAGCAGGGCAAGCAGCGCGCCCTCGGCGACCTGCTGGCCCTTCGCCACCGGCAACCGCTTCACGAGGCCGTCGAACGGGGCGGTGAAGGTCTGCTGGGTCTTCATCGCCTCGATCACGAGCAGCTTCGCGCCTCGCGCCACCTTATCGCCCTCGCGGGCAATCACTTCCACGACCTGGCCTGGCATCGGAGCGTAGAGTTCGGCCCCGCCGCCAGCCGCCGCCGCACGCACCCGGCGCTGCTTGGTCTCCACCACCCACTGGCGTCCGAGATACGAGACTAGGACCCGCTCCCCATCGCGAACCGCGACTGCCGAATGGGTGCCCTCCGGCGTGCGCACGTAGAGGCGGTCGCCCGACGAGGTGATCTCGGCCGCGCTATCGGGAAATTCGACCGGCCCGCCGTCGACAAAGCGCTTCAGCCCTTCGCCTCCCGGTAGCGGCGGGCGGCGGCCACGAACTCCTCGAACAGCCGCTTGTTGAGCGGATCGTCCAGGCTGCGCTCGGGATGCCATTGCACCGCGAGCATCCACGGCCGGTCGCTCGCTTCGAGGGCTTCGACCGTGCCGTCCTCCGCCTTGGCGGTGACCTCGAGGCCCGCGCCGACTCGGCCTACCGCCTGATGATGGTAGCTGCGCCCGGTCGCCTTCGGCGCGATCGCGGCTAGCTTGCCTCCGGTAAGGGCGAGTTCTTCGACCGTGCCCCCTGTATGCCGCTCATGGCCCACCTCGTCGGGCAGGTGCTGGATCAGCGAGCCGCCGCGCACGATGTTCAGGAACTGGCAGCCGTAGCAGATGCCGAGCACGGGGGTATCGGGGTCGAGCGAGCGGTACAGCCGCTCTTCCGCTTCGAACCGCGACGGGTCTTGCAGGTCCGCCTTTGGATGGTTGGGCTCGCCAAAGCGGGCGGCGTCGATATCGGCCCCGCCCGGAATGAGCCACCCGTCGATGCGCCGCGCCACCTCTTCCATATCCGCCGACGGCGGGATCAGCATCGGCAAGCCGCCCGCCTGCGCGATCACCTCCGCGTAGTTCCAGTTGAGGCTGAGCTTGCCGAGGGTGCGCTCGTTGTCGGGCTGCCCCTGCGAGTCGATCGTGATCCCGATGAGCGGCTTCACGGCTGGATCAGCTCGCCGACGCGCTCGCATCGCGCGCGGACCGCGTTGAGGAAGTTTGCCGCGCCCACCCCGTTCACGACGCGGTGGTCGAAGGTCAGGGCGAGGTTCGCCATCTTTTGCAGCTTGGGCTGGTCGGCATCCTGGGCCAGGCCGCTGTAGACCTCGCCGAGGAACAGGGTCGCCACCGCGGGGGGCACCACCACCGGCACCGCGTCGCGGAGGGCAAAGCTCTGCATGTTGGTGAGCGAGATCGTGGTCGCCTCCGTCACCTGGTCGCGGCCCTCGCGGGCCGCGTCGATGCTCGCCTTGGCCGCCTGGGCGAACTCGCGCCAATCGAGGGCGTCGGCGCGATTGATCACAGCGGTCACGAGCTCGTCGCCTGGCAGGCTCACCGCGATGCCAAGCTGGGCATGGTGGTAAGTGCGGATCGCCGAATCGCCCGCCATCGCCGAGCGGAAGGCGGGAAACTCCTTGAGCGCCTGGGCGACGGCATAGGCGAACATCGTGAAGGACGAAGGCTGGAATTCGCCCCCCTTGGCTCGGAATGCTTCGCGCAGCGCGGCGATCGGCTCCCAGTTCATCGCGCAGCTGATCGTGCCCGGCACGCAGAGCTGGTTGCCGCGCACGAGCCGCGAGGAAAGCACGCGCTGCTTTTGCGAGAGCGGGGTTTCGTCGAACGCGCCGCCCCGGGACGGGGCCGGCGCGGCGGAGAGGAAGGCATCGATGTCGGCGGGCATCAGCTTGCCGGTCGGGGCATTGATTTGCGCCAACTGATCGTCGGTTAGGCCCTTTTCTTTGGCGTAGGCGCGGGTCCGGGGCGGAATGTTGGCGTTGCGCGCGCCGGCGGCGGGGCTAGCGGTTGTCGTGACGGGGGCGGCTTGGGGGGCGGGCGCGCCGTGAGCGGGGGCGGGCGCTTCCTGCACGCCGTCCGCCACTTCCATGCGCGCGACCTCGCCTCCGATCGGCAGCACCGAATCGACGGGCGCCATCCACTCGGTCAGCACGCCCTCGTAGGGCGATTCGACGTCCATGACCGCCTTGTCGGTCTCCATCTGGTAGATGGGCTCATCGCGCCGCACGCGCTCGCCGGGCTGCTTGAGCACGGCGACGAGCCGGGCCTCCTGCAGGCCCTCGCCGATCTGGGGAATGCGGACGGAGAGGATTGGCATCGCTTGGGTTTCGAGTCTGTAGTTTGGCACAGGCGGGTGCGCCATGGCGCTCCGCAATGGCTTTACAGTGGCCTTGCGTGGCGTTGCCTGGCCTAGGAGGACGCACGATCCACCCTTCCCTTGACGGGAGGGGCTCGGGGAGGTAGTCGCCCGGATTGGCCGCTAATCCCCTGAGGTAGAATCCACCCTCGCGCGCAGGTGATGCTTCCCTCTCGCCGGGCGCACCGCCGAAAGACCATGGCCAAACGAGTCACCGCCAACATCAAGCTCAACATCCCCGCCGGCAGAGGAACGCCGGCGCCCCCCGTCGGCCCCGCCCTCGGCCAAGCCGGCATCAACATGATGGAGTTCCTCAAGAAGTTCAACGAGATGACCGCGCCGCAGACCGGATTCGTGCTGCCGGTCGAGATCTCGGTCTACGAGGATCGCTCCTACAGCTTCGTGGTCAAGCAGCCCCTCATCAGCGACCTGATCAAGCGCGCGGCGGGGATCGAAAAGGGCGCCGCCAACCCCCTGACCGACCAGGCGGGCGTGCTGACGAGGGACAAGCTGCGCGAGGTCGCCCGGGCCAAGATGGCCGACCTCAACACCACCGACGAAGAGATGGCCATGCGCGTGGTGGCCGGATCGGCGCGCTCGATGGGCGTGCGCGTCGAGGGCTAGGGGGGCGTTGACCACCGCAACCCGGCTGAACTTCCCGATCCGGGGCGACAAGCTCTCGATGAGCGTCGAGGTGCGCTCCCAGATCGCGCGCCTGCAAACGCCGTTCCAGACTATCGAAATCGTCGACACCCCCGTGCTCGGCACGCTGCTGCTGCTCGATGGGCACATCCAGCTGAGCACGCTGGACGAGCACGCGTATCACGAGTCGCTCGTGCAGATTCCGATGGCGACTCTGCCCGAGGCGCGGCGCGCGCTCGTGGTCGGCGGGGGCGATGGCGGCGCGCTTCGCGAGCTTTGCCGCCATTCCGGGCTGGAGACGATCGACCTCGTCGAGATCGATCGGGGCGTGATCGACCTTTGCCGAAGGCACATGCCCGAACTGAGCGCGGGCGCGTTCGACGACCCCCGGGTCGCGGTGCATTGCGAGGACGCGTTCGGCTTCATGAAGCTGCCCCGCGAGCTTTACGACCTTATCGTGCTCGACGTGACCGACGTGTACGAGGGCGAAGACGGCGCCTTGAGCGAGCGGCTGTTCACGGGCGAGTTCCACGACGCCTGCGCCCGGGCGCTTGCGCCAGGCGGGCTGCTCGTCACCCAGGCCGACAACCTCGTGTTCTGCCCGTACTCGCTGGAGGCGATCTTGGACATTCTGCGCGGAGTCTTCCCCAAGACCGGCGCGTACCAAGCGCTCGTGCCTTCGTTCGGCGGCTACTCGGGTTTCGCGTGGGCGGGCCACCGGCGTCAATTGAGTAGCCAGTGCCCGGGCAGCCTCGACGGCTTGCGCTACCTAACGCCCACCACTTGGGCGCTCGCCTTCGAGCCGCTGCCGTTTATGGCGCGGGGCTAGGGTTCAGGGTCACGACGATGTCTTTCGGCGCGCCGGGCGGGCCGCCCTCCTGGGCCGGGTGCTGGAACGAGCTGTCCCCGTCGTCGTCTTTCCCGTCCGGCCCGACCGACCACAGGATTCCCCGTTCCTTCGAATAGTGCACTGGATTGTCGTCGAACGGATCGATCGGGATGGCCTTCAAGATTCCATCCTTCACCAGCAATTCGAGCGTGTCGGGCAAGTCGTGGTGCTTGCGGCGATAAATGTGGACCGCCAAGCATGCACGGGTGAGCGCAACCGTGGCAAGGGTGGCCAGAGAAGCCTTGCGCCCTTCGACGAGGTCATCGAGGTAGGCCGGAGACATCAGGCGTCCTAGTGGATTGGCCAGCGCGGCGAGACGGGATACGAAGCCGCTCTTGTCATCATCCTTAATGTGCCGCTCGCTCGCCTCGATGGTGAGCACGTCGGCCGGGTAAGCGCCCGCGGCCTCCGCATCGGGCACCGCGTGGGGAAACGAGGCATCGGCAACCCAGGGCAGGTCGATGGCCTTCAGGATTTCGAGCGCCCCCTCGCCCATCAGCTTGGCGGTCGCGATCTTATCGACCGGCGCCTTGGGCTGGGTGAAGGCGAGCACGATCGCATCGTTGGGGTCGGGGCCCTTGGCGGGCTCTTCGCCATCGACGCATTGCAGCACCTGTCCAACCGTCTCGGTTTCGGCAAGCGCGGGCAGGCCGTGCTCGAAGAGATCGTCGATCACTACCTTTCGGTAGTCCGTGTCGCGCTTGGCGGTTTCGGGAAGGGCTTGCAGGAGCGCGGCGAGATCGTCCCCTCGGACTACCGGCAGCTTGGCCGCTTGCCTCATGCGGCGGAGGAACAACCTGAGCGCCGATTGGTGCGCCTCGTAGAAGCGGGCTGGGCCGCCGGACGCGGCAAGACGCAAGTACATCGTCGCGCCCCCGGCAAGCTGCCGCACACCTTCGTCGCGCTTGCCGTTTAGGATCAGAACGAGGGCCTGGGCGGTCTCGCGCTTGGTCAGTTCGTCGAGCTTCTTGGGGTCGTCATAGGCCTCGGCCAGCTTGGCGTAGCGCCCGCCGCCGGCCGTTCCCACCACGGCGAGCGCTTTCTTGTCGGCAGCGCGGCGAACCCGCTCGAAAGTGCCCTTGTCGCGGGCGAACACGCCATCCAACAGGCTCACGTCGTCCGTGTTCCAGTTGGCGGCGTCCATTTCGCGCAAGGCGGCGATCTTGGGGCCGGTTGATTTAAAGTCGTTCAGCGCCTTGAGGAACTCGATCCAGCCGTTGTCCGCATCCCTGGCCGGCTCGGGCGAGCGGGCAAGGCCGGCGGGCAAGGTGGCGATCAGGCTGTCGATGGGCGCTTTCTCGATCGTCCGATCCTCGGTCCGCGCGCCGAGGAGGGAGATCGAGAGCAGGCCGGCGACCCGCCAGGGCCATGGGAAGATCATGCTTTCAACGTACCCGCAGGGAAGCGTCGATGACCTGACCATCCGACGATAAGACTGTGGAATCCGTCCATTGGGGTAGCTTGCGCCAGACGCGCGCTCTCCGCCAACCATGCTGACCCGCGCCATCGCGATCGGAATCGCTGCCACCCTCGGAGGCGGCCACGCCGCTTTCTTCTCGGATGGCGACCGGAGCGCGGTGCTCGGCTACTGGTCCGCGCCTGGGCGCTACCAGCAAGAACCGACCGACCGCCCCGGGTTCACGTGGAAGGTACGCCTGACGCCCGAAGGATCCAAGTGGCTTTGGGATTACGACCGCGCGCGCGGGCTGTCGAAAACCAACCCGCTCGTCGATCCCGAGCCGATGACGGCTCGGGAGGCGGAATGGGAAGCGTGGATCGAAGGGGCGATGGCCTGGGACCGCTGGCAGGCCAGCATGCGTGCGTCCGAACTCAACGCCCAGGACGTGGGGGTGCGACCCGACGCGCCCGACGGCGTACCCGCGCCCGACCCGGGCCCGATGCCCGACGATCTGAAGGCACTGGTTGGCGAAATGCCGGCGACGGCGGCGGCGGTTAGGCCCCTTCGCCACTCCGTTGCTTTCGATGACGGGCTCAGCCTGAGCTACGTCGACCAGGTGCCGGTCCGGCCTCGATACCGCTACTTTCGCTTCGGCGCAGGCGTCACCACGCAGGGCCAAGCAGTCGGCAAGATGCCCGCCGCCGAACGTGCCCGGCTCATGGCGGCGGCGGGGCTCAACGCGGGTGAGCAGCGGGTGATGATGGCGGTTTCCCCTCTCGAAGGCGGCTTCGATTCGGTCAACACCTACGACACTGGGCTCGTTTCGGTCGGGTTTATCCAGTTCGCCGCTCTGCAGGCAGGCGCGGGCTCGCTTGGCGAGGTCTTGCTTGGGGAAAAGCGCGACGCGCCCGAGGCCTTTGCCGCCGATTTCCACAGATTCGGCATCGACGTGGACGACCGCGGGGCGCTGGTGGCGCTCGACCTCGCCACCGGACGCGAGTTCTCCGGGCAGGAAGCGGCCCGGGCGATCATCGAGGACAAGCGGCTCACCGCCGTGTTCCAGAGGGCGGGACGCGTGAGCAACGCTTTCCGGGTGGCGCAGCTTCGCGCCGCCCGGCGGATGTACTACCCGGCGGACGACCTCGTGCCGGTTCGGACGGGCGATGCGACGATCAAGCTACGAGTAGGCGATGTGGTGCGCTCCGAAGCGGGGATGGCGACTCTGATGGACCGCAAGGTGAACACGGGCAATTTGAATCCATTGCCCGACTTGCTCTCAGGCCTCGCGCGGGACCTCGGTATCACGAACGCCGATGAGTTTGCGGCGCACGAGATGGAGATCATAGAGGCGATGAGCTTCCGGCGCGATTTCTTGGCAGAAGCCTCGCTCACGCAGCCCAATGGCCCACGGGCGTACAGCAAGTCTTCGCGGCATGGCGCTCGGCCACGCCCGGCCGATCCGGGCTCGGACGGACGCCCGAGCGGTTAGCGGCGCGCCTCGGGTTCACCTTGGTACCCCGTATTTACACCAGTGAAGAACCCCGAACGAGCGCCGAGCATTTAGGCTAGCCGTCGCCATTTGGCAACGACTAAGCGGTGCGCATGAATGGGGGCTTCGCACATAGGCGAATAAAGTGGGCGAACACGCTCGTTGCTAGCGCCATCGCTCTTTGGACTTTGGCCCTGGCCGCAGGTTTCTACTTCATCGAACGTCACGCGAACGGCTCGGGGCAGCCAGCCTCGCCGCCCGAGGTCATGGCCGCGTCGTTGAGCGCACCCACGCCAAGCCCCAAGCATCGACTCTTGCTCTTCGCGCATCCCCAATGCCCATGCACCATGGCGACTCTCGAGGCACTCGACCGGCTCATGGCAACCTCGCGCGACCAGATCGACGTGTCCGTCTACGTGTGGCGCCCGACGGCTAAGACGGAGAAATGGGCGGAAACCGCGCTTTGGGAGCGAGCCAGCCGCATACCTGGCGCGAGGGTCATCCTCGACCCCGACGGAGCCGAAATCCGCCGCTACGGAGCCAGAACCTCGGGCCAAGTCTTGCTGTACTCGCCAAGAGGCGAGCTGGAATTCTCGGGCGGGATCACGCCCTCACGCGGGCACGAAGGGGACTGCGCCGGTCGCGACGCGATCACCGACGCTCTCCGAGGCGTTCACACCACTCGCACCGCCCCCGTTTTCGGATGCGCCCTGCAGGAATCAACGGAGTCCTAGCCGACCATGGTACAAAGCGCCCTCGAATCGACCGTCCAACGCCGCGCGGATAGCCTGCACGAGCAGGATTTGAATCGGATTCACCGGACCACCGACCGAATGATGGTTGTGCTGATGGTCATCCAGTGGATCTTTGGCATGGGGGCCGCCCTTTGGATCTCTCCCCGAACTTGGACTGGGACTCTCGCCACGACCCACTTCAACGTGTTCGCCGCGATATTCCTCGGCGGCGCGATCTCCGCGGGCCCAGTCCTATTCGTTGCGCTGCGTCCCGGCAGCACCCTCACCCGCCACATCATCGCAGTGAGCCAGATGCTTTGGTCGGCGCTCCTGATCCACCTGCTCGGCGGGCGCATCGAGACCCATTTTCACGTCTTCGGATCGCTCGCGTTTCTCGCTTTCTATCGCGATTGGAAAGTGCTCCTCACGGCAACTGTAGTCGTCGCGGTCGATCACATGCTGCGGGGCACTTTCTGGCCCCAGTCCGTGTTTGGCGTGACGTCGGCAAGCCAATGGCGCTGGCTTGAGCACGCCGCCTGGGTGCTCTTCGAGGACTGCTTCTTGATTCTCGCTTGCCAACAGGGTAATCGCGAGCTGCGGGAAATCGCCGACCGCCGCGCCCGGCTCGAACAAGCAAACGAGCTAACCGAGCTCGAAGTCACTCGCCGTACGGCTCAGCTTCAAGAGGCAGTGGCGGCGGCCAATGCGGCGAACGAAGCCAAGTCGGAGTTCCTCGCCAACATGAGCCACGAAATCCGAACGCCCATGAACGGGGTCGTCGGCATGACAGAATTGCTCCTTGGATCGGGGCTGAGCGGGGAACAGATCGACTACGCCCGCACGATCGAGAACAGCGCCGACGCCCTCCTCAACATAATCAACGACATTCTCGACTTCTCGAAGATCGAAGCGGGAAGGATGCTGATCGAGTCGACCGATTTCGACCTAGGCGAGCTGATCGAGCAAGTTGGCGGTCTGTTCGCGGCCCAGGTTCACGCCAAGGGCGTCGAACTTGTCCTCGCCGTGCCGCACTCCCTCCCGGCAGTCAAGGGCGACGCGCCGCGGCTGCGCCAAGTCCTCGCAAATCTCGTCAACAACGCTATCAAGTTCACCGAGCGCGGCGAGATCATCATCCGCGCGGAAGTAACCCATCGCAACGGCGACCTCGTCGGCATCCGGGTGGGTGTGAGCGACACCGGCGTCGGCATCGCCAAGAACCGGCTGGACGCCATCTTCGAGAGCTTCACTCAAGCAGACGGCTCGACCACCAGACGCTATGGAGGCACCGGCCTTGGTCTGACAATTAGCCGACGGCTCGTTGAACTGATGGGCGGCCGATTGGCGGTCGAGAGCGAGCCGGGTGTCGGCAGCTCGTTCTTCATCGACCTGGTGCTCCCCGAGGGGGTGCGAACGGCCGCCGCACCGACGAGCGACATCAAGGGACTTCGAGTGCTGGTTGTTGACGATAACGAGACGAACCGTCAAATTCTGGAGCTCACTCTTAAGGAGTGGGGATGCAAGGCGACGCTCTGCGCCGACGGGTCGGAGGCTTTGGCAATTCTTGGCGATGCAGGTTCGCCGACCTATGACGCGGTATTGCTCGACTACCTCATGCCGGAAATGGACGGCCTCATGGTAAGCGAGGAGATCGGCCGAAGAATGGGAGATGCTCGGCCCAAGACGATTCTGCTATCGTCGGCGGCGGACATCCGCACGCGCGAAGACTGGAATCCTCTTGGAATCCATGCCTGGCTCGTGAAACCGGCGCGGAGATCCCAGCTTCGACGCACCCTTCAGGAGGCCTCGGGCGCGCGCCTAACGACGATCCGCCCCGTCGCAGTGGTCGATTCGAGCCAGCCAAGCCTGAATTTGAGTGTGCTGCTGGCCGAGGACAATGAAGTCAACCGCCGGGTGGCGGCGGGACTTCTGACGCGCATGGGCTGCAAAGTGGACCTTGCCGTGAACGGCAAGGAGGCGGTGGAAATGACCGCTCTGCGATCCTACGACGTGGTGCTCATGGACAAGCACATGCCGGTAATGGACGGCCTGGAAGCGACGCGCTTCATTCGCGAACGCGAGGCGGAAACTGGTGGGCACCTCGTGATGATCGCCCTCACCGCGAGCGCGATGGAGGAGGATCGTCAGGCATGCCTTGCTGCCGGCCTCGACGACTTCATCACCAAGCCGGTGAAGCCGGGCGCGCTCTTCAGCAAGCTCTCGATGCTCGAGTCGCTCCGCGCGGCGTGAGGTCGTTGCCGCAGGCGTTGCTGACCAGCGCCAGCGACGCCGGGTAAGGGACGAATGCGGATGTCGTCTCTTGTCACTTGTCACTTGTCACTTGTCGCTTGTCGCTTGTCGCTATCCGCCCATTACAGCCATGCAAAGCCACCGCAGGGCCACGCAAAGCTCCCTCCCCTACTTCGCCATCCAGCTCTTCCAGTAGTCAGGGTCCTCGATCGCGGTGGCTTCCTTGGTGATCATCAGGGGATGGAAGGTGTCCATCATCACCGCAAGCTCCTCTGTGCGCTTGGCGCCCAAGGAAGCCTCGACCGCCCCCGGCTGGGGGCCGTGGGGGATGCCGAGCGGATGCAGCGTGATCGAGCCCTCCTGGATGCCCTTGCGCGAGCCGAACTTATCGTTGCAATAGAAGAGCACCTCGTCCGAATCCACGTTCGAGTGGTTGTACGGCACCGGCACCGCCTCGGGATGGGTGTCGAGCATGCGCGGGCAGAACGAGCACACCACGAAGTTGTGACCCTCGAACGTCTGGTGGGTCGGGGGCGGCATGTGCACCGTGCCCGTGATGGGCTGGAAGTCGTGGATGCTGAATGCGAATGGAAACACGTAGCCATCCCAGCCCACGATGTCGAACGGGTGATACGGATATGTGTAAAGCGTCAGGCGATGACGCGCGCGGATCAGCACCCGGTGCGGCTTGCGCTCATCGATGGTGGCCAGTTCGGAAGGCGGGCGGAAATCCCGTTCTTTGTAGGGCGCATGCTCCAGCAACTGGCCCAAATCGTTTCGGTAGCGGCGGGGAATCTCGACCGGCCCGAAGCTGATGATCGCGAGCATCCTAACTGGCAGGCTCTTGAACTGCAGCCGCCAGATCACCCCGCGCGGGATCACGAGATAGTCGCCCGGCGAAAAGGGAACCGTGCCGAAGTTCGACTGAAGCTCGCCCTCGCCGTCATGGATGAACAGAACCTCGTCTCCGTCGGCGTTCTTGTAAAACGAGTCCATTTGTTCGGCAACGTACACTTGATCCCACTGGCAATCGGCGTTGCCCATGAGCGGGATGCGCCCCGAGATCGCATCGCCGCACGGCTTCATCCGCCCCGTGACCAGATGGCGGTGCCTCAGGGGCTCTTCCTCCAGGTAATGCGGTCGCACGCTCCCCCGGTCCTCCCACGAGCTCACCTCGGTGGGCAGGTTGATGTGATACATGGTGGACATCGGGCCGGAAAAGCCGATCGTGCTGAACAACTCTTCGGCGTAGAGCCCGCCGTCGGGCTTGCGAAACTGGATGTGGTGCTTGCGCGGAAGCTTGCCGAGTCGGTGATACCTAGGCATGGTGGGAACCTCGATGGAGGAGTCTGCCGTCATTGTACTGAAAGGCCCCGAGGACGGGCCGCCAGGTTCAATCGCGAGGAAACAGAGAAAAAACTGAAAAATGTGCGTGGGGCTCCTAAAGAAGTGAGGAAAGCACGCCGATACGTAGAACAGCAGCCATGCGTCCCGCATGGAGGCGGCAGAAAAAGGCACGGCGGAGGCGACTCCGGCCACGCAAAGCCTAAGGGTCTCGCCCAAGGAAAGCTCCGAGGGCTCGAGAAAGCCGGGCTACCTGTCTGATATCGAGCTGGAGGGAACGCCATGCGGATTTCAGACAACGAAGTGAAGAAGATCCTGAACAAGGATCCCATCGTCGGCCAGATCGTGGAGATCGGCAAGGATCTCGAGCGCGTCGAGGCCGACAAACCCCTCATCAAACGAGTGACGAAGGACGTCGAGAACATGCCTGACCGAGAGGAAATGGTCGCCGAGCTCAAAGCGAAAGTCGAGAGCGGCGAATACAACCCGACCGGAGACGAGATCGCCGATGCGATGATCCGCCGGAACATCGCCGATCACGTTCGGTAAAGAACTCTTTCCGGTTCGCTTGTCGCTACGTCGCTTCCGGTCTACGCGGCTGGCATATGGCGAGGCGGTGGCTCCGCAAACGCCATGTCGGCGGAAACGACCCCCACATACCAGGGCGAGTGCTCGGTGTCGGGCGATTCGTGCCAGTCGTAGAGATATCCCGCCATCATGTCGCTGGCATGGATTGTTTCCGCCAGCTTGTGGCGAGGCAGCCACACCTCGCGCAATACGGGGTAGAAGTCGGAAGGCAGCGGGGGCTGCATCAGCTTGTAGTCGTCGGTTACGTCCACGATGATAACCTTGGCAAGGTTGAATTGCCAGAGGCTGCCGTCCAGAGTCGCCATCCTTTACTCCTTTGGCATTCAGGACGGCTGGAGGCATTGATTAGCCCCGAGGTGTGGCGGATGGCTTTGCGAGCGCTACGGCGTAGGTTGCGGCGCAGGTGGCGAAGCTCGCCGCGCATACCTTGCCTCAAGCTTCGCCACGTTGCGAGCAGTACCGGAAATTAGACTTTCGAACGTCAGCAGCTTGAAGCCAACAGCGTGGTCGACGACGCCAGGGATGCCGGCCCTCGACCACTCCGCCTGCACAGTGGGATAGCCATGGCCGAGCCGCCGTTCGCGCTGCAGTGCCAGCGGTTCGTTAGCGTTGTGCTCTGGGGCCACAGCGAACGCGGTCGCCATGGCAAGAGGGTATGAGATAGAGACTCGAGGGCCCTCAGCGTTCTTGGCTACCTCAAAGCCCAAGTACACCCAGGCACCATCCGCCGTGCGGTAGGTTTGCGAGGCTAGCAAGGCGCCGCCGCCGGCCATGCGTTCCTGGTCGAGTCCGCCGTCCTTTCGCAGCTTCGCGAGCCTACGATGCACGCCGTCAAGCATCACCTGCAGCTTAGCCTGGTCCAGTTGAAGCAGCTCGATCTCTCGGGCATCCAAATACCCCCAAAGATCGCGCGCGGACGCGGATTCGATCGAGGCATTTACCTTCGTTGCGGCCTGCTCAAGCGGCTCGTCCCTTCGGAGAGTGACCCAACCCTGGTAGCCGAGCAGGAGCAGCGCTACTACGCCTATACCTAGCAAATAACGATTGCCCAGCTTCTTCATTGATTGTCCCTTAGGCGACAGCCTCCAAACCTGATAGAGGCTGCCGCCAGTCGGTCAGCCGACGCCATGTCGCCAGTAACTTGCACACGTTGGCCAAGCTACTGATGCAGTCTAGGGCGGCTGACATCCCGTTTGCAGGTCGCAGGTATACCCGGATCGGGTGCTCACCAGCACGTACCGACACGTATTGATGGTGCACGTCCACTGATTGTATGTCTTGCAACCGCCGAGGCTGTCGATACAGCATGTTCCACTGGCGTTACCGCCCGAACACGTGGACTCGCCACAGTTGCAACCTTCTGGTGGGTCGTTAGTTCTCGCTTGGCTAGCGATGCTCGCGACTATCACCGAAGCCACGAGCAGCGGGTTAAGTGTTATTTTCATATTGTTTCATCTTCCTCCTAACGTAACTGTTGACGATTGCGCAAAGGCCAGCCGTAGAATCCTGTATCCCAATCGATGACGTTCGCGTCGGTGCGCCATGCGTGCGCGTCGCCACCGAGGGTGACCCCAATGACTCTTTTCTCAATGCCTGGCAACTCCGGGTTGCGCGGCAGGCTTTCGTTACAGTTCGGATCCGCCACTATCAAGGCATTGTCTTCATAAGCCTCCAGGTAGCGAGACCACATGAGAAAGCCATCGATATAAGGATAGAGTATTTCGTTGGCGCTGCCAAGGAAAGGCTGCCTGCCGCATGGGCTTGACCAGAGGCTTTCCGGTACGACGGGGATGAACAGTCCCTTGGGCGACCACAAGTCTTGGCAGGACATGACAGGTAATCCCATTTGCGACGGCTTGCCACCGTACATACCATCGTTGCCATAGTCCTGTTGGTAGAGCTTGATGCCAAGATGTATCTGGTGAAGCTGGCCCATGCTCTTTGCTGACTTTGCGGCCAGCATCGCCTTCGCAAGCGCAGGTTGAAGCACTGAGGCGAGCACCGCCACGATCGCGATCACGGACAGCATCTCCGCAAGCGTAAGGCCGCTACAGACGCGACGACGCAAGAATCGCCTCCCCGGTCTCAAAGTCCGTGATACTCGCGATCGTGAGGTTAGCCACGCGCCCGTGCGCGTCGAACCTCGCGAAGAATGGCGCTCGCTCGTACGCAGCAGGCGTCAAAATCCGCATTTCGGGATCAAACACGATGGGTACGCCGCTGGGTGATAGAACATGGCGCTGTTCGTAGCCTGCAGTTCGTGGGGCGTCGGGTATGACGATCACTATGGATGCGGCCATCTCGGCGTTGCGAATTCTTGTCTGCGGCGCTTTACCCAACACCCAGCCGTCCGTGCTGCACGGGACGCACCCGCGCGTAACGAAAACGTCCAGAGGTCCGACGGGACGGCCCAAAACGGCCGTATCCAATTTCAGGGTGCCCATGATCCCTATGAGATCGGCCAGCCGTCTCCCGTCATCAAGAGGATTCAAGGGGCCGCGGAAGGGGGCCGTGGGGGGGGGGCGACACCGACGAACACCAACACGATGGCGATCGGCGCGACCACGCTTGCAATCGCCCATCGCCCGAAGAGGGACAGGCCCATGTGTACTGGCATCTTATCGCAACTTTCAGCCATATGGGTGAAGTCTTGCTTCTCCCCCCTTGTACCCCCCATTAAGGCGGGCCCACGCTCGATAGGCTGCGGTTAACCCCCCGCGTACGGCACCCCCGTGTGCCGCCGCGGCGAGCGCCGCAGCTGGCCACACCTAGGGCTAGACTTCTCACAGCTTCATGTACGCCCAGCCGGCGGCGGCGAAGCAACTGCGACAGGCTGGAATGCGCTCAACCATTTGCCTTGAACGATCGCATCGCCGAGCATCCCCTCGCCGCACTGCTCCCAAACGGGCAGGGCGCACTCGTACTCGCTCGCGCCTCGTTCCGGCGACCAGAGACGGATCATGGCGCGCGTGCCCTCGTCGGGCGCATGGAGACCGGCCGGCATCTGATCTCCAACTTCGTTGACGCAATAACGCGCCATGATCCGGCAGTTGCGCACCACCGTCTCGCGCCCCAGCTTGCCCCAGCCGTGGACCAGAAAGCCGACCACCACCCCGCCAATAACCAACAGAAGCCCGATTTCGAACATTGGCAGCATCGGCACGAGCGGGAGGAACGTGGCGACGCCCCCGACCGCGATGCACACCATGCCCACGATCGTCAGGGCCGCGATCGCCTTCTGCCAGAACTCCTCCGTGCGCTGGGTCATGGCGATTCCATTGTAGGCGAGATCGGCCGCCAGCACATGGCCCCCAATGCCTCCAGACTCGCAGTCTGGAGGCAACATCTCCCATGACAAAGCTAAAACGCTAGTGCCGCCGTACCGAACCGGATACCCTCCAGACGGAGCGTCTGGAGGGATCGCCCGAGCCGGTCCCCCCGGCTACGTCAAGCTGCGCGGGTGGACTGCGGTGCTGGGCACGATCACGTCGGCCACCGCGTAGCTGCGGCGCAGGTCTTGCAGGCTGACCTTGGCTCGGTGCCCCACGTAGCTCTCGCCATCCATCAGCTCGATGTAGTAGCCGTCGTCGGTCCAGCCGACCACCTTGGACATATTCTCGAACGCGGAGCGGCGCACGTTGCACTCAAGCACCTGCGCCCGGCGATACGGCATGACCTCTTTGTCGAGTTCCTCGATCGTGGAAGAGCGGATCTCGTAGTCCTCGTACTCCATGTCGAAGTTCGCGCGGATATAGATGCCCCGGCGCATCTCGTGTTCGAGTTCTTCGACGTTTTCCCCGTCGGGGCCGATGAGCGCCTCGACCGCGGCCGGGTGGCATTCGATGATAAACGCGTCGCCCGGCTCGGCGATCTTGCGCCACATGTCGCGTTCGATCCAAAGCGAAATCGTCTCCTTGCTCGAAACTCGCCCCTGGCCCTGGCACATCGGGCAAACATCGGTAATCGCCTCGGTTACCGATTCGGCAGTGCGCTTGCGGGTGAGTTCGACGAGGCCGAGCGAAGAGATGCGCCCCACCCGAGTGCGAGCGCGGTCGCGCGCGAGGCCGTCGGTGAAGTGGTTGAGAACCTTCTTCCGGTCGTCGGCATCCTCCATGTCGATGAAGTCGATCACGATGATGCCGCCCATGTCGCGCAGGCGAAGCTGGCGAAGCACTTCGTCGACCGCCTCGAGGTTGGCGCGCAAGATCGTGTCGCTCAGGGAAGAGCTGCCGACCTGCTTACCCGTGTTGATGTCGATGGCGGTGAGCGCCTCCATCTCGTCGATTACGAGGGAACCGCCCGAGCGCAGAGGCACCCGGTGCTGGAGCAGGCGGTCGAGCTCCCGCTCGACCTCGAACGCGTCGAAGATGGGCGCCTCGCGGTCATAAAGCTCGATTCGGTCGCGCATTTCGGGGGCGACCATGCGCGCGACAAGATGCACTTTCTCGTATTCGTCGGGGTCGTCGATCACCATCCGTTCGACCCCGTCGCCGAGCATGTCGCGCACGGTGCGGAAGAGCAGGGTCTGGTCGCGGTGCACGCAGGCTGGCGCGCGCTGCTTCTTGGCGGAGGATAGAACCTGGGACCAAAGCTGCTGCAAGAACAGCACGTCGGCGCGAAGCTCGGCCTCGGTGCGGCCCTCGCATTCGGTGCGCATGATGAGCCCGAAGCCTTCGGGGGTGATGTTGTCCCCGATGCGGCGCAGTCGCTCGCGCTCGGATCGCTCCTCGATCTTGCGGCTGACCCCCACGCGCCCACCTTCCGGCATGAGCACCACATAGCGCCCGGGCAGGGTGATGCGGCTGGAGACGCGCGCGCCCTTGGTGCCGTGCGCGCCCTTGATCACCTGCACCATCACCTGCTGGCCGGGCTTGAGCAGGTCTTTGATCTTGCGACGGCGCAGTTCGCTGCGCTTGACGCTGGCGGGCGAGTTGTCGGTGGGGTCTTCGGGGAGGATGTCGGCCACGTAGAGGAAGGCGTTGCGCTCGAGGCCGATGTCGACGAAGGCGGCGTCCATGCCGGGCAGCACGTTCTGCACGATGCCCTTGTAGATGGAGCCGACGACGCGCTCTTCGCGCTCGACGCGGTACTCCATGAGGCTGCCGTCTTCAAGCAGGGCGATGCGGGTTTCGCGGTTGGAGACGTTGACGATGATTTCGGTTCTGCGGCTCTGGCTGCGGGGCGAGGCCTGGGCCCTGGCGGATGAGCGGCGCGTGCCGCTTCGCCGCCTGGTGTTTGTTGTGGCGCTCATGGGTGGGTGTTGGGTTCCAGTCTACTCTCGCCCCGTCGAGGTCGTTCCCCGCGCAGGTTGAAGGGCCATGTAAACTGGAGACGATCCAGGAGCCTGTTCGGCGATGATTGCGGAAGCAAGATCAGGACGAAGGCGCATGGTCTTATGGCTGTGCCTCGTTCTAGTTGCAATTGGCATCGGTGTTCTCGGATACCGAAGGCTACATCCGCCAACGCTACGTAGCGTGGCGCTCCATGCCCTCGACGGCTTGGAGCGCTATGATGCCGACGCCATCTTCCCGTTGATCGATGAGAAGGAAGTGAAAGCCCTCGGCCTAACCCGCGAAAAGCTGGATCGCTTCCTGAAGACGGTGGTCCGTCCGTCCATGAAGGACTACAGCCCCCGTTGGAAGCGTCGTGGAGCATGACGAGTCAGAGAACAACTATTTTTCTGTGGTGCAAACCTATCAGAACCACCAAGGGCACAGAACCCAACTGGCCGCGCTCGTCAAGATTTCGGACGGTGGCATCCATGTTCCTGACCAAGTAGCCATGTGTGAAATCTACGCAACCTTCGCCCGCGATACGAGGCCCCGCGATCGCTGGGAAAATGGGCGGACTTCGCGGATTTGGCGCGATGGCACGCTCGCACTGCTGCCCGAGCTCGACGCGACCGGCATTCCCGGCATGTACTTCGATGACAGCCGGGGCCTGCTGACCTGGCCCGAATGGATCGCATGGCAGGACCGGAATGTCAAAGGCTTGCCCGTGCCCCGCATAGTCACCGCGCCACCCTCGATGCCCTGAGGCAAAAGGCCATGTAAACTGGGGACGATGCCCCTCCCCCGCAAGGTGCCGCTCGCCCAGTTGCCCACCCCCCTCCACCGGCTCGACCGTATGTCGGACCGGCTCGAGCTCGACCTCTGGATCAAGCGCGACGACCTCACCGGCTTCGCCGGGGGCGGAAACAAGGGGCGCAAACTCGAATACCTGATGGCGGATGCGCTCGATAAGGGCGCGCAGGCGGTTGTCTCCTGCGGCACCACCCAATCCAATTTCGTGCGACAGTTGGGCGCGGCCTGCGCGGTGTTCGGCCTCAAATGCGCCGCCGCCACGATGGCCCTGCCCTACGACACCCAGGCGGGCCGGCCACATGCGGCAGCTCTTCTTTCAAGCGGGGGCAACGTGCTGCTCGACGAAATGCTGGGCGTGGACCTGCGCATCTACGCCGACGGCGACTGGGACGAGCTGTACTCACACGCGGAAAGGCTCGCCCAGGAATACGAGACGAACGGCCTCAAGGTGTATCGCATCCCGATCGGCGGCTCTTCTCCGCTGAGCGCGTATGCGTTCTATGAGGCGGGCGCGGAGGTGCGCGCTCAAGCCGAGCCGTTCGAATGGATCGTGTTCGGATCGAGCAGCGGCAGCACCCACACAGGGCTCACCTATTCGTTTCACGGCAAGCCGACGCGGGTGCTGGGCATATCCAGCGATCCCGAGCCGGACATTCTCGAGGAGTTTGCGGAGGCGGGCAAGGGGCTCGCCGCCATCCTCGGCATCGCGCCCCTGACCGCGGCGGATTTTTCGATGAACTTCGACTACGTCGGCCCCGGATATGCCGCGCCAAGCGAGGAGGGCGCCCGCGCGATCGAGGCCCTCGCCCGCACGGAGGCCATATTCCTCGATCCGGTGTATTCGGGCAAGGCGTTCGCGGGGCTGATGGACCTCGCCGCCCGGCGCGAGATCGGCGGGCGGGTGCTTTTCTGGCACACGGGTGGGTTGCCATCCCTGTTCGCTATGACGCCGACGCGGGTCGGAGAACTGAGCGCAGGCATCCGCTAGGGTCTGCCCGGCGGATGACTCGTG
>JACOSL010000012.1 GCA_016179045.1 Fimbriimonas ginsengisoli | reverse complement strand
GCCATCCTTGGCGTCCCGAGATGCGTTATTGGCGGGAGAGGGTGGCATGGGCTTTAGCCCGTGCAACTAGGGGGATTCCTTCGAGCGAGGTTGGCCCACTGAGGGGAGCCGGACCTAGGACTCGACAGAGATCCGAAAGCAGGGTCAAGACGCCCGGACTGACGCCGCGGCACCGATTGGGGTTCCCGCAGGACTCACTTGACCTGCTTCAGCAGCTCCTCGACCGCCTTTTCGAGCTGGGTGTCGCGCCCTTGGGTCCAGGCATCGGGGTCGAAAGGCACCGCGAAGTCGGGCCTGCGCCCGTTGGCTTCCAGATTTTCACCGCCAACCGCGTACGCTCCGATCACGGGCGTTCGGATTCGGCCTCCGTCCCATAAGGCCATGGCGCCGGTGCCGATCACGTAACCGGGCGTGCGCTCGCCGATGATAGGCCCGCGACCGAGGCGCCTGAAGCCCTCGGCCATCACCTCGGCGTTGCTGAACGAGGATGAATTGGCAAGAAGTGCAGTCGGGAGTTCGAGGCTGTCTCCTCGGTAGATGTTCTCACTGAGGCGCAGGCCGTGGGCGCCGCGGGTGGTGCGGATCAGCCAGGGGGTCTTGATGAGCACGCTGAGCAGCCGGTGGCTGGTGCTGCCGCCACCGTTGTAGCGCACGTCCACGATCGCGCCCTTCTTGCCGACGGTCAGGGTGCGGATTTGGCGGAGGAAGAGTTCGTAGCTGGCCTCGTCCATGGCGCGAACGTGAAGGTAGGCGAGCTTGCCACCGCTCAGTCGATCGGTCTCCTTCCGCTGCCACTCGACCCAGGCGTCGTATTCCAGTTGGCGCTGCATGGCGGGGCCTACCGGCTTGAGCGCGATGTCGAGCTTCTTGTCGCCCCGCTCGACGGTGAGGACGACCTTCTTAGCGACCTTGTGGTTGAGCAGGCTCGCGACCGTCTTGGTGGAGCTCGGCTCCACTGCGTCAACCGCGACCACGCGGTCGCCTACCGTCAGTCGCGACTGTGGATGGGCGGCGGGCGAGCCGGGGACGATCCTCTTGACGATGTACACGCTTCGGGCATCGAGGGCGACGGGATCGAATTCAACGCCGATATATCCGGGGGCGTCGGCTCCCGGCGTTTCGACGCTCGGCGCGCTCGATCCGAGGTGGGACGAGTCAAGCTCCTCCATCATCTCCTCCATGAGGTCGTAGAAGTCGCCTCGGTCGGCGGTGAAGGGCAGCACCTGCTGAAACTTATCCTTGATCGCGGGCCAATCCTTGCCGTTCAGCTTGGAATCGTAATACAGGCGATCCATCGCCCACCAGATTTCGTCGAAGAGCGCCTGCTCTTCCTGGCGCACGTCGATGCTGGCGGAGGCTGCGAAGGGGATGGGAATTGAGCCCGGCTTGGCAAACGCGCCCGCTGGGTCGAGGTCGATTCCGCTCAGCTTCCCGCCGGCAAGGACGATCAGCTTCTTGCCCGAAAGCTTGATGGAGGAGATGCCGGTGGGCGCGCCTTCGGCGGGCTTCGCGGCGCCACCCGCGACAGGGACTGCCACAAGCTGGCCTCCCACGCGGGCATAGATGCTCTTCGAGTCGGCGGAGGCGATCGGGATGGGCTGGTCGTCGTCCGCGATTCCGAGTCCAGTCGTGAGCCGGCGCAGGCGCCGCTCGATACCCACCGGGTCGACTTCGACGACTGGCGGCTCGGGCTTCTTCGCCTCTGGCTTGTCAACGGGCTTGTCCAACTCGTCCTCGGTGAAAACGAGTTCCTGGGGCGTGAGATCGACCACGAACAGATCGACTTGGCTGCCGTACTCGTTGGCAAGGAAGAACACGCCCTTGCCGTTGGGCAAGAATTGAGGCACGCCCGCGCCGCGAGCGGTTCGCGCGACGACGACGCGGCGCTCTCCGCCAACCTCGACCAGCGTGACTTCGGAACTGGCGAGTGGCGTTTGCACGTCGACCACGAGCCACTTGCCGTCGGGGGACCATGAAAAGGGCGTGTCGCCGAGAAGCGATTCGTTGAAGCTGCCTTCGATCACCACCTTTGGCGTGCCACCCGCCACGGGGATGACCGCGATTTCATCGGTGCCGCGCAGGAAGGCGACCGTCTTGCCGTCGGGCGATAAGGAAGGATGGGTGAGATCTTTGGGGTCTTTCAAGAAGCTCTCTCGCTTGCCGTCGATGGTGACGGTCATGAGTTCGCGATGGCCCGCGTCGCCCGCAACGTAGAGAATCTTCTTCGGATCTAGCAACACCGGCTGGCCGTCGAACCCGGCATTGGTCGTAAGCCGGCGCGTGAAGCCGCCCTTCTCGGGGATGACGTACAGGTCCCCTCGCACCGCGAGGGCGAGCCGCTTGCCGTCGGGGGCGACGGCGAAGTCTTGTACGCCGGACGTCAACTCGAGATCGCTCACCGGGTTCGAGCGCTGATCGATAGGGACGTCGACCTCGATCTTGGTCGGCTTGGCGGCGACGGCGTCGTAGACATAGAGCTCGGATTCGAAATCGTAGGCGACCCAGCGGCCGTCGAGGCTCACGCTTGGGTAGCGCATGGTGCCGTCGCGGTGGTCGGTCAGGCGCTTCGCGCCGGAGCCATCGGCGTTGATCCGCCAGAGGTTGGGCCAGCCCGATGCGTTGGAGACATAGAAGATGCTTCCCGCGCTAGAGGCGGCGGGAAACATCTGGGTCGATTCGGACTTGGCGATCGGGTGCTGGTTGGTGAGGGGGACGCCGACATCGGCAACCCATAGGTTGGGCATCGCCGCGCTCTTGGTTGTGGGTTTGAGCCAGCCGCCCGTTCCGTACGAGCCTCGGTTGTATACCAGCCGCTTGCCGCCTGGGAGGGTCGCGGCGAAGTAAGCGCCCTCGTAGGTGTGGTCGGTGAGGCGCACGAGCTCGCCGCCGGTAATCGGCACCTTGAACAGATTGAAGCGCCCGCCGGTGAACGCGCTCGAGTGGCCGTAGATGGTGCGGCCGTCGGCGGAAACGCAATCGGGGACGCTATTGCCTGAGTCCGAGGTCAGGCGCTGGACGTCGCCCCCCGTCGCCTGCATCGAATACACGTCGTAGTGGCCATGGCGGTTGGAGGCGAAGACTACGCGCTTGCCGTCGGGCGTCCAGCGGGGCGCGGTGTCGGTGGCGGGGTGCACGGTGAGGCGCTCGGCTCGCCCGCCGCTACGCGGCACCACCCAGATATCGCCCTGCCACGAGAAGGCGATCCTGCCGCCGTCGGGGGAGATCGCGGGGGTCGAGGCGCGGCGGATCGGGTCGGCGTGGGCGGCGGCCACGAGCGCGAGGGCGGTGGCGACCAGCATCGGGCGAAGGCTGCTCATCAGGCGCACCTTACCCCCGGGTGGCGTATGAGTGGGACCGCGAGCTTGTTCTGTGCGCGAGCCGCCTTGCAGCCATCACCCTCTCTTGCGTTCGCTACCGCCTGCGCCGGAGCTTCGGCGGTCAAGCCGCTCACGCTTTCTCCCCCATCAAGGGGGAGAGGGGAATCAGCCGCTCTGCAGCTCTTCGATGCGGCGCACGAACTGGCCGACCATCGCCTTGCTCTGATCCGACTCCGGGCTCTCGGCGTACACATGGAACACGGGCTCGACGGCGTCGGGCAGCACGAGCACCCAAGTGTCGGCGTCGTAGATTTTGATTCCGTCGAGAGTTTCCACCCGGGCCGGTCCGGGATTTTCCTCCGAAAGCCTGCGCATCACCGTCCCCTTCGCCTCCCACGGGCAGCGCACTTGGTCGTAGGCGAGCTGGAACACGGGGAGTTCCGCCTCGATTTCGGCGAAGGCAAGGCCGCTCGATTGAAGCATCACCACCAGCTTGCCGAGCGAGAAGGCGGCATCGAAGCCGGGGTGGAACGCGGGGTGGATCAGCCCGCCGCGGTCGTCGCCGGCAAAGGTCACGCCCGCGTCGTCGGCGGTTTTCATCAGCGAAGGCACGTCCGCCTTGGTGCGGATCACGCTGCAACCGGCCTTTTCGAGCATGGCCACGAGGCGATCGGGCGCGGTCACGCTCATCGCAAAGCTGGCCCCTGGTTCGGTCTTGGCGACGAGCAGGCAAAGCGCGGCAAAAAGGGCGTTGCCGCTCAGCGTTTGGCCCTTCTCGTTGACCACGGTCAGGCGTTCGCCCTCGTCGGTAAACAGCACGCCGAGATCGACCTTGAGCTTGCCCACGATGTTCTGGAGGTTCTCCACGTGCGCGAGCACCTCGGCATCGGAGCGCGGAGCGAGCTTCGCATCCGTGTAGGCGTTCAGGTTGATCGAATCCAAGCCGAGCCGGGCGAGCATGGCGGGGAGGAAGCCGGCTAGGGGCGAGTAGGCGTAGTCGCAGACGATCTTCAGGTGGCGGCGATGCCCTTCCGCGCCGAGCAGGCGGAAGTAGTCGACGCGGTAGCGGTCGATCGCATGGGGAATGACCTCGATGGTGCCGAGATCGTCGGGATCGGCCCGGATGAAGTCCTCCCGGAAGAATGCGGTTTCCACCCGACGCTCCATCTTCTCGGAAAGATAGCCGCCCCTCGCGTCGAGCATTTCGACCAGAGTGACGCGAGAATTGCCGGGCAGCTTGCGGACGTGCATCCCGCCCACGGCGTGGTCGCTCTTAAGAAAGTGGCGCATCACGGGGACGGCGGTGGTGCGCAGGTCCACGACGTCGCAGCCGACGCTGAGCAGGGAGGAAACGAGCGCGCGCTTGATCATACGCGAACTGCGGGTGCTGTCGCGGCTGGCGACAACACGGCTGCGAGGGGGCAAGCTGGAGCCGTAGGCGCAGCCGAGGCGGCATGCGAAGTCGGGGGTGATCTCAATGTTGCTGAGCCCGGCGACGCCGAGATCGCGAAAGAGTCGCCCGCGCCACTTGTTGCCCCAAACGAGCGACATGGTGACGGTCGAGCCGCGCTCGATGATCTTGTCCGGCCACAGCTTGACCCTAGGGCGGATGGTGCAGTTCACGTCGATGAGGCAGCGGTCGCCCACGACGGCGTCTTCTCCGATCTGGCTGTCGCGCTTGACGGTGGCGCGGGCGCAGAGGATGGCGGAATGCACGCCGACGTTCGGGCCGATGTAAGCGCCATCCCAGACGACCGAGCGCTCCACTACCGCATCCTCCTCAATGTGGGCGTTATCGCCGATCGAGGTGTGGGGCCCGATGCGCGCTCTGGCACGGACGCGAACGTTGTTGCCGAGACAGACGGGGGGGACGATGTCGGCGGCGGGATCGATCTGGCACCCCTGGCCCATGTGAACGCCGGGGCTGGTCTGCTCGCCCGGCAGGTCGAGCCGCACGTCGCCGGAGAGAAGCTCCTCTTGGGCTTCTCGGTACTGACTCAGGCCGCCCACGTCGCACCAGTAGCCGCCCATCACAGCGCCGAAGATGGGGAGGCCCTTTTCCAGCAGCCTCGGGAAGATGTCCTGGCTCCAGTCGCAGGGCGTGTCGGCCTCCATGAAATCAAAGACTTCGGGCTCTAGAATGTACATGCCCGTGTTGACCGTATCGGTGATCACCCCCGACCAGCCTGGCTTTTCCACGAACCGCTGGATGCGGCCGTCTTCGTCGGTGACCACGACGCCGAATTCGAGCGGATCGGCGACATGGTGGAGGATGAGGGTGGCGAGCGCCTTCTTCTTCCGGTGGAATGCAATGGCGGCGGTGAGGTCGCAATCGGTGAGGGCGTCTCCGGAGACGATCAGGAACGTGCCATCACGGAGGCCCGCCTCGGCCATCTTCACGCTGCCCGCGGTGCCGAGGGGCACGTCTTCGATGCTGTAGGTCAGCCGTACCCCCTGCTCGGCTCCATCGCCAAAGGCGGCCTGGATTTCGTCGGCCAGGTAGTGGAGGGTCGCGACGACGTCGGTGATGCCGTGGCGGGCAAGGAGCAAGAGGATGTGCTCCATGATCGGGCGGTTCCCCACCGGCACGAGCGGCTTGGGGCGGTTGACCGTGATGGGGCGCAGACGCGAGCCTTCGCCACCTGCCATCACCACCGCTTTCACGAACGGGCCTCCTCGGGTGGGGCCGAGCCCCTCATCCATTGTGCTCCTATTCGGGGACTTCGCGTGCGCGGGTTTAAGCGGGTTTCGGCCAAACGAATCTTGGGTGGCGCTCGGGTCGGTCGCGCCCGTCGATGAAATCGGCAAGGAGCCTCCCGATCCAAGGTCCGAATTTGAACCCGTGGCCGCTGCAGGCGGAGGCGAAGAAGCCCTTATCGCCAACCCGCCCGAGCAGGAAGTCGTCGTTCTCGGTCGCGGTGTATAGGCAGCCCTTGGTTTCAAGGAAGCTTGGCTCGGGGACGCCAAAGCGGCGTGTGGCTACCGCCTTGATCGCCTTTAGGAGATCGGGATCGGGCTCGCGATTTGGGTCGTTGGGATCGATGGCGCGCCCTCCGGTATGGATTCCAATCTTGAAGCCGCGCGTTTCGGTGGGGAAGCCGTAGGCGAATTCGGGGGCGTGCTCGATCCACACCGGGCCTTTGAGGTGACCAGCCAGGTAGGCGAAGCCTTGGAGGGTGACCTTGACGGGCAGATCGGGGATCCACTCGCGGATCCAGGGCCCCGCGCAGACCGCGAAGGCGTCGAATTCTGCTTCGATCCGGGCTTGTTGGGCCGACGTTTGGGGCTGGATGTTGACCCCGAGGTCTTGGGCTAGCCGTAGGGTTGCGCGGATCGCTGCGTCGGCCGAGACCCATCCCGCGCCGGGGGTCCAGACTCCCACTTCGTCGGTGCTGAGCTGGAGGGTTGGGAAGACTCGTTTGGTCGCTTTGGAGTCGAGTAGATCGTGCTCGACCCCAAGGTCTTTGAGGCCCTGCACCATGACGCCGATTTCAGGCGCGGATCCCGGGCCGAAGTAGAGCAGGCCCACCTCGTGAACGAGCGCTTCGCCCGAACGCCGGCAGAGCTCCTCCCAAAGCGGATAAGCCTCGACCATGCACGCGGTGTAGAACGGGTCGGGGTAGGCGCGGCGGATGATGCGCGAGGCGCCGTGCGAACTGCCGCGGTCGTGGCCGGGGGCGAATTTCTCGAAGAGGGTGACGTCGTGGCCGCGGTCGGCAAGGGCGAGCGCCGCGCTCGATCCGGCGATCCCGGCTCCGACTACGGCGACTTTCATGCTGCTAGAACGAGCGGAGGGTGCGAGTGCTCATGGCAAGGGGCGACGGTGGAAGCACCCCCTTCCTGCCTCGGCAAGCCGTCGGGCGACTTCCGGCTGCACGGCAAGGGGAAGATGGGAGGGGCACGCTCCGTCGTGCCCTTCCGGAAGCCAGGCATAGCAACTGCAGAGCCAGGCAAAGTCATTGCGGAGCGAACGCGCGAGGCATACGCGGCTAGGCCTTCTTCGCGGGCTTGGCCTTTGCCGCAGGCTTAGGCTTTCCCTCGGACTTGGCTTTTGTCGTCGCCTTCGGCTTTGCCTCGGACTTCGGCTCCACTTCTGCCTTGGACTTCGGTGCAGCCTTGGGCACCGCGGCTGCCTTGGGCTTGGGGGCCGGCTTGGTCTCTGCCTTTGGCGCGGCCTTGGGGGAGGGTTGTGGCTTGGGCGCGGTCTTGGGGGCGGGCGCGGCCTTCGGCTTCGGAGCTGGCTTGGCGGCCACCTTGGGTTTCGGCGCGGGCTTGGGGGCGTGGGCGGGCGCGGCCGCCTTTGCGGCGGCGACGGCAGCCAGGGTCTCTTTGGCGGCCGCCTTGATCTTCTGCTGTTTGCGATGCCGCCGTTGGCGGATTTCCTTGTTGCGAATCCTCATGCGTAAATTTGACTCCAGATTGCGGGAGTCTAGGATACCTCTCCGTCCCGAAGCGCGGCGATGTCGGCGAGGTCTTGGGGGGCGGGGGTGGCCACCCCCACGCGCCGGACGACGCTGGCGGCGGTCTGGGCGGCGAGGGTGAAGACGGAGCGCTCGAACCCGTGGCTGGATAGGCCGAGGGCGACGGTCGCGACCACGGTATCGCCCGCGCCGGCGGTGTCGTACACCTCCACGCGCGGGGCGGGGATCACCGCATCCCAAGGGCCGTCGACCACCATGCCCGACTCGCCCAGCGTGATGAGCACCGCCTCGACCCCGATTCGTTCTCGAATCGTGCGCGCCGCGCCGAGGGCGTCGGCGTCTTCGAGGCCGCGCCAAGCGCCGACCGCCTCGCCCGCCTCGTACCGGTTCAGGCTCAGCAGCGTGCAGCCCCGATAGTGCTCCAGGCTTTGCGGCTTGGGGTTGGCGACAACGGGAATGCCGCGCTTACGGCCTAGATCGATTACACGCCGAGCGATCTCCGGGGTGACCGAGCCCTTGAGATAATCGCTGACGATCACCACGTCGCAATCTACGAGGTGCATTTCGGCCTGGTCGAGCAGGCGTCGCTCGGTCTTGGGGGAAACGTCGCGCTCGTCCTCGTGGTCGATGCGGAGCACCTGGTGGGCGGTATCGGCGAGCACGCGCATCTTGCGCGTGGTGGTCCGGTCGGGCTCGCGCACGACGCCGCCGATCTCCACGCCGTGCTCCACCAGGGTCTGCTCGAGGGTTTCGCCTGCTTGGTCGCAGCCGACGACCCCTACCATCGACACCTTCGCGCCCAGCGCGATGAGGTTGCGGGCCACGTTCGCGGCCCCGCCGGGCAGGTTCTTGGTCGATTGCTGGCGGACGACCATGACGGGGGCTTCGGGGCTGATCCGGGTCGCGCGCCCGAACACGTATTCGTCGAGCATGAGATCGCCCACGACGAGCGCCTTGCGATTCTGGAACTGGTCCAGAATGTCGCGATATCTCACGCGGGAATCTCCTGCTGGGTGTGGGCGCGGCGGCCGTAGAGCACGAACAAGACGATACCGAGGAGCGCGAGGGCGCCCGAGACGACCTGGGCGTCGCTGATCGGCAAGCCGGGGAGCACGTTGGAGGTGGAGCCGATGCGCCAGAACTCATAGATGAACCGCGCGATGCCGTGCACGATGAAGGCGGCGGCGAACGCTTGGCCCATCGCCAGACCCTTGCGCTCGATGAAAACGAGCGCCCCCGCACCGGCCAGGTTCATGGCCGAATCATACAACTGGGCGGGCTGGTACAGGCCGGTAAGGCCCTCGACGTGCACGCCCCACACGCCAGGGGCGCAGGCGTGGCCGTAGCAGCAACCGTTGAGCAGGCAACCGACGCGGCCGATCGCGTGGGCGACCAGGAACGGGACGGACACGAGGTCGAACATGCGCACCAGGCTCTTGCCGCGCCGCACGCACCAGAAGGCGAGGGACATCATGCCGAAGAGCAATCCGCCGTAGCTGGTCAGGCCCTGAAACTGAAGGCTAAACAGCTCGCCGGGGTGGGCGAGATAGTAGGGCAGCTCTTGAACGATGAACGCGAGGCGCGCGCCAACCACGCCCCACAGCACCGCGTAGAGGCAGGCGTCGGTGATCGCGGGGACGTCGAACCCGTGCCTGGGCGCCCGGCGGCGGGTGATGATGAGGCCGACGACGAAGGCCACCGCCAGCATCAGGCCGTAGCTCCGCACCTTGAATGTGCCGATCTGGAACAGGACCGGGTGCATGGCTCGTGCCGGGCAGATTACCTGCGTGTCGGTTCGGCTGCTTGACTGAGGGCGGCGGCCGAGTCGCAGTCCCTCGCGTTGAGGCCGTCTGAGTTACGCATTCCGCGTAGGTTGTTGCGCAATTTGCGTAGGCAGGCTATTGGAGCAGCGGACAAGTCGGCATGTGCAAGCCGGCGTTGCGACGTAAACTTACGAAAGCGATGGCAGTTCGGCGGCAGGTCGTGGTCAGAAGCCCGGTACCCAGGTGTGTCGCGGAATGAGAAAGGCCTCATTCCGGAGTCTATCGGTCGAGGAGCAGTTCAGATTCGTCTCGATTCTCGCTGACCTAGGCGTGAAGGAGGCAGATCAGTTGGCTCGGACGCTGCTCCCGCTTTGTCGTGCGCCTGGCGTTCGGGACGCATGCTCCCGTGCAATCGCGACAACGGGCGGATCCGACTCCGTCGAAGTACTGGCTGAAGCGATCGCGCACGGTTCGACCAACGACCGAATCTCGGCGATGCGAGCACTGAGTCAGATTCGTGATCATCGAGTACCGGAGATTCTCGCGCAGGTCTACCGCTCGGCAAAGAGCGGCGAACTAAGGTCATTTGCCTTGGAGTTTGTTGCGGGATGCGTGGTTTATGGAGCGAATCCGAAGGCAAGGCCGTTCGCGGTTCGGCTCGTGCTGGAGGGGTTAAGGCACCGCTCCCCGGAGGTGCGTTGCATCGCGATCTGGCAAGCGAAGGCGCTTGGACTGCGAGCAGCCATCCCAGCGCTGAGGAAGCTTGTGACCAGCAAAGCGAAGACGCTCCGTTTGACACGTTACTTGGCGATGAGGCGCGAGAGGCCCTCGATACCCTTAACGATGTGCGGGGCGTATCCTCTTGATGCGTCCGGGAAAGCCTCGGTAGTTCGACTACCGAGGCATGGCGCCCATCGCGCCGCGGTTCAGTCCTTCAGCTTGTCCGCGAGGAAGTCGGCCACCGTCTTGAAGTAGAGGTCGGTCTCCTCGACCCACGGGCGGTGCCCGCTCTTCTCGAAGATCCGCAGGTGCGAGGTTTCGGCGGGGAGGAGCTGCTTGATTTCCCACGAGGCCTTCGGAATAGCCACGCGGTCCCAGCGGCCCACGCAGATCAGCACCGGCACTCGCAGGTTCTTCATCTTGCGCCGAG
>JACOSL010000051.1 GCA_016179045.1 Fimbriimonas ginsengisoli | reverse complement strand
CGCCGGTGGTGTCGCTACGGGTCGCCTGTGCCACTACGTTCGTGCCTGCGTCAGCATACAGAGCCACCTGCTCAGAAAACCCGCTGAACTCGTCGCCGCCAGCCCCACCTAGTAGATTCATTTGGAAATAGTGCTGCTGAAACATCCCCCCGGCGTGCGTGAGGAGTAAAACCCTGATCCATTTTTGGCCCGGGGTAAGGTCGCCCTCCGCGCTCACATGCTGAATCACCAGCCTCTTTCCGCCAGGAACGGTTGTCACCGTGAAGGGGTCTGTGAAAAAGTGTCCGTCGAGCAAGGTGGCCATCGCCCCACTCTGCCACGGTTGCAGCGCAGGATTGTCAGCGCCGCGCACGGCTTGAACGGCCGGAAGATTGTTCACACCCACGTTCCAGGTGCCGCTTTGCACGGCGGGAACCGAGTTCCCGACATCGACGGTGGGCGTGCCGCTGATGCTGACGCTTGGCGTGTTGCCCACGTTGACGGTGCCGGCGACTGTCGTCGTGGCGGGGAAGTTGCCGACGTCCACGGTGGGCGTGCCGCTGATGCTGACGCTCGGCGTGTTTCCGACATTCACCGTGCCTCCGACCGTCGTCGTGCCCTGTGCCGCAGTGGGCACGGGCTGAGCGAGGCCGTTGACGACAACCACCGACGTGGGCGTGGGCGTGCGCCGCGCCTCAGCGCGGGTGAACAATGCGGGGGCGACAAGGGCGCCGATGCTGGCGCCGGTTAGCAGATAGAGTTTGTAAGGCTTCATGAGGGGGCTCCTTGGAGCGCTTAAGCTAGCGCTTAGGTAAATACTACAGCGGATTCGGCTCGCTGGAAAGAGAAATTGTAATGTCGGGCGGGGCAGTCTAACTCACCGCTGGCTCTCGTTTTGCGAAAATCCAGCAATTTTGCGAAGCCGGTCATCCCTTCATCGCGAGAAGGCGCCCACCCTCATAGCATGCGCTGCTCAGAGGGTGAGAGAGCCACCGTTGCGTCGCCCTAACAAGGGCCCGGTACCGGGTCGAGATAGCCGTTGAACACGTATTTGACGAGAGCCTGGCCAGTGGTTCCCGTGTCGCCCCTGCTGACGTCCACCCTCAAAATCATCCCTGGATCCACCTCGAAATCCGTGGAAATGTTGCCGAACCAGTGCACCGCGCCATCTTCGGATCCGCTGCGCGTAAGGCCCGTAAACCCTATCTCGTAATTGAGCGCACTGGCCACGGTTACGCTACGCCACTGGACTCTAACTATTTGCTGGGTCGAAATAACTTGACCGTCGATGCTCACCGACTTCACGAAAAGACGCATTCCGGGCGGCACGACAATGCTGCTGTCGCTGCCGGTTGTATAACCGTCAGGGATCATGGCGACACCGGAATAGCTCACGGGAGTTCGGTGCTCCGTGTAGCTCGTACCGACAGGCATCGACAGACCGTTTCCGACATTTACCGTGGGAATGCCAGAAAGATTCACCGACGGCGTTCCCGAGATGGCGACGGAGGTGCCAGCGGATAGGCCGACAGTGCCTGCGACACTCGTCGTGGCAGGGAAGTTTCCGACGTCGACAGTAGGAGTGCCGCTGATGCTGACGCTCGGCGTGTTGCCTACGTTTACGGTGCCCGCGACAGTTGTCGTCGTAGGCAAGTTTCCGACGTTGACGGTGGGCGTATTGCCTACGTTCACGGTGCCCCCTACCGTCGTCGTGCCTTGCGCCGACGTTGACACGGCCTGGGCGGCGGTGTTCACCTCAAGCACCGATGTCGCGGTGGGCGCGCGCCGAGCCTCCGCGCGGGTGAACAGGGCGGGGGCGACGAGGGCGCCGATGCCGGCGCCGGTGAGCAGATAGAGTTTGTAGGGCTTCATGGTTGTGCTCCTTTGAGCGAGCAGGCGCTCAGGTTAATCCTACAACGGTTTGACAGTGATCGCACCCGTGATCCGAAGCTCTGGGGCGCGGCTTACGTCGCCCGGGGCGTTCCGGACACACTAAAACCAGCATTCTTGCTACCTCGACTGCCAGGAACGCACCGGTGTTGCGCCCCCGAGAACAGCTAGGAAGAGGGCCAATGACCCGTTCCGCAACAGGGCAAAGACCGAAAGCAACAAAACGCATGTCGTCTTCAGCAAAATCCTAGGCGATGGACCCGATCCAGGTGCTCACCTTCTCCGCGCCGGTGGCGCTTGCCGCGCTGGGCGAATCGGTGACCCAGAAGGCGGGGGTGATCCACATCGGGCTCGAGGGCACGATGCTGGCGGCGGGCTATGGCGCGATGACTGCCACCTACTTCAGCCACTCGCCCTGGCTGGGGCTGGCGATGGGGCTGGTGGTAGGGCTCGTCAGCGCGCTCATCAATGGCTGGTTCTGCATCCGGCTCGCTGCCGACCAGGTCGTGGTGGGGGCGGCGTGGAATCTGCTCGCGCTCGGCGTGACCGGCACCCTGTTCCGTGCCCAGTTCGGCCAGACGGGTCGGCTGCTTAGCGTCGAGAAAGTGCCTTCGCTGGCAGGGCTCGATCCGGTCTTGTGGTTCCTGCTGCTGTCGGTGCCTCTGCTCACGTGGGGGCTGGCTCGGACCGGCTGGGGCCTGGCATTGAGGGCGGTAGGCCAGGCGCCCCGTTCGGTGGAGGCGGCGGGTTGGTCGGTCGAGCGGTTGCGGATGTCGGCGATGCTGGTCGGCGGCCTATTCGCGGGCCTCGCGGGGGCGTATCTTTCGCTTGGCATCGCGGGCTCTTTCGCGGAGGGGATGACGGGCGGGCGGGGGTTCATGGCGATCGCGATGGTCACCTTCGGTCGCTGGAAGCCGGTGGGGGTGTTTTTCGCCTCGCTGCTCATCGGCGCCGCCGAGGCGGTCCAGTACGTGGTCCAAGGCGGCGCGGTTGAGGTCTCCGCCCACCTGCTAATCGCCGTTCCCTACGTTCTCGCGCTTGCCGTGCTCGCCCTGACCGGCAAAGGATCGCTCGCGCCGAAAGCTCTCGGCAGGCCGTATCGTAGGGAAGGGTGATGGCAAGCGTTCGACTGACCCGGCAGGTGTCCTTTTCGAGCGGGCATCGCTATTGGCTGCCCGGGCTTTCCGAGAAGGAAAACCGCGCCCTGTTCGGGCGGTGGGCCTCGCGCTACAACCACGGGCACAACTATCTGCTCGAGGCGACGGTCGAAGGCCCGGTCGATCCCGCCACCGGCATGGTCGTGAACATCAAGCGCATCGACGACTTGCTGCAGGCCGAGGTTGTGGACCGCTTCGACGGCAAGAGCCTGAACGACGAAATCTCCGAGCTGGCCGGCGTCGTGCCCTGCGTCGAGAACCTGCTTCGATTTGTCTGGAAACGGCTTTCCGCTCCCGGCGCCTTGCCCGCAACCGCTCGGCTGGCCGCGTTGCGGTTGCAAGAGACCCCCGAGTTCTATGGAGAGATGACTATGGATGCAATCACCCTCACCCGCGTTTACGAATTTGCCGCCTCGCACCGGTTGCACGCCCCTGGCCTCTCCGAGAAGGAGAACCTTGAGCTTTACGGCAAGTGCAACAACCCGGCCGGCCATGGGCATAACTATCTGCTCGAAGTGACCGTGTCGGCTAAAACCGACCCCCGTACGGGTATGAGTGTCGACCTCAACGAGCTCGACCAGTCGGTGAGCGAGCAGGTCGTCGAACGGTACGACCACCGCAATCTCAGCGAGGACCTGCCCGAGTTTGCAGGCAAGCCCGCGACGAGCGAGGTGGTCGCGATGGAGATCTTCGAACGACTGAAGGGCAGAGTGCCGGGCGAGCTGATCCGCATTCGCCTGCATGAGACCGCGCGCAACATCTTCGAGGTCGGCGCTTGAACGGCGGCAGGCTCGCGATCGTGAGTGGAGCGACGGGCGGCATTGGACGCCAGACCGCGCGCGAGTTGGCGCTACGCGGTTTCGACTTGGTGCTTGCCGCGCGCCGTAAGGAAGACCTGGAACGGCTTGCCGAAGAGTGCTCTGCCGATGGCGTGCGCAGCTTGGCCGTACCGGGCGATTTGACCCTGCATTCGGCTTGCGAGAAGGCGATCGCGCGAGCCAGAGAAGTATTCCCGGGCCATTCGCCCGCGCTCGTCAACCTTATGGGCGCGGCTAAGTTTGGCCCTTTCGCCGGGATGCCGTGGCAGGAGATCGAGGAGCAGATCGCAGCCAACCTTCTTGGCCCGATGCAGCTCTGCCACGCCGTCTTGCCGTGGATGCTGGAGTCGGGAGGCGGGCGGATCGTCAACGTGCTCAGCGTGGCCGCCGACCGGCCGATGGCAGGCGCGGCCGCTTACGGCGCCGCGAAGGCGGGGCTTCGCCATTTCGGACGGATTCTGTCGGAGGAGGTGCGGCGGAAGGGCGTAAAGGTCACCAACCTATTGCCAGGCGCAACCACCACGCCGCTATGGGATAGTGTTGGTTCCATGCCCGAGCGTGAGGACATGCTGACCGCTCGCGCGGTGGCAGAGGCGATCGCCTGGGTGCTCGATCTGCCCGCCGATCGCACGATCGACGAACTCTCGATCATGCCGCCGAAAGGCGTGCTGTGAGGCTGCTCTCAACTGCAATCTTGCGGGACGATCTCAAAAGCACTTGGCGTTGAGCCCAAAGTTGAGTCATCATGGAAGCGGACGCAATTTTTTGTGCGTCTGTAACTGTGCCGAGATGCCGAACCTGAATCGGGTGCATGCGAGTTCAACGCGCCGACCATCGACGTGGCGCGGCACCCTTATACGTCTGGCTAAAAGTGCTGTTTGGGAAGCCCGTTCGCCAGAGCCTGCGGGCTTTGTGCCGTTTTTGAGGGGGTGCGCTCGTGTCTAGCCACGAAGTGCTCGTACTCAACAACAATTACGAGCCGCTCAACGTGTGCAACCTGCGGCGGGCGGTGGCGCTCGTTCTGGTCGGCAAGGCGGAGATGATCCTCGACCGAGAGACGCCCCTATTGACCGGGAGCGGTTTTCGGGCCGCGCCTTCGGTATTGAAGATGCGATACCTCGTCAGGCGTCCGATGCCAGAGTTGCGGTTGTCCCGCCATTCGGTGCTGGCTCGCGACGGCTACACTTGCCAGTACTGCGGCGCCAAGGGCCGCGAGCTCACGATTGACCACGTTGTGCCCAAGTGGGCGGGCGGCCCCCATGCCTGGGAGAACCTTGTGGCGTGTTGCCGACGGTGCAACCTCAAGAAGGGGGACAAGACCCCGCAACAGGCGCACATGCAGATCGTGCGTAAACCGAAGCGCCCGAATTTCGTGCCTTACCTCTCGCTGCCCCTCTACCTAAAGGCGCAGTCGCACGCCAACTGGCGCATCTTCCTGCCGTTCTACGAAGAGTTTGCCTTCGAAGAGTTGCAAGAGCGAAGCGCCTAGCCTTCCTGTGGCTGGTTGGAGTTACCGGGTTCGGCGAGCCTGCGCCATATCACTCTCACCGAAAGCGAGTACGATGGAGAGACCTTCGAGGGACCTTCGCCTGTCGGGAGACCAGGTCGGAGCCGACGGGAGGGCGTGGTGGAAACCTCAGCCTTGGACGGAAAGGCGACGACAGAGCGTGGTTGGGAAGTTGAGGCGTTGCAGGGCATGGTTCGCGCTGCAAGGCTCGGCGATGCCCTTGGCATCCTCGTTCGCGCCCTTGAGAAGGCGTCGGGTGCCCGGCGGTTCGTGGTCATGCTCGTTAGCGAGGGTACGCCGGCGCTCAGTGTGGCCGCCTCCGCTCTCGGTCCCGAGTTCAGCGCGGCCATCGACCGGATCAATGCTGGTTCCAAGGACTCCGTCAGCACACGGGCGCTGGCGCAGCATGATGTGGTCGAGGCGGCCGATCTCGAGTCGGAGGCGGGCACGAGAGCCCAGCGGGAAGCGGCCAAGCTGGCAGGTCTGCGGAGCTGCGCTTCCGCGCCGATCTTTGGCCGCGATTCCGCCGCGCTCGGCACCCTGGACTGTTACGGAGTCGAATCCGGGTTGATGGGCGAGGCGGATGCGTCGCTCCTCCAGATGGGCGCTGGGCTCGCAAGCCTCGCGGTGGCGGCTCATACGGGCAGGCCGGAAACGGATGAGGAACTGGCGTCGGGCGATGAAACCATCGAGGAACGCTTCAACCGGGCCAATCGCGAGCTCGACGCGCTCACCTATGCGCTAGCCCACGACATGCGAGACTCCTACCGCACGATTTCATCGTGCGCCCACGAGGTGTTGACCGACGTCACCAGCCACCTGGAGGAGCAGAGCCGCGACCGGGTCGTCAAGATCGGGGAAACGGTGCGCCGACTGGGCCTGCTCTCCGACAGCCTTCTGCGGATCGCCACGTTGACCCGAGGCGGGCTCAAGCTGCAGGTCTTCGACTTCACCGATTTCGTCCGCCAGATCGCGCGCGATGTTCGCGAAACGCAACACCACGAGACGGTTCAAGTTCGTGTGCAGCCCGATCTGGTGGTACGAGCCGATCCGAATCTGGTCGAACTGATCGTCGAGAAGCTGCTTGAAAACGGCTGCCTTTTTTGTGTGAACGGTCCCGTGCCGACGGTCGACGTCGGGATGAGCCTCGTTGCCGGTCGCAAGGCTTACTGGGTGCGCGACAACGGCCCCGGCTTCAGCCCCGCTCTCGCCCAGCGCATGTTCGAACCGATCGAGCGACAACACGTCGAGCGCGACTTCCCCGGCGCGGCCATGGCTTTGGTGACGGTGCGCCGGCTGGTCGAGCGGCACGGCGGGCGCGCGTGGGCTCAGAGCGTGCCCGGCCGCGGCACCGTGTTTTATTTCACGCTCGGCGAGGCGAACGACGCTTATGGCGAGTCGGAGCCAGAACCGGGGCCGGAGGGGTAGGCTCGGTCCATGTTGTGGCTGACTGTCGCGGTCGTGGTGTATGGCCTCATGCTTGTCGCAGGCGGCGTGGCGGGCTTTACAGCGGCGCACAGCATGACGTCACTTATCACCGGCGCGGGCTCAGGCATTTTGTGTCTCATCGGCGCGATTTGGGCCCAGAAAAACCAGAGTCTCGGCTACGGGCTGGTTGCCGTTGTGAGCCTAGCGGTGCTCGTGTTTTTCGGGCATAAGGCGGCGACTTCGGGCTGGCCGATGCGCTCGGTCGGGATCGCCGCCACGTCGCTGCTGATGTTCCTCCTGCTCACCTTTGGGCATTTCTTGGCGCGCCGGCCGAGCTAAGGGCGCCATTTTAGATTGCCTTGCGTGGCTCTGCGGTGGCTTTGCATGGCTTTGCATGGCTTTGCGGTGGCTTTGCATGGCATGCGGAGTATTCGCACGCCGCTCGCAATCCAGCGGACGCCACGGATGGCGTCCGGAAGAGAAAGGGTGAGCGAGACCCGGGACGGGGCGAGCGAGCCAGAGAAAATAGCATCACCCCTGCCTCACGGCGGGGGTCGCTGAGGTCGCCGAAGCGGGGGCGGTCCTCCGCCGTAGGCGTAGTGATCGCTCAGAGCCTGATCGCAAGCGTAATGGATGCAGGGCGGCGGAACCTGCCCGGGCGATCTCTTCCGCTTGCCAAGTTCAGGGGGGCCGTGCGGCGAAGCTCTGAATGGCGGTGTTGGCTCTGGTCGGGCGGCTCTAGAGCGGGAAGGCGCCGACCCTCGCCTTGACCGACATCTCGCCGCTGATCACTTCGACCGTGTCGCCGACGCCGGCCGCTTCGTTGCGAAGCATCGCCCCGGCGATCCAGCCCAGCCGGGGCGAGCGCGCGACCGATGTGATTCGGCCCGCTGCCTCGCGGGCCGGATGGCGGACGGGGTCGCCGGGCTTGATCGGGCCATCGGCGATCAGACCACGCCAGGTCCGGTTGGTATGCCCGCGGCTGTGCATGCGCATGAGCACCTCCTGGCCGGTGTAGCAACCCTTGTTGTACGACACGTGCTCGGCCTCGAAGGCAGGGCCTAGTTCGGGAGGAAGCACTTTCGAATCCCAGTCGAGGCCGAATCGCGGAATACCTGCCTCGAGCCGAGCCGCCTCGAACGCCTCGTGTGAGATGGCGGGGACGTGCGCGAGGCGGGTAGCCAATGGATTCGGCGCGTCCGCTGGCCACCACACGTCCCAACCTTCACCGCCCGCCCGCGGCGAGAGCAAGCGAATCATAGGAACGTCCTTGAGCGCGACCTCGATCGCATCTCCCGGGTGCACGCCCGCTAGCTGCTGGATAATCGCCGTGCTCTTCGGCCCAATCAGGCTGACGACACGCAAGTAAGGTGTTAAGTCCCGGGCGGCGACATCTTCGGTGACCACCATGTCTTCAGCACGCCGCAGCACGGCTGGCGCGCATGCCGCCTCTGTCTCGATCAGCAACCGGTCTCGTAAGACCCAGACTCGGCAGATCGCCAGGAGCTGGCCTGTCGGCTCGCAGAGGCAAAAGGCCTTCGACTCACCGGGTTCGAGCCCACGCAGATCGTTGGTCGCTTGTCCCTGAAGCCAATCAAGCCGGTCGTCGCCCGTCAGTTCGATGAGCGCCGCGTCGTGCGGCGTCAGCCAGGCTACGACTTGGTGCAGGGGGGCGTACGAGTCGACTGCCATCGTTATCGTGCCGCCGTGAGGGCGTCGCGGAGCGCGGCGATGCCGGGCAGCGTCTTGCCCTCCAGGAACTCCAGGCTCGCGCCGCCGCCCGTGCTCACGTGGCTTACCTTGTCCGCCACACCGAACTGCTCGGCCGCCGCCGCCGAATCGCCGCCGCCTACGATGGTTACCCCCTGACATCTGGCAAGCGCCTCCGCCACCGCCTTCGTGCCTGCCGCGAACGGGGCGAGCTCGAACACGCCCATCGGCCCGTTCCAAAGCGCGGTTCCCGCCTTCTCGATCACTTGCGCGAAGGCCCTGGCGCTGTCCGGCCCGATGTCGGCCCCGATCTCGTCGGCTCCGATCCCCGAGGCGGCGACCACGCGGGTGGGCGCGTCCGTGGTTAGCTCGCGCGTCACCACCAAGTCGGTCGGGAGCATGATCTTGTCGCCATACTCGCGGATCAGCGCGCCCGCGTAGGCTATGTTCGTCTCGTCGAGAAGGCTCTTGCCGATCTCGTAGCCCTTGGCCTTGAGGAAGGTGAACGCCATGCCGCCGCCGACGATGAGCCGGTCCACCTTCGGCAGCAGGTTGTCGATAAGAGCGATCTTGTCCTTGACCTTCGCGCCACCCATTATCGCCACAAACGGGTGTTTCGGATTGTCGAGGGCCAGGCCCAGGTGTTCCACCTCCTTCTCGATCAGGAATCCGGCCACGCCTGGCAAGAGGTGGGCCACACCCTCGGTGGAGGCGTGGGCCCGGTGCGCGGTGCCGAAGGCGTCGTTCACATAGAGATCGGCCAGCCCCGCGAGTTGTTTGGCGAACCCGGGGTCGTTAGCCTCTTCCTCAGGGTGGAAGCGCACGTTCTCGAGCATTAGCACATCGCCCGGCTTTGCGGTTCGACATGCCTCCTCGGCGGCGGGGCCCACGCAGTCGGCCACGAGAGGCACCGGCCGGTGCAGCAATTCGGACAGCCGCGCCGCGACCGGAGCGAGGGAAAGGGCAGGAGTCGGCCCCTTGGGCCTGCCGAGGTGGCTGACGAGGATGACGATCCCGCCCCGCTCGGCCAGATAGCGGATTGTGGGCAGGGCCTCGACGATCCGCCGGTCGTCGGTGATGCGAGTCCCGTCGAGGGGCACGTTGAAATCGCATCGAACCAAGACTCGCTTGCCGTTGGGGTCGATATCGCGGACGGTCTGTTTTGCGAAGCTCATGGGCTAGGAGGATTCTACCGAGACTCCGGCTGCCGAGGACCGCCCCCGCCTCGCAGGAGACTCGGCGCCCCCTCCTCCAGCCTTCGGCCGCAAGAGGGGGATGCCGGGAGAGAATGATCTGGTCTGCTTCCCCCGCCTGGGAGTCAGGCGGGGGTGGCCCCGAAGGGCACGGGGGCGGTCGATCAGAGGACGTCCCGAAACACGGAACCGTCCCCCCTCGCCGGAACTCGGCAACCCCTCCTCCCCGACGGGTCGGGGCAAGAGGGGGATGGTTTTAGTCTCTCAGATCGCGCAGGTCGTTCTCGATAATCGAGCGATCCTCGGCATCGGTAACGCGGGTAAGCGCGGCGTCGGCAAGAGCTATTTCGGCTCGCCGTGTCCCCTTGTCGCCTGCGACCTTGGCCGCCCGCGCGAACGCCTCGTGGGCCGACGCCTCAACCCATGGCTCGAGGCCGTTCTCGAGTGCCCGGTCAAGGCAAAGGACCGCGTAATGGCGGGATCGATCTACATCTCCCGCCAACGCGTACACCCGGGCAAGCTGCCAATCGCTCACCGCGAGCTGCTGCGGCCCTCCGCCCGCCGCCGCCCAATGGTAGCGAGCCGCGTGGGCAGTGTGGAGCATGGTTTCGACCTGTTCTGGCGTCCGCTCCTCGAGTCCGATCAGCTTCCACGCGCCGTTGAAGAGGAACTTGGCGAGCGCCACGTGGGTTTCTTGGTCAACGTCCTTTGGCTTAGGCATGATGGCTCGTCGCTAGCCGAGCAGCCTCATAAGAGCCTCGGGCTTGAGGCCGAGGCCAAGCAGCCCCGCGAGCCCCATCGCGATGCCGAGGATCGCAGGGACCAGCCCCACCCCGTACATCCACTTCTTTTGGGTCAGCGAGGTGATTGCGAAGAGCGACACCGCGATGGCGAGGGCGCCTTCTTCCAGGTCGAATTGGCGATGGCTGCTGTGGAGACGCTCGTACTCCGTGTCATAACCCTCGGCTTCCGTCTTGAGGGCGCCTTTCTTCTTCTGCTGGGAGTCCGCCAGCTTCGCATAGCGGCTGGCTTCCGCCGCGGTCGCCACCTGTAGGGCAGCAGGACCCGCTTTGGCTTGCATCGCCAATTGGTCGCTGGTTGATCGGTAGAGATCTTCCCGGATATTGCGCGCCTGATAGAAGGCCCACGTGTCGATCTTGCTCGCCTGCGCCTTTTCCATGTGGATGACGATGTTCTGGTCCTTGATCTTGCACACGCCCATGAAGGTCGCCACCAGGGCGATGGTGAGCGCGACGATCGTGTTCAGGCGGATCTTCGAGCGATCCTGCTCCAGCTCCATTTCCTCTTGGCGCTCTTTGATTTCGAGCGCGTGCTTGGGGTCGATCTCCATGGCGGTTCATTTACCCGATTCCCTGGCTGTAGAATCCGCCCGTGGGCCAAGCGAAGGGGTTGGGGGCGGTTCGCGTGTACCTCGAAATGATCAAGTTCGAGCACTCGGTGTTCGCGCTGCCTTTCGCGATGATCGGCATGATGTGGGGCGCGGGTGGTTGGCCGGGCTGGAGGGTTTTCGGTTGGATCGTGCTCGCGATGGTGTCGTGCCGGAGCGCTGCGATGGCGTTCAACCGCATTGCCGACCGACGCATCGACGCCGCCAATCCGCGCACGGCGGCACGCGCACTGCCCGTCGGCGCACTGGGCCTTGGCCAGACGTATCTGTTCCTCGGAGTCAGCGTGGCGCTCTTCCTGGCATCGGCGGCAATGCTCAATCCGCTTGCGCTTGCCCTGAGCCCGGTGGCCCTGCTCGTCATCCTCGGCTATTCGACCACGAAGCGCTTCACCTCCCTCAGCCACTTCGTTCTCGGCTTGTCGTTGGGCATCGCCCCGGCGGCGGCGTGGATCGGGGCGACCGGTCGCCTCGATGCCGCCATCCTGCCGCTCGTCGGCGCGGTGATGCTGTGGACGGGCGGCTTCGACATCCTCTACTCGCTGCAGGACGACGATTTCGACCGCGAGCAGGGTCTGAGGTCGTTGCCCGTCTGGCTTGGACGACCCAAGGCCCTCGTGGTGAGCAGGCTTTGCCATGCCGGTTCGGTGGGCCTGCTCGTTTGGGGCGGGTCGTTGGTTGGCGCCGGGCCGATCTACTTCGCGGGCGTGCTCTTGGCGGGAGTGTTGCTGGCCTACGAGCAGAGTCTCGTGAAGCCAAACGATCTCAGCCGGGTCGACCTCGCATTTTTTACTCTCAACGGGTTCGTGTCGATCGCGCTCTTCGCCTTTGCGCTCGCCGATCATCTCCTCAGGCACCGGAGGTGAACCTGGTTTGATTCCGACGCTCAGGTACGCTCCGTCGGTGCGTCCCAGGCCCCCCGCACGCATCTCCTACCTCAATCCGACCGCCCTCCAACCTATCTCCCAAGGTGGGAACGGTTGAAGGTCGCGGTCGTGGGTTTGGGCGTCGCGGGGCTGCGCACCGCCATGCTGCTCGAAGAAGCGGGCGTCGAAGTCTCGATGTTCGAGGCGCGCGGCCGCGTCGGGGGGCGCCTCTATACGATCGACGAGGGACGGGGCGTGCTATACGAGGCGGGCGGCGAATGGATCGACGCCGATCACCATCGCGTTCTTGCCTTGCTCAAGCATTTCGGTCTGGAGCCGCTGCCGCGCGCGTCGTGGCCTGGCAAGGTGATCCACAAAGGCAAGGAGGCGACCGAGGCCCTGCTTTGGAACGACGCCCTCGAGGACGACCTGCGGGTGGAAGCGGCGGCCCGCGAGCTTTGCCGCAACCTGGAGGAGCCGCCTTGGAAGAACCAGCACGTCCGGGAGTTGGATGAGCGCACTCTCGAGCAATTCTTCCGCGAGCACACTCAGAGCGAGCGCGGCTTCTGGTGGGTCTCGGCGAAATATCGGTCGGACGAGGGCGACGACCCCGACCGAATCGGCCTCCTTGGCTGGCTCACTGGCTACCTGCATTACCTGGACCGCGATGGCGACGTGATGAGCTCGTACCGGGTTCCCGGTGGTTTTGGCTCGCTGTGCGACCGGATGTTGAAAGGTCTAAAGGGCGAGTCCCACTTCGGCAAGGTGCTCACGCGGGTGCGGCAAGACGAGGGAGGCGTCAGCCTCGTGTTCGAGGGTGGCGAGGTACGGGTGGATCGCGTCGTGCTGACGCTGCCGCCACCCGCGTTGGAACGGATCGTGTTCGAACCGGCGATCGGCGTCCGTAAACGATGCGCCATCGAGGCGTGCCGCATGAGCCGCGCGATCAAGATCTGCTGGCAGTTCAAAGAAGCTTGGTGGCGCGATCAGGGCTGGGGGGGCGCGATGAGTTGCGACGGCCCCCTGCAGCAAACCTGGGACGGTTCGCTGGGCGAGGCGCCCGTTCTTTCGGCCTATATGTGCGGGAAGGTGGCCGCCGATTGGGTCCAACTGGGGGACCCCGTTCGCGCCGGCATCTACGAACTCTCGCGATTATTTCCCGACGCGCCACGCCATTTTGTGCGCGGCTGGGTTCACGACTGGCTGAACGACCCCTATGCCCAGGGCGGATTTTCGCATCAGCCGCCCGGCTATGTGCTCGAGCACATGGAGCATATCGCGCCCCCCGAAGGCCGCGTCCACTTCGCGGGCGAGCACACCGCGCTTGTTACCGGGTTCATCGAAGGGGCGATTGAGAGTGCGGAGCGGGTGACGCCCGAGGTGTTGCATGAAGCTCCTGTGTAAGAACTTCATCTGGGCTCTCAGCGGCGAAGCGCAGGAAATGCTGGTCGAGGCGGGGCGCGTGGTGTGGCGTGGGACCCGGTTCGAGGGCCAGCCCGACGCCGAGACCGATTTGGGCGGAAAGTCCTTGCTTCCCGCCTTCGTGGACGCCCACTGCCACATCCTGCCCACCGGGCTCGACATGAAGAAGCTGCACCTTGGTGTGTGCCGATCCGAGCAAGACGTGCTCGATGCGGTTCGGGCGCGTCACGACGGCCTGCCGAGTGGAGAATGGCTGCTGGCGGTGCATTACGACCAAACTCGCTTTGCTTCCGGCGGGCATCTCACGCGAAGCGACCTGGACCGGGTGGTTTCGGATCGGCCCGTTCTGCTTCGTCACGTAAACGGCCACGCGGGCATCGCGAACAGCGCGGCGCTCGCCGCCGCCGGAATCGGCGAAGCCGAACCCGATCCGCCCGGGGGAGAGTTTCGGCGTGACGCAAGTGGCCGGCTGGATGGCGTCCTGCTCGAGCACGCCCACGAGCGGGTTAGCGCGGCCGCCCCGACGCCGAGCTACGAACAGATGGTCGAAGCGATCGAGGCTGCGTCTACTCGCTTTGCCCAGTTCGGCATCGGCTGCGCGAGCGACATGATGACGGGCCGGTTCGATCTGCTGGACGAACTGCGCGCTTACCGCGCGGTCTCCGAGGGCGGCCCGGTCCGGTTTCGACTGTACGTGCAATGGGGCCAACTCTTGGGGCCGAGGGCGATCGAGCGCGAATCGGCTCTCTCTGAGATCCGCTCGATGAACCCCGACCGGTGCCGGGTGGCGGGGGTGAAGATCTTCGCGGACGGCGCGATCGGCTCTGGCACCGCCGCCATTTACGGGAGATATTCAAGCGACCCACGAGGGGAGGCGTCGCCCGACGGGGTAGAGACCAGCGGCCAACTCATCTACTCGCCCGATCGGCTTAAGGCGATGGTGAGAACCGCGCACGAAGAGGGCTACGCGATCGCCGTCCACTCGATCGGCGACCGCTCGACCGACCTCGTGATGGATGTGCTCGAGGCGCTTGGCGATGCGCGAAGGCACCGGATCGAGCACGCGATGATTCTGAGCGATGCGCAGATCGAGCGCATGGCCTCGATCGGGTGCCGATGTACGATGCAGCCCGAATTCCTCGTCGCCTTCGCCCACACCTATCGACGTCAACTCGGACCGGAGCGGGCGGCACTCCTCAAGCGCGCCAGATCGGTCATGCGGGCCGGCATACCGCTCAGCTTCAGCTCGGACGCGCCCATCGTGGCGGGCGACCCTTGGACGGGACTCCGCGCGATCTCCAACCGCCCCGAAGGCTTCGATCCCGCCGAGGCGGTCAGTCTCGGCGATGCCATTCGTGCTTACACGGCCGGAGGCGCCGACGCCAATGGCGAGGCGGGGGCTATGGGCGGGCTAACCTCCGGGCACTTGGCCGATTTGCAACTGTACGAAACGAACCCTCTCGGCGGCCCCGCCGGACTCGCCGGGCCTGCGGTTCGCGCCGAGAGCCTGGCCGTGGCCGGGTCCTGGGCCTAGCCGGAACGAATTTTCGCCCCGCGACGTTGACTTGATTGACGCATATCCTCCTTCCCCCAGGTCCGGAACACCCCCAAGCAAGTCCAGACCAGCCCGCCTCCGCCCAACCCAGCGGAGGCGGTTTTCTTTGTCTAAGGCGCCGGAGTGGACGAGCGCGCTAAGCAGCCTTTCGCTCGGAAGTGAAGAGCTCGACGACTTCGGTGGCGGGCGGCTGGATTTCGACGTCAGCGTCCATCCAGCCGTGCGCTTTGGCGTGGCGATAGGCCTGGGCGAAGAACCCGATGGAGCCAACCACATAGAGACCTACGATCATGCCGAGCATTACCGATGTCTCGGCGTACTTTAGCGCAGCTTGGAGGAGCCTGAATCCGAAATCAGGGGCTTCTGCCGGGACGCCACAACGACCGAAATTGCAAGAAGAATCCAACAACGGGGGCGGGACGTCTGAACCGGTGAGGTTGATCGGGCGTCTGAGCCAGTGACAGGCTCGGCCCGCCGCTTGGAGCGGTCAGGCTCGACCAGGAGGCTACACAACATGTTTCGAAGGCTCGCAACGATACTCATGCTCGCCGCCGCTTTGGCTATGGGCGCCTACGCCCAAGATGGAAAGGCGGCCGACAAGGGCAAGATGGCCCCGCCCAAGATGGGCAAGATGGGCAAGGCCAAGGCCAAGCACGGCCACAAGCACGCTAAAAGGCATGCCAAGAAGCATGCCCGCCATCACCACCCCATGCATAAGGGCAAGGGCAAGATGAAGGGCATGGGTAAGATGCCGCCGGCCAAGGGCGGCGACAAGATGGAAGGGGCCGAGAAGGACAAGTAACCGGGCTCCGGCGGGCGGATCGTCGCCTGTCTTGAAAGCGCTCAGGGCTTGCGGGCGATGCCCGCAAGCCCTGATTCTTTGGAAAGGGCCGCTAGTGGCTGTGGCCTTCGTCTTCCTTTTCCGGCACCTCGGCGACGATCGCCTCGGTTGTCAGGAGCATGCCGCCGATGGAAGCGGCGTTCTGGAGCGCGGTGCGAACCACCTTGGTGGGGTCGACGACGCCTGCTTTGGCAAGGTCCTCGAAGATGAGGGTTTGGGCGTTGAAACCATCGCCCTTCTTCCCCGCCTTGACCTTTTCGACCACTACCGAGCCTTCGGCGCCCGCGTTCTCGGCGATGGTGCGCAAGGGCGCCTCGATCGCGCGCTCGACGATCCGGATTCCGATCTTCTCATCGCCTTCGGACTTGAGCCCGGTGAGAGCTTTGCCTGCCTGCAGAAGAGCGATTCCGCCGCCGGGGACGACACCCTCTTCGAGCGCTGCCCGCGTCGCTGCGATCGCGTCTTCGAGGCGCGCCTTCTTCTCCTTCAGAGCCGATTCAGTCGCGGCCCCGACTTTCACGACGGCGACGCCGCCCGATAGCTTGGCAAGCCGCTCCTGTAGCTTCTCCTTGTCATAGCTGCTGTCGGTGGTCTCGATCTGCTTCTTGATCTGGCCGATGCGCCCGTCGATCTTCGGCTTCTCGCCCTTGCCGCCGACGATGGTGGTGGTCTCCTTCGTGATCACGATGCGCGAGCACGCGCCAAGCATCTCGACGCCCACATTCTCGAGCTTCAGGCCGAGGTCTTCGCTGACGAACTGTCCGCCGGTCAGGATCGCCATGTCCTCCAGCATCGCCTTGCGGCGATCGCCAAAGCCAGGAGCCTTGACCGCCGCTAGCGGCAGGTTGCCGCGCAAGCGGTTGAGAACCAGGGTGGCGAGGCACTCGCTTTCCACGTCCTCGGCGATGATCACGAAGGGGCGGCCCAGCCGGAGCACCTTCTCGAGCAACGGGATCAGGTCTTGGACGGTCGCGATCTTCTTCTCGAAGAACAGGATCTGCGGGTCCTCGAACACGGTCTCCATGCGGGCCGGATCGGTGACGAAATAGGGGCTCAGGAAGCCCTTGTCGAACTGTAGGCCTTCGACGATCTCGAAAGTTGTTTCGGTTGATTTGCTCTCTTCAACCGTGACCACGCCGTCCTTGCCGACCTTGTCGATCACCTTGGCCACCAGCGCCCCGATCTCCGGATCGTTGGCGCTGACGGTCGCGACCTGCTCGATCGCGTTATGGCCCTTGATCGGAGTGCTCATCTTCGTGAGTTCGGCGATGATCGCCTCGACCGCCTTGTCGATGCCGTTCTTGATCTGAGTGGCGTTGGAGCCGGCGGCCACGTTGCGGATGCCATCCTTGAAGATCGCCTGGGCGAGCACGGTGGCGGTGGTGGTGCCGTCGCCCGCCGTGTCGTTGGTCTTGCTCGCGACCTCTCGCACAAGCTGGGCGCCCACGTTCTCAAATCGGTTCTCGACCTCGATCTCCTTGGCGATGGTTACGCCGTCGTTGATCACGGTGGGGGAGCCGTACTTCCTCTCGATGACGACGTTGCGGCCCCGGGGGCCGAGGGTGACTTTGAGCGCGTTGGCGAGCTTGTCGACCCCCGCCTCCAGCAGCTTCCTCGCGTCGTCGGTGTATTTGATATCTTTTGCAGCCATGTTCTGATTCTCCTTCGTTACTTGGCCGCTCCGGCCAGGGCGCCTTCTAGCACGGCGAGCACGTCTTCGGCGCGCAGGATCACGTAATCCTTGCCATCCACGGTGACCTCGGTGCCCGAATACTTGCCGTAGAGCACCACGTCGCCGGTCTTGACGTCCACCGGCGCTAGCTTGCCGCTATCGAGGCGCTTGCCGGGGCCGACCGCCAGCACCTGGCCCTTCTGGGGCTTTTCCTGGGCGGTGTCCGGCAGGATGATCCCGCCCGCGGATTTCTCCTCCTTGGCGGCGGCTTCGACGATGATGCGGTCATGCAGGGGTTGAAGCTTCATAGGGTTCTTGGTTCCTCTCTCAACGCTTTTAATTGAAAATTGACGGGGCGATCTGTGCCCGACATCGTTAGCACTATACCTCGGAGACTGCTAATTTTGGGCCTGGAGGATCGGCTTTGCCGTGGCTTTGCGGTGGCTTTGCTGATTGCCTCATGTGGCCCTGGGTCGAATCCGCAGCCCCTTCCGCCTCCCCCTCTTGCGGCCGAGGGCCGGAGGAGGGGGTGCCGAGTCCTGGTGAGGCGTGGGCGGTTCCCCACGACGCGCATGAACGCCAGTACCTCCGTTGGCGAGCGGTGCCTCGTATACTCGCCTCGATGGAGTTCGAGATTCGAGAGGGCTTCGAAGCGATGGACTTCGAGCGTGTGCACGCTTGGCTGGTGGCCGCCTATTGGAGCGTGGGGGTTACGCGCGAGCGGGTCGAGCGGGCGGCACACGGCTCGTCTCTCGTACTCGGCGCGTTCGCGGGCGGGGAGCAGATCGGCTATACCCGCGTGGTGTCGGACCGAACCACGTTCGCTTGGGTGTGCGACGTGTACGTCGACGAGGCGTTTCGCGGGCGCGGCGTGGCGAAGGCTTTGGTGCAGCACGCCCTTGACCATTCCGAGCACCAAGGCTTGCGGCGCTGGGTGCTTGCCACCGCAGACGCGCAACGCGTGTACTCGGCATTGGGGTTCGATCCGCTGCCGAATCCCGAGCGCTGGATGATCCGCGGGCGCGCGATCCCTACGCCTTAGTGCGGCAGGTCGTCGAAGGGGTCTTCCTCGAAGTCGGGCCCCCCAGTGGCGACGACAGCGGTCGGCTCCCGGTTCTCGCGCAGGCCGATCGGGGCTTTGCGAGGAGCGCGCTCAAGAACCTTCAGGCACTCGTCAGCGGAGTTCGCGCGACGCAAACCCCGCAGCACTTCCGTCTGGGCATCCTTGTCGTCGGACATCTTGGCGAGGGCGTCTAACGCTCTGTTGAGGTCAGCAGGGGCCAATCTCTTGATGAAGCCTTCTGCTAACTCACCGAACAATTGGTCTGCTGACTTGGGATACTTCCGCAACCCGTCGCCGCCCTTCATCACGCAAGGATTAGGAAACCTAACGAAAATTGGCTGGGCGAAGTGCGGATGCTTGATCAGCACCTCTCCTGGCTGCAGCGAGCCGAGCTTTTCCTTCACCGCGGGCGAGAAATGGGAATACGAGGGCTGGGCCAGCTCTTCGGACTCGACGTGCCCGAACGCGTGGGTCGCCGCATTGCCCACGACTTCCTTGTCCACCCGGCTGCGGAACTGCTGAGCGCCGAACAGGGTGAGGCCAAGATATCGGCCCCGCGCCGCGATCTCCTTTAGCGAGGCGGCCACATAGGTTTCGCCCCCGCCGCTTGGCGCGTACTTGTTGAGCTCGTCCACCACCACGATCATCTTGCCGACGCCGAGCGTGCCTTCCTCCATTCGCTCGCGCAGCTTGGTGATGAACGCGGCGAACACCAGGTCTTGCTCGTCGGAGCCTAGCCGGGCGACGTCGATCACGGTAACCGATCCGGGCTCGAACGGCTCTTCGAGCGGGCCCGCTGCGGCCCCACTGGTCGCGATGAGACCGGTGAAGCGCCGGGTCAGGCCCTTGAGTCGGTTGAGCATCTTCTGCATCGTCCGGAAGTGGTGCGATTCGTAAAACTCCTGATTCTTGGAGCGCGCGAACTCCACCTGGGCGGCCACTATGTCGCACAGTTCGTCGAGTGTCTTTGCCCTACGCGGCTCGCCTTGGTTGCCGATCTTTCGCCCCTTCTCGTTCTGAACGTGCTCCTGGTTGAGGAATTCGAGGTAGGCATCCGCTTTGGCCTCCAGATCGTCCTTGTTCAGCAGCACCTCCGCGTGGCGCACGATGTCGGCAAGTCCGAACTCGAAGGCCCGCGTCGGGTTTTTCTCCATCAGCACCACGTTCGTGCGGAGCGAGTTCAGATTCGCCCGGTCGTTAGCAAGCGGCGCATAGTAGCGCACCTTCGGAAATGGCACCGCCTCAAGCTCGCAGGCCGCATAAAGCTTGCGGTCCAGCTCGGTGAAAGCGTTGGATTCGTCCGCTTGGTCGATGAACAGCAAATCCCCGCCCTTGGTGTTGAAGAGCAGCGCGGCCACGCCCTTCGCGCCATCGGCCCCCTCCTCGTCCTTGTGGTTTGCAAAGATCGACTGCAGCAGAAACAGGATGTAGCTCGTCTTGGCGGCAAGGCCGCTCGTGCCGGTCATGTTGAAGTGGCCCGCCTCCGGCCCGAGCAGGAAGCGCTGGTCCAGATGCACCTGCAAAGGCTCATCCTTGTAGCCATAGCAACCGCACGGGACGCCGAACTCGTCCGCGAACTTGGCGGTACGTAGCGCCATGCGAACGTCTGCCTCGTTGGCGAGGAACACCTCGCCGATCGGCACCGCGCCCACCGGCTCCTCCGGCTCCCGGTAGAGAACCGCCGCTTGGTACACCCGCATCTCGGGGCGTTGGGTGGGCGGAAGCTTGGCGGGATCGCCGCCGACGGAGAGGAACTCATGCAACGGGCTCTCGAGGTCGTTGAAGCCGTGCGCCTCGACGACTGTGCCGTAAACCTTATCCTCGGCGCTCAGCACCTTGACGAGCGTGCCGATTCCGACCGGGGCGTCGCGGTCGGTCCAGAACCAAAACGTGTAGGCCGTGTTCGGACGTCGCTCCATGCCGATCACCCGGCCGATGCGTCCGTCGCTCGTTGTTTCGATCATCCGATCCTCCCCAAAATGGCGGCGTCGGTGGGCTGCCGCGCCTTCAGGTGCATCTCCACCAAGTGGATGGGATAGAGAAGCCGGTCGTAGCGCCGATCCGGCAAGCTGAGCGGCGCGCGCTCGACGAGCAGCCAACCCGCGATCTCGTCCGCCCGCGCCAGCGATTCGGGGAGCGGCGGAATCTCCACCCGAATGACCCCGAACAACGGCCCCTGGCTCTCGGAATCGTGTAGCTTGAGATAGAAGCTATAAACCTCGTGCCCCTGGGCGGGATCGGCCTCGCGCAGAAACACGCTCGTGCGCTGCCCCTCCCGCATGGAGAGGATTTTCGCGACGCGCTCCGCCGACTTGAAGTATTGCCGCGCATGGGTCTTGACCACGCCGGCCACCTGCCTCAAGCCCGGGTTGCGGTCAAGGGGACGCCCGATGCCTCCATCGATCAGCAGCCAGCCGTCGTTGTCGAATCCGGCGGCAAGAGCCACCTCGATGCCCCCCCGTCGCTGCTCGATCGCCTTCCGAATCTTGTCGCCAACCTTGATCGGCGTGTTGTCGTCCTCGTCGAGCTTGATCGGCACGGGGCCGACGTCGCTCGGCACGCGAGCGGCGATCTCGGGGACGGCGTAAACCGCCAGTCCTCCCTCCCACGTGCGTTCAGTGGGCGCTTCCACTTCGCGATCCGTGCGGCGAAGCATCGCGGCCGACGTGTGGGCGATGCGCACGGGGTTCAGACCGTGGTACATCACGGGCCACGCTCGCTGGGCTCCGTCCAGAAAATGGGTAAAGCCGCTTGCTTCAACAGCGGGCACATCGCGAACTTCGAAGCTGACGCCCTCGACCACCGGCGCGTCGAGCGCGGTGGATTCGCTCACCGGTTTGGCGAACGCCTCGAAATCGTCGTCGCTGCGCATCGTCGGCGCAACGATCCGAATATCGGGGTCGCCCCCGAAGACGGATCGAAAGGTCCAGGCATCCCCCATCCCATCCACTATAGCATACAAACGTCTACTTATCGAGTGCGCCTGCCATCTTGGTTTGGGCGGCGGGCGGCGCGGGCGGTTCGGAAAGGCGGCGTGCCGCCCGGGCCCGCTCGATCGCGGCGGGATCGGTCGCCTTCTCGAACGAGCGGAAGCCGGCGAGGCGGAAGCCGTGCTTCCGAGCCAGGGCGAACATCTCGTCGACTTGCTCGACGCTCACATCCTTGCCGAGTGTGTAGCTGACGGGGCGGTCTTCGAGCGCGAGCAGCATCGTCTCGCTCATGCAGGCGTAGGCGGTCTTGTCGGGAAATCCGAAGTTGAAGTTGAATCGAACGTCGCCGGGCACTTCCACCACGCCGCCTTCGATCACGAGCACGTCCGGCCGCTCCTTGGCGACGCGGCGCGAAACGTCGCGCGGGCGGGCCACGTCGCATACCACCGCCCCTGGCTTGAGATGGTCGGGCATGATAATCGCCTCTTCCGCCGAACTCACCGCGACCACCGCATCCGCCTCGCGGATGGCTTCGACGTCGGTGGTGGCTATTGCGCCCGGGATTTCGTCCGCCACCGCCTGAGTGCGCGCCAGGTCTCTGCCCACGAGGATCGTCTTGCCGAACGAGCGCGCCAGCACCTTTGCACAAGTCTTGCCGATCGCACCGGTCGCGCCGACAACGGCGAGCACCCCGCTCTGCGGGGCGAAATCGAGCATTTCACATGCCCGCAGCGTGCCTTCGATCGCGGTCGCTACCGTGTAGCTGTTGCCGGTGGTTACCGCGATCTTGGCGCGTTCGGCCACGGTTACGCCGCCGTCGCCAACAACGCTTGTAAACGCGCCCAGACCGATCACCTGCGCCCCCAGCTCATGCGCCATCTGGGCACATTCGCCGATTCGGGCGTACACCTCCTCGATGGGCATGGTCATCATCTGCTTTGGCGTGAGCGGGCAGCCGATGAACCATCCTTCCGTGGTGGCGCCGGTGGCGGAGCGGATACCATCGATCTTGCTCAGCACCATCGGCTTCTTGCGCCGCATGGCCGCCTCGACCAATGCCCCCGGCACGAACCGCGCAAACGGATACTTGCGCGCCACGTCGCGGGTTGAGAGGGGGTGGATTATGAATGCGAACCGGGTCAAGAGCCCACCTTTTCCGCGGCCTTAGGCGGTTCCGCGGCTGGCTCGTTGAGCGGAATCACGTTGGGCTTCCAGTCGAGCCGCTTGAGGGCGTCGAGGTAGTCCTTCTCCGACAATTCCTCGGGCCGCTTGCCGAGAATCGCCACGATCACGGCTTCCATCACGTTGGTGGCGAAGGTCTCGCCGCCCATTACGGGGGTGGTAGTGATCGCGCGACGCGCTCCCGTTTGCTTCAGCCACTCGAGGTCGGCCCTGCGTAGCGTTTGGGTGAGGATCGTCTTGCCCTGCAGGTTGTCGGGAGCGTAGCGCCGGATGTAGTGCCAGTCGCCGCAAACGAAGGTGGCCCAGTCGAAAACCTGCGGATATTTCGGCTTGCGCTGTTCCTGCTTCTCGCCCGTTGGATAGAACCACTGGATCGGTAAGCGGGTGACGATCGGCAGCAAGATGGCGGCAGCGCGCCTAACCGCCTTGTATGTGCGGAGCGGAATCTTGATCCCCAGGCCGAAGAGCAAGTCTCCAAAGATGCAGTCCGCGCCTGCCTCGACCAGGGCCTGGGCCATGCCGAACCGGTCGACCGCGGAGACGAGCAGCACCCGCTCCTTCTTGAAACCCACGACCCCGTCGCGCTGGAGCGTGCGGATGGTTTCGCGCTCCAGCGTGTGCTTAAGGCCGCTGCCGTCCACGACCGGCGTGATCTTAGCGCCCGACACCCAGCGCAGCACCTGGCGGAAGGCGTAGCGCTTCGTGCCGCTGACCAGATATATGTCGGCCCCGCCCACGCCGAGCGCGTCGACTTTGCCGTCGAGGTCCTTAAACATCTGGGCGAACTTCTTGGTATCGCCGTCGGTGCCGATGCGCTCGATGAGGAACTTCTCGCCGAGGATCTCGATCTCTTGGCGCTTGTCACGCTTGCTGGTCCCCAGGCTCACCGAAACGATCCGCTTCATGCTAGTTCTTTAGACGACCGCGATCGTCTCGATCTCGACGTCGACTCCTCTCGGCAGCCCGCTAGCGGCCACGGTGGAGCGGGCGGGCGCGCTTTCGCCGAAGTAGGCGCCATACACCTCGTTCATCGCGGCGAAGTGGGCCATATCGCTCAGGAACACGGTGGTCTTCACGACGTTCGCCTTGCTCAGCCCGGCGGCGGCGAGCACCGCATCGATGTTGCGCATCACCTGCGCGGTCTGCTCCTTGATGTCGCCCGTCACCAGCTCGCCCGAGGGCGTGAGGGGGATTTGCCCGCTGAGGAAGACGAGCGTCCCCGTGGTGCGGACGGCCTGGCTGTAGGGGCCGATGGCGGCGGGCGCGTTGGGGGTGGAGACGATCTCGCGAAGCATCGCGGCGAGGTTACCTTGGGGGCCAGTGGGCGCTTCGTGGCCCGGAGCGGCGCAAGATGAAGCTCCAGGGCTTCCTTAAGGGCAGTTAGAGCGTCTTCCTCGGAGCTTCCCTGGCTGGCGACATCCACATCCAGACACTGGGCGATGACCCAGTCGTCCTCCTGCCAGACCGAGGCGCGAAAGGGCTTCATTCCGACTTGTATCGCAGGTTGCAAGCTAGCCCTCTCCCGACACGGTTACAATTGCGGCGGGGATGGACGCCATCTACGCGGGCGCTTCGTCGGAACCGTAACCAAGTCGGTATCGAAAGGAACTCGCCATGCAAGACAACGGCTCGCCCCGATCCATCCGGAGCGTAATCCTCGCATCCTCGGCGGGGACCCTCATCGAGTGGTACGACTTTTACATCTTCGGCTCGCTTGCCACCGTGCTCGCAGCCCAGTTTTTCCCCAAGGGCAATCCGACCGCGGGGCTCCTCTCCGTACTGGCGACCTTCGCGACCGGCTTTGTCGTGCGGCCGTTTGGCGCACTGTTCTTTGGCCGGATGGGAGACATCGTCGGCCGCAAGCACACCTTCCTTCTGACCCTGCTGATGATGGGCGGCTCGACGTTTCTCATCGGCCTAATTCCGGGCTACGAGGTGCTTGGGGTCTTTGCCCCGATCCTGCTCGTGCTGCTGCGGCTCTTGCAGGGCCTCGCCCTTGGTGGCGAGTACGGCGGGGCGGCAACCTACGTCGCCGAACATGCGCCGATCGGCAAGCGTGGGATGTACACGAGCTTTATCCAGACCACGGCGACGCTTGGCTTGTTCGTGTCGCTGCTCGTCATCCTCTTCGCGCGGGGCTCGCTAGGCGAGGCGAATTTCCTGCAGTGGGGCTGGCGCATCCCGTTTCTGCTTTCGGCGGTGCTCGTGGTGTTCAGCTACCTGATCCGGCGTCGCATGGCGGAATCGCCCTTGTTCCAGAAGATCAAAGACGATAAGGCCACGAGCGCGAACCCTCTTAAGGAGAGCTTCGGCAGAGGGGCGAACCGCCGCCTCGTTCTGATTGCCCTCCTGGGCGCCACGATGGGCCAAGGGGTGGTTTGGTACACCGGCCAATTCTATGCTCTCTACTTCCTGCAGACGGTGATGAACGTTCAGGGGGCGGCCGCGAACAAAATTATCGCCTCGGCGCTCGTTCTCGGAACGCCGTTCTTTCTCGTGTTCGGAGCGCTGAGCGACCGGGTGGGGCGAAAGAAGCTAATGATGGGCGCCTGCCTGCTTGCCGCCATCGGCTACACCCCCATCTACTCACAGATGCAGTCGCTCGTGCCCGTTGCCTCTCATCTTCCGAAGACCGAATTCTCCCTCGAGTCGGTGACCGACCCGGTGACGAAGAAGACGAGCCTTACGCGTGTGGAGAGTTGGAAGATGGATGGGCTCGCGGTTTCCCGCAAGACTCCGCTTGCCGAAGACCTGACGCCAAGGAGGGCGGAGAAGCCGAAGACCGAGGTGACGCCTGGGCCCGGAATCTTCTGGACGCTCGTGTTTCTCGTGTTCCTTCAGGTGCTTCTGGTGACGATGGTGTATGGGCCGATCGCCGCCTTTCTTGTCGAACTCTTCCCGACCCGAATCCGCTACACGTCGATGTCCCTGCCTTATCACATCGGCAACGGGGTTTTTGGCGGTCTCGTGCCATTTATCGGCACCGCGATGGTCGCGCGGACGGGCAACAGCCTTTCTGGCCTCTGGTATCCGATAGCGATCGCGTCCATTACCTTCATCGTGGGGTCGTTCTTCATTCACGAAAAGCGCTCGCAGGACGGGTTTGTCGAGGCTGCGAAGTAAGTGGAAGGCTTTTTGGACCGGTCGATCTGTGGATCTTAGGGATGGTGTCCTCTCGGCGCTCTTCGAGCCAGGCACTACTGAACTCTTCCACTGCCTCCGGGGAAGGGGGCGCGGCTCGCCTAACCCGCAGTCGCCGGCCTGAACGCGCCGGGCACGCGAAGCTGGGTGAACACTTCCACCGCGAAGCGGTCGGTCATGCCGGCCACGTAGTCCACCGCGCCTTGCACGCCCTCAAAGCCGTCCGGCAAGGCCCCCGGCTTGCAGAAATGGCGCAGCAACTCCTTCACCAACTCCTGCGCCTTGAGCGTGTCGGGATAAAGCGTCGGATAGAGCAGATAGAAGTGCTCGTACAGGTGGTCCTTGAGCGCGTTCATGGTCGCGAGCATGGGGGCGCTGAGGGCGATGGCGGGGCGGTCCTGGCTGCTCTCGATCACGTCTTCCACCATCGAGCCGATGCGGTCGCCGTGAGTCTCGCCCAGAGACAGGAACTGCTCGGGAATGCGCTCGAACACGCGCCCGCGCACCGCATCGTCGAGGTCGTGGTTGAGGTAGGCGATGCGGTCGCTGATCCGCACCACCGCGGCCTCCAGGGTCGAGGTTGGCTGACCGTCGTGGGCGGACAGGTCGCGCGGTCCCTTGCTGTGGCCCCCGATGCCGGCGCGGGTCTCGTGGGTGAGGTTCAGCCGTTCGAGGTGATCGACCACGCGCAGCGACTGCTCGTAGTGCCGAAATGCCTTGGGGCCGCCGGGGGCGTTCAGTTCCCGCAAGGCTTCGTCGAGCGCGCTCTCGCCCGCGTGGCCGAAAGGCGTGTGGCCCACGTCGTGACCAAGCGCGATCGCCTCGATGAGGTCTTCGTTCAGCCTTAGGGCGCGTCCGACCGTTCGCGCGATCTGAGCCACTTCGAGCGAATGGGTGAGCCGCGTCCGGAAGTGGTCGCCCGCCGGGTCGATGAACACCTGAGTCTTGTGCTTCAGGCGTCGAAACGACTTGGAGTGGAGTATCCGGTCGCGGTCGCGCTGGAAGCAGGTGCGCACCGGGTCTTGCTCGATCGGCTCGGCGCGGCCGATGCTTTCGGCGGCTTTGGCGGCGTATGGCGACAGCCGGTCCAGCTCTTCTTGTTCGATCCGCTCGCGGACGGGTTGGGGCACGCTAGAAGGACGACTGGACGGCCCTACACCGTCGCGCGGGTCTTTTGCACGACGCTCTCGAGGAACGAGGCGTTGTTCGGCGTGCGCTTGAGCAGCTTGATGAGCGACTCGGTCGCCTCGACGCTGTTCTGCTGGTTGGCCAGGAGCCGGTGCAACTGCACCACGCCCTCCAGCTCATCCTTCTGAAACAGCAGTTCCTCATGCCGCGTGGACGAGCGCTTGACGTCGATCGCGGGCCAGAAGCGGCGCTCGGCGAGGTCGCGGTCGAGCACGATCTCCATGTTGCCGGTGCCCTTGAACTCCTCGAAAATCGCTTCGTCCATTCGGCTGCCCGTATCGATGAGCACGGAGGCGATGACGGTCATCGACCCGCCTTCTTCGATGTTGCGGGCCGAACCGAAGAAGCGGCGCGGGCGGTACAGCGCGGATGGGTCGAGGCCGCCGCTGAGCGTGCGCCCCGAGGGGTTGATCGTGAGGTTGCTTGCTCGCGAATAGCGGGTCAGCGAATCGAGCAGGACAACTACGTCGCGGCCGCTCTCCACTTGCCGCTTGGCCTGTTCCAGGCAGAGATCGGCGACGCGCATGTGGTTTTCCGCCGGCTCGTCGAAGGTGGATGAGATCACCTGCCCGCGGACTGAGCGGCGCATGTCGGTGACTTCTTCCGGCCGCTCGTCCACGAGCAAGACCATCAAATAAATCTCGGGGTGGTTGGCGGTGATCGCGTTGGCTATCGCCTTCATCATCATCGTCTTGCCCGCCTTGGGGGGTGAGACGATCAGGCCGCGCTGGCCCTTGCCGATCGGGTCGATCAGGTCGATGATGCGAGTGGAGATGTTGTCGGCGACCGTCTCCATGATGATCCGCTCGTCGGGGTAGAGAGGCGTCAGCTCGTCGAAGTTCCTGCGGCGCTGCATCTCGGGCGAGGCAGTGCCGAAGCTATTGACGCTTTCCACGCGCAGCATGCCCTGATACTTCTCGCCCTCTTTGGGCTGTCGCACCAAACCGAAAATGGTGTCGCCGGGGCGAAGTCCAAACCGCTTGACCTGCGATTGGGAGACGTAGACGTCCTGCGGCGAAGGTTGATAATTGTCCCGGCGCAGGAAGCCCCAACCGTCGGGGAGAATTTCAAGCACGCCACGCGAGTAGCAGGCGCCAGCTTCCTCGTTGGCCGTGAGCAGCAGTCGCTCGACGACCTCGTTGCGGGTGAGGTCGGTCGAGAGGTGAGCCGCCTTGGCCGCTTTCATAAGCTCGGCGGGGGTCATCTGGTCGAAATGGTTGTAGTCGATTTCGGGGAGTCCCTCGAGGTCGGCTTGGTCCATCCTGGGCATGCCCTCACGGCCGCGGCCGCGGGGACGTCGCCCGTCCATGGGTTTACGAGGTCGGAATTGGTGCGTCATAGGCTTTGTTGATGCGGATTGGTGATCTGTTGGCTGAATTGAGCCTGAATCGCCGGTTGCAGATAAGGAGGATCGACCCCTTGCCAGAAGGCTTGCCCCATTAAGGGAGCGTCGTTCTCAGGGGAGGATCGCGACGTACGGTAAGTGTCGATACCTTTCGTCGTAATCTAATCCATATCCTACCACAAACGCGTCCGGAATCCGAAAGCCCATGTACTCGACTTGGGTCCCGGCGCGGATCGCCCCCTCTTTCACGAGCAGGGCGACGACCCTCAGGCTCTTGGGGCGCCGCGTGCCGAGCAGTTCGCGCAAGTGCGCGAGCGTCGCGCCGGTATCGACGACGTCCTCGACGATTAAGACGTCACGACCCTCGAGGTTGGTATCCAAATCCTTCCGGATTTGCACCACTCCGCTCGATTTCCGCCCGCTTTGGTACGACCTAACCTGGATGAAGTCGAGCTCCCAGTCGGCGCGCCCGATGCGACGGGCGAGGTCGGAGACAAAGTGGATCGAGCCGCGTAGCACGGCGACGAGCAGCACCTGCGTCTCGCCGTAGTCGGCAGCGATCTGCTTTGCCAACTCCGTTACCCGCTCCTGAATTTGGGACTCGGTGAGGAGGGGCTCGAGGCCGATCTCGGTCATTGCTCGGTCCACCTCGGATTGGTCGCGTCGACAAGGAGGTAGAGGAGGCCACCCGCAAGGGCTCCGGCTAGAACTTTGGCAACCGAGTTGGACACGCCGAAGATTTCGGCGAAGAACGTGCCCACGATCGCGCCGACGCTCAAGAAGTAGGACTCCTTTCGCCTGGGCGGGCACGACGGATCGGACTCCTCACGTCTTCCTCCTGCCGTGTGTTCTGTGGTGTGAGATGGGAGGGGGCTTGCCGAGAGCAGATGGAGGTGCGGCTGGTGAAACCCGAGCCCATCGACTTCCGCATTGCTGAGAATGGCTTTGGTGGTCACCGCTGCGCCCTACTCCAGTTCTATGGTGGCGGGCGGTTTGCTCGTGAGGTCGTAGAACACCCGGTTGACCCCGCGCACCTCGTTCACGATGCGGAGCGCAACATGTTCGAGTACCTCGAACGGAATCGCAACCGCGCGCGCGGTCATCGCGTCCTCGCTCGCGACCGCCCTCAGCACGATCGGGTGCTCATAGGTTCGCTCGTCCCCCATGACGCCCACGCTGCGCACGTCGAGCAGCGCCGCATAGCTTTGCCAGATCTGCCGGTGCAGCCCATGCTCGCGAAGCACCGTGCGGAAGATCCAATCCGCGTCCTGCACGATGCGCACCCGCTCGGGGGTGACTTCGCCCGTGATCCGCACCGCGAGGCCCGGGCCGGGGAACGGCTCGCGCTCCACCATTTCCTCGGGCAAGCCAAGCGCGCGCCCCACCGCGCGCACCTCGTCCTTGAACAGCCACCGCAGCGGCTCGATCAGCTTCATTCGCATCCAATCGGGCAAGCCGCCCACATTGTGGTGGGTCTTGATCTTGGCGGCGGTGCTCGAGCCCGATTCGATCACGTCCGGATACAGAGTGCCTTGGGCGAGGAAGTCGCAGTCGCTAAGTTCCGAGGCGTGCCGCTCGAACACCTTGACGAACTCCTCACCGACGATCTTGCGCTTGCGTTCGGGATGGGTCACCCCCTTAAGCGCGGCAAAGAATGCCGCCTGCTCGTCGAACGCCTTGAGGTTGGCCTTGAAGTGCCCGCCAAAGGTCTCGCGCACTTCCTCGGCTTCGCCCTTGCGCAGCAGCCCGTGGTCGACGAATACGCACACCGCCCGCTCGCCGAGCGCGCGGATCAGCAAAGCCGCCATCACCGACGAATCGACGCCGCCGCTCACCGCGCATAGCACCCGGCCCTCGCCCACCTGTCCTTGCACCGAGGCAACCGTTTCCTCGATGAAACTCTCGCTCGACCAGTCTTGCTTGAGCCCGGCGTGCTTCAGGAGAAAGCGTTCGAGCAGCTTGCGCCCGTCGGGGGTGTGCGACACCTCGGGGTGGAACTGCACGCCGTACTGCCTAGCGGCCGCGTTTTCGAATGCTGCCACCGGGCAGGTGTCGGTGCTGGCGGTGAGGATGAAGCCGGGCGGGGTCTTGCGAACCTGGTCGCCGTGGCTCATCCACACTTCGGGAACCCCGATCGTGCTCGCAAGGCTGCCCGCCTCGATGCCGGTAAGGTGGCGGCTGCCGTACTCTTTGTCGGACGAGGTTTCGACCACGCCGCCTAGGTTCTTGGCCATCAATTGGTGCCCGTAGCAGATGCCGAGGGCTGGGATGCCCGCGATGAGGCTGAGATCGAGATCGGGCGCGCCGGGCTCTAGGACGGAGCGGGGGCCCCCGCTGAGGATCACCGCATCGGGCCGGTCCGCCAGGATGCGCTCGGCCGCCTTCTGCCAGGGGACCATCTCGGAGTAGATGTTGAACTCGCGCACGCGGCGCACGATGAGCTGCGAGTATTGCCCGCCGAAATCGACGACGAGCACGGTTTGATGCTTCTTGGGCACGGCGGGTGGGGTGAGAAGCTGCGTTAGGCCCATGAAACAGTTTGGACGATGCGCCGCCCCCCGCGCAAGCGGTGCTTACGCGGGCTCGAAACGGAAGTCCACCGACAGGCGGAGGCGGTTGGCGGTGAAATTCGGCAACGCCCGGTGCACGGTCAGGCAGTTGAACATGAGCAGATCGCCGCAGGCGAAGTCGCCCGCCACCCACTCGGCATCCTCGAGGCCGGGCACTCCGCGCGCGCCGTTGTCCCCCTCGTGCCCAAGCAACCCGTGCCGGTGAGAGCCGGGGATGAGGCTAAGCCCGCCCAGCTCGACTGGGCAGTCGCCGAGCGGGACCCAGACGGTCCACATCTGTTCCGATCCACGCGTGTAGAAATGGTCTTGGTGGGCGGGGGTGGTGAGGTCCGCTGAGTTCGGTGAGAACACGCGCACTACGCTGCCCTTGCCCCCTTGGACCGGGCCCGCGTAAAGGGCTTCAAGGATGCCGAGCAGCTGTGCGCTTTCGGCCACGGCGGCGAATTCGGGGCTAGGGAGGATTCGACGCTGAAGCTCCACCCAGAGCGGATCGCGGTAGTCGCCGATTTGGACGCTGCGGGCGGCGATGCCATCCATCAGCGGAGCGTCGTGATCGAGCCAGCCGAGCTCGCCGCACACCTCAAGCACCGATCGCCTGAGCGAGAGCACGTCTTCGATCGGAATCGTCTGGGAGACAAGGAGATAGCCCTGCCCATCCGCTTCCGCCCGGAGAGCATCGTGATGGGAGAGAAGGGGGCGGCTGTCACGAAATCGCCCGAGCGCGCTCAGGGTCTCCATGCGGTCCACCCGAGCCAGCGTTCCCATCTCCACGACCCGCCGTGGGCCGGGTTGGGAGGGGCACGCTCCGTCGTGCCCGCGAGGGGGTCTGGCAGTTCGGCTTGCCCGACCAGCGCGGTGAAGGCGTAAGCCTGGTCGATCAGACGGGACCTCTCGCTTGCGGGCAGGCCACCCAGCATCCCGTTGGCAACGGCGGGAATCTTCAGCCAATCCCGATACGCCTCCAGGGTCAAGCGGCCTTGCATCTCCCACCGCTCCCACGCGAGTTCCGCAGCCGACAAAGCCTCTTCGACGAAAGACACGGAAAGGGCAAGGGATGGCGTGTCGTCCGCTCCAGGCGCCTCGAAGACCGCACCCCCTTCCGACCTAGTCCCGACAGATCGGGACTCCGGTCGACTTCCCCCCGCGCGGCAAGGGGAAGAACCATCCGAAAATCCTCCCCCTGAGGCAGGTGGAGGAAGCGTAAGCGAAGCGCACGCAGGTGGAGGTTCGGAGGCAAGCGGCTTGGCGATAGCACCTCCATCCGACCTCGGCAAGCCTTCGGTCGCCTTCCCCCTGCGCTGCAAGGGGAAGATGCTTCCGGACGATCCTCCCCTGCGGTGCGGGGGAGGGTCTGTGAGTCCCGATCCCAAAGGGACGAACAGGGGTGGAGGCGGGCACTCGCTTTGGACCTGCGGCGAGGGCACCTCCATCCGCTCTCGGCAAGCCTTCGAGCGACTTCCCCGTGCACGGCAAGGGGAAGAAACCTCTGGATGCACCAGGTTGGCGACGATGGAGAGGAACGCGAGAAGGTTCGGGTCCGGCCCCCCGCCTGGCTCGTCCGGGAGGCCGAGATAGAGGCCGGGAATGTTGAAGCACACCTTCCCACCCGGCGCGAGGAGGTTTGCCAACGACGCGATCGTCTCGTCAAGGGGCAGCATCTGCCAAATGCCCGCCCCGCAGAGAATTCGGTCGAAGGTCGCGGGCGGTGAAGGGCAAATGGATGTCCACTCAATCTGCGGGCTCGGAAGCCGGAAGCGACCGAGGCGGGCCATCGCATCGGCGGGCTCGAAGCAGACGATGCTGCCGTCACACCTCAACCACGGCAACGCAGCCTCGGCGGTGCGCCCAGTCCCCGAGGCGACATCGAGGACCCGCTGCCCCGGGCTAATGTCGGCATGTTCTATCAGGGCCGCGTTCGCCTCCGCATACCGTGGATGGCGCTCGCAAAACTCTTCGTAGAGGCGGGCGGCTTCCTCGTCGTCCCAAACCGCCCATGGGGCCACAGTGCAGGTCGCGCTCACGCGGCCCCAACCCCGGCCAGGGCAGGCTCGGGCCGGAACACGGGGTCCCGCATCAGGCCCATCTTGGCCAGGTTGTGCTCGCCCTTGAACCGAAGGCATTCCTTGATCATCGCCCGCATCTCGTTCGAGTAATGAAAGAAATCGAGTTCAAGGTTGGTGTCGTCGATGTAGTGCCGATAGAACCGGTCGAAGTCGTCGATCGGGGGCGGCTTGGAGTAGTGGCTGCATTCCTCACGAAGCCACCAATCGGTAAAGCCGTGCTCCACGTGGTAGTCATCGTAGAGCGGCGTCCCGGGGAAGGGCACCAGCACCCCCAGCGTGCTGAACGAATCCACCATCGGCTCGATCCGCTGCATGAAGGCAAGAGTCCGGCCAAGCGATTCGGGAGTCTCTTGCGGGAAGCCGAGCATGAAGTTGCAGGCGGTCAGCATGCCCTCGTCCTTCGCCATCGTCAGCGCGCGCACCACGAACTCGATGGTGATGCCCTTCTTGATCGCGCGGAGGATTTCGTTGTCCCCGCTCTCGACGCCGAAGTTGAGGGAGACGCAGCCCGCGCGGCGCATCGCCTGCACGAGTTCGGGCGAGACCATGTTTGCGCGGGTTATCGCGCTCCACTTGAGGTCGAATTCGATGTCTCGCTCGATCGCCTCGCAAAGCTCGAACAGGCGGGGCTTGTTCGTGGTGAGCGCGTCATCCCAGAACGGAAAGAACGTGGTCCCAAATCGCTCGTGATACAGGTTCAGCTCCTCGACCACGGAGGCAGAGGACCGGTGCCGAAAGCTGCGCCCAGTCACATAGTTCGCGCAGAAGGTGCAGCGCGCCGGGCAGCCCCGGCTGGATAGGATTCCGCCCGGGATGGTTTCGTTGCCGCTCGGGTGGTACCACTTCGGGTCGAAGAGGCTCTGGGATTCGAGGGGAAGCGGCAGGTCATCGAGGTTCTCGACGAGCTTTGCGGGCGGGCCACGGCGGATCGTGCCATCGCTAGCGCGGTAAACGACGCCCGCGATCTGCCCGAAGTCCTCCGGATGGCCGAGGCTGTCGATCAGGCGGACGAACGGGTCCTCCGCCTCGCCCTCGATCGCCACGTCGAACCCGTGCTCCAATGTCTCCTCCGCAAGCACCGTCGTGTGGGCGCCGCCTGCGAAGAGCAGCGGAAATCGCCCGGAAAACCGCTCTACCAATCGGTACGCGTGCCAAACCCAGCGGGAGAAGAGGCTGAAGCCGACCACATCGGGCGCGAAGCGCTCGGCTTCCGCCACGATCGAGTCGAAGTCGCCTTCGTAGTAGCGCGCGGCCGCGTCGATGATCTTGACCTCGCAGCCGTGGGCGAGCAGGGCGGAGGCGACGTATTGCAGGCCGAGGAGCGGCGCGCCGAGCTGCTCGGGCGAGGGTGGGTTGATGATAAGCACGCGGGCCAAGATGTCCTCCTGCGAGCTATCCGAGGATCGACCCGACCTTGAACGTGCTCGTCGCCGGCGGCTTAGGGATGGCGGGGGGCGACGGGAATTCCTGAAGGGCTTTGGCCAACGCGCTTGCGCGCGGGCCGGGAGGCAGCAGGTTCGCCGCCTGCTGTGCCGCTTGGCGCGACGCTGCAAATATGTCCGTCGGTTGGGGCAGATTGGGCCAAGGGATCGGCACCGGCCCGGTTGGGGTTGGGGTGACCGCGACGTCGACAAGATCGGCTTGTGACCAGTGCGACCCATCCGGCTTAGTAGCGACCGACCGCACCGTAAGCTTGCCGATTCTGAGGAGAGGGGAAATGGTCGGACCGGAGATGCTCAAGGAGATACGCGGGTTAGCCGCTTGGAACTCAAGCCCGGGCGCCCCCGGCACACCCTGCCAGGCAGTGCCTTTGCCCGCATACTCGCCAGACCCTGCGAGCATGAACCGAGTGTTTCGGTAGAGGTTCAGGGTGATCAAGTGCCCGAAGGCGTTGACCTTGCCTGTTCCGCGAACCCCTCGTTGAGTGAAGTTCAGCACCACGTCGGTGACGGGCGTCACGGGGAAGTTAACAAACCCGTGCAATGCAAGCTCGCTCGCGGTCAGCCGAGAGCCCGGACCCACCACGAACGGAGCGCCAAGAACGGGCAGCGACCCACCGGTGAACGAAATGGCGCCATCGGGCTTGACATTCGCCATTCCGTGCGGAAGACCGAGGGTGACCTCGCCGAAGGTCACTTCCAGCTTGCCCTCCCCATGCAGCGTGGTGAATGGGCCAGGCAGACTCGATGACGACAGTGGCCGAGCCATGACCGCTCCAGTAGCATCTCCGGCGCGCCGAATCCCGCCTAAGCGCACTGGGGAAGGCGCCTTTCCTAGCACGGCGCGGCCGTCTTGGATCGTCAGGTGAGCGTTCGGGTTGGCCCTGAAGCCAAGCCGGACCGTTCCCTCCAACTCCGTCGTCGCTTGCGCGACGCGAATGCTGCCGTTCACCAGCTTCGCCTGAGTGGTGGGTCCCACCGTGGTATCCATCTGGTTGTAAATGACGAAGGTGGGGGCCTCTGGCAGTCCGAACACGCCGTTCATGAGGTGGCCGGGGGCGGCGATGATGTCGCCCATGACCACTGGTCCGACCGGAACGTAGGGCGGCGCGAAAGTCGGGACCGGGCCCTTGCCCATCACGAGCATCACCGGGGCGCTCATGCTCCACACCGTGAAGCTGAGCGAAAACCACATCGCGAAGTCCCTGACCGCCGACTTCGCCTCGGTCGACGCTGCGGCGGTTCCCAGCTTGGTCACAATTCGGTTCGCGAGCGAATCGATTTGGAGAGCGCCAAGCCCCCGCGACACACAAGCGCCGATTGGCATCGGGACATTTGGCATCGGCGGGGCCATCGGGCCGGGAAAGGCGGCGAAGGCCGGATACCATGGCAGACCAGGAACGCTCACGCCGACTCTCCACTCATGCCAGGCCTCGGAGACGGCTGCGCTGAAGGCTTGGGCGATGTTGGTGGGCACTTTGGCCCTCGTGAGCTCGGCCAGCATCACTGGGGCGAGTTCGGGGCCGTTCAGCTTGCCGCCGATGGCCGCAACGGCCATGATTTGAACGTCGGAGAAAAAGGCCTTGAGCTTGAAGTCTTGGATCGCGAGATTCGTGGCGTTGATCGCCGCGCTGCGAAAGCCCGCCCACGCTCCCGGCTGCTCAAGGGCCAGCGCCTTGAGTCCACGCACGCTTAGGGCGGCTGCGCCCAACGACATAGCCCGCATCAGCTCGCGACGGCTGATTCCCGTGACTTTCTCCATCCCTTCCCTCCATCCCCGGTCTGCCCCGTGGGGATCGAAATTATCGACGCCCCAACGTCATTGGGGTTCCGATGACTTGCCTCCACAAGCATAGCAGTCCGGAGCTGCGCTTTCGGCTCTATACTGAGTTGCAGGCGATGATGAAGGCTAGGTTTGCTGGTGCCGCGCTTCTGTTGGCGGGGCTAAGCTCCGCCCAGACCACGCCCGCCGAGTGGGCGACACGCATCAAGGGTGACTTTGGGGTTCAGGTCCGGTGGGACGAGGTGCCGCGCGGCGAGGGGCCCGACAGCTCGATTTCGGCCAAGCTCCTGTCGTTGGCCCGCTCTGGAGAATTGTCCCCGTATCTGAAGCTCTTGCACGAAGAGCTCGGAAGGTACTCAGCCAACTTTCGCGCCAACCTCGGGCTCGCTAACATCCGCATCGTCTCGGCGATGTCGGCGCGCCAGAGGTATGGCGACGCTCATTGGCTTGTACTCAATTGTGGCGGCCTGGCAGCTTGGACTTCGCCGCCCGAGATCGTCTTGGTCTATGGCGACGAACCCCGTGGTGAATTGGACCTAAGGCGGACGCTGCACCACGAGATCTTTCACAGCGTGTGGCAATCCCTGACAGACCGCGAGGAGTTCGATGCGGCCTGGGCGAGGTTAAATCCGCCAGGATTCCAATATCGGGTCGGTAAGCCCACTTCGAGGGATTCGACTCGGCTGACCCACCCTGCTCGGGGCTTTGTCACGGCGTATGGGATGTCCGCCCTGGAAGAAGACATGGCCGAGACCGCCAGCATGCTCCCCCTGCCGGAGTGTTCCGAGCTACGTGAGAAGTGGATGGCCGATGACCCTTTCCTGGATCGGAAGGTCCGTGTCATCCAGCAGACGCTTGCCGCGCTCGAGACTGCGCCGCTGACACCGGCGGACTGGGCGCGACGGTTTGAAGCCGACTACGGAATAGCGGCGGTTTATCGGGGGGAATTGATCAGTGCCAACGAAGGCGATCAGGCGCTTTATCGGTTGGCAGAATGGACCGCCTCTTACCTGGCTGTTCCTGAAACCGGCTACCGGTCGCTGACTAAGTACATGGCTCAGGTTCTCGCCGAGATCGCAAAGTATTCGACGACCTATCGCCAGCGGTCGAATCTTGGCAACATCGTGTTTTGCTCGGGCCTAAGGGTCGGACTGACGAAGGATGGCGCGACAACTGCGAGCGATCAGAGGGATTCGTGGATGGACTCTAAGCTGGGAGTCTTGTTCTTGGATGTAAAGATGGCCGAGGGGGCAGGTGCTTGGAGCAACCACCAGCTTCACACCGCGCTCTTCCACCTCTTGACCGGCTCGCTTAAGGGTGAAAGGTTCTGGGACGATGAAGGCTGGAAAGACTTGAATTCGCCCGGCTTTGAATACGGCCGCGCTCATCTTACGGGCGATTGGTGGGTTTTGGACCATCCGGCGCCCGGATTCTTGGACCGCCGGGCGATGTTCGACGTGTCTTCGGACATGGCGGAGATGGCGGCAGCCCGCCTCGTGCCCGCGGAAGCCAAGCTTCTCGACGAGTGGAGAGCCCAAGACCCGATCTTGCAGGCCAAATACGCTCGCCTGATGGACCTGCTCGCTCCCTATCTGGGCTGAAGCTATGAACGCCCTTCGGAGCCTCTTTAGCCTGCCTCTGCGCGGTATCCTACGGCTCCCGTGACCAAGCGAACCTCGACCCAAGCCGAGCCGTTCCTGCAATGCGCGGGATGCAAGAAGATTCTGTTCGCGATGGAGTTCGAGCAGAACCTGCGGGTCTGCCCCCATTGCGGCCACCACCACCGGCTACCCGCGAGGCAACGCATAGCGATGACGTTCGACGAAGGCTCGTTCGAGGAGCTCGACGCCGACCTGCGCTCCGGCAACCCCCTCGGCTTTCCCGACTATCAGGACAAGCTGGAGGCGGCGGAGGCCCGTACCGGGTTCTTCGATTCGGTGGTTTCGGGCCGGGCGAAACTGTTCGATGCGCCGGTGAGCGCGGCGGTGGCCGATTTCGCGTTCATGGGCGGCTCGATGGGCTCGGCGGCGGGCGAGAAGATCGCGCGAACCTTGGAGCGCGCGGCGGAAGAGCACATTCCGGCGATAGTTTTCTGCGCATCGGGCGGCGCGCGGATGCAGGAAGGGCTGCTCAGCCTGATGCAGATGGCCAAGACCACGGCCGCCGCCCAGCGATGCGCTCAATCCGGCTGCCCCTACTTCGCGGTCTTTACCGATCCGACGATGGCGGGGGTGCTCGCCAGCTATGCGAGCGTGGCCGACGTGATCCTCGCCGAGCCCAAGGCGCTCGTGGGCTTCGCGGGCGCGAGGGTGGCCAAGCAGGCGGGCGTAGGCAAGGTGCCCGACGATTTTCAGACCGCCGAATACGCCCACGCGCACGGAATGATCGATAAGATCGTCCACCGCAAAGAGATGCGCCAGACGCTCGGCACGCTGGTCAAACTGATGACCACGGGCCGGCGCGCGACCGTCGGGAGCCGGCGTGGCTAAGACCTGGCGGGAATGGGAGCGCCCGCTGATCGAGCTCGAGGAGGGCCTTGTGAAACTGAAGGCGATGGCGCGTGAGGCGGAATCGCCGCGGCGGGAGGAGCTCGAAACGAACATCGCGCAGTTCGAGCGGCGAAGGGACAACTATATCGACGTGATGTACAGCAGGCTCGGGCCGTGGGAGAAGGTGCTGGTCGCGAGGGCGGATAAGCGTCCGTACACGCTCGACTACGTCGCCGCGATCTTCACCAACTTCGTGGAGCTGGAAGGGGACCGGCGGTTTGGCGCGGATCACGCGATCGTGGGCGGACCCGCCTTGCTAGACGAAATGCCCTGCATGGTGATCGGCCACCAGAAGGGCCGCAACATCCAGGAGCGGCAGTATCGCAACTTCGGCATGGCCCGTCCCGAGGGCTATCGCAAGGCGATCCGGCTGATGGAGATGGCGGACCGGTTCGGGCTGCCCGTGGTGACCTTCATCGATACGCCCGCCGCCGACCCCGGGGTGGAGAGCGAATCGCGCGGCATCTCCGAGGCGATCGCGGCCGCGATGTTCAAGATGTTCGAGCTCACCGTGCCGACGGTGGCGGTGGTGGTCGGCGAAGGAGGCAGCGGCGGGGCGATCGGCATCGCGGCGGCCAACGCGGTGCTGATGCAAGAGCACGCGATCTACTCGGTGATCCCGCCCGAGGGGTGCGCGGCGATCCTCTGGCGCACGCCCGACAAGGGCCCGCAGGCGGCGACCGCGCTCAAGCTGACCGCCCAGCACGCGCTCGAGTATGGGCTGGTGGACGAGATCGTGCCCGAGCCTCGCGGCGGGGCGCATCGCGACCCGGCCGAAGCGGCGGGGCTGGTGAAGGAGGCGGTTCTGCGCCGGCTTTGCGAGATGCGCAAGCTGAGCGGGGAGAAGCTGCGCGAGGCGCGGTACCAGAAGTTTAGGGCGATGGGGCGGTTTGAGCTAGCTTCGCGGAGACCAGCGACGAGTGACTAGCGCGGGAGGGGCACGCTCCGTCGTGCCCGGGTGCGCCCCTATGCCTCCAGACTCGCAGTCTGGAGGAACGCCTAGGCGAAGTCGGAAGCCTCTTAGCGCGCCAACCTAATGCCTCCAGGCTCACAGCCTGGAGGCTAAAAAGTCCGATGTCGTCATGGTCGCCCTCGGTGCGGCAGCACCCACCCCTGCCCTCCCTGCGAGGAAGGGAGATAGTTTTCTCGGCTGCGCTCACGCCCTCCGGGCTCTCGCTTGTCGTTTCCTGCCGGGCGCCGTCCGTGGCGCCCTTCGGTTGGGCTTGTTTCTGGGCCAATCAGCCCTGGCCGCCAGGACGCGAGCTTCCTCATCGTTGGTGAGGAGCCCAACCCCAACGCTTGGCTTGCATGCGCAGCGCCGGTCGAATCTCGAGTCGTGTTACTCTAGGATATGCGGCTCGTGGCGGCTTTGTGCGCCTTGATCGGCGTCTTGCAGTTCGTGTTCTCGCGCAGCCTCTACGGCATCGTGTGGATCGTCGCCGCGGTGGTTTTGTTCGAGATCGATCGGCGCAGCGAGGTCTGAGCGTGGTGTCAGGGCACGACAAAGGCATCGCCCCCAGGCAAACCCGCACGGGCTGAAGCCCATGCCACCCGGCGAAGCCCCCGTGACGCCAGGGATGGCGTTCCGAGGAGAAAAGGTGAGCGAGTCCCGATGAAATCGGGACGAGCGAGCCAAAGAAAAATAGCGCACCCCTGCCTCACGGCGGGGGTCGCGGAGGCTGGCCGACGCGGGGGGTGGCACTCCGCCGTACGGCGGAGGTCGACGGATCGACTGCTCTAGCCTCGGCACAGCGGGTAGGCCCCGGCGTGAAGACAATGACCGCGGTCGCCGCGCTTGTGCATCTCCGTACGCGGCGACTACACTAATGTGATGCAAAGGCGCACGATTGGGTTTGAATCCGTTGGCGTTGGCCTGGACACACGATCAGTTTTGGATTGGTTGAAGATGGCAGGCGTTCTGGAGCGCTCGTACCGTGCTGTGCTTCGAGAAGCACAGCACGGTTTGCGGCGCCTATCGAGCAACCCCATCCTTGGTTCTGCGTCTCCCGGTTCTGAAGTCAAGTTGACGGGACGACAGAAGGTGAGCCTGCGGGTCACTTTGGAGAAGGCAGAAATGATGAAACCAGCCGCCATGCTTGCTGCCATGTCAATCGAGTGCAGTCTCAAAGCGATTATCGCGATTTCCAAAAAGCCGCCCAAAACTCACCGGTTATCCGAACTTGCCCAGTCCGCCGGGCTGCAGTTGTCCGGGTCGAAGGCAGAAACCCTGGGTCACCTGGCTGCAATGATCCAGCTTGGTCGCTACCACATAGACAGTAACAACACAACCAGGTCCAAGATTAGCCCCAAGGGAATCGACGTGGTGGTAAACGAGGTGCGCGAGCATGCGACGGCCCGTTGCAGAAACGTCATGTGAAGGCGAAGGTGAGTCGCAAAGTTCCATACCTTGGCGCGACGTAGTGCGAGGCAAGATCAAGCGCGCTCCCCTCCCGGCAGCGGCAAGCCGAACGCGGAGAGGTACTCCAGCAGCTTAGGAATCCGGTTCGGCGAGCCGAGCGACACCGTAAACGGCCGCCCGCGCGTGTCCACGATCAGCCCCACCGTGCCGCCCACGGCGGTGAACTTCACCGACTTGCCCTTGCCCGCGCCGAGATCGAAGCCCCGTGCAGGCTCCGCCTCGACATCCTTCGTCTCGCCCTTGGCGAGGGGGAACACCTTGATCGTCCCAAACGGCACCGACTCCGACAGCCCCTGACCGGAAAGCTTCACGCAAGCATCGCCTTCCTTGCCCAGACCCACCGGCGCCACGCACGGCCCGCAGCGCACGATGCAGTCGTATTCAAACACCTGCCTGGCCGCCTCGTAGTGGTGCTCGCTCAGCACGCCCAGGTGCGGCATCATGAAGATCGAATCCACGGTCAGGTCGGTGACGCCCTCGGGCTGATAGGCGTCCATCATCATCAGCGCCGACTGCGCGCGCCGGGGCGCGTGGCTGAGCACGCCGCCCGAGCCGATGATCATCGCGAGCTCCATCATGTTCACCAGCGTCTGGCCGCTCGCCTGCTGGTCGAAGATCTGGCCGATGTCGCGCTGCTGCTGCAGGCCGGTCAGGCCGCGCGCGAGCGTTTTGTGGTGGGCGAAGGCGAGCCGGAGCGCCTCCCGGGCCACCGCCTGCTCGATCAGCAAATCCTCATAGGTGTGAGGGATTGTGGTGGGCCGGATCATCTTGTTTCGAAGCCGGTTGCGCACCTCGGCGGGGTCGATCTCAAACGGCAGCCAGCGCGCAATGTTCTCGATGCCCGTCTCTTTGAGCACGTTGCAGATCGAATAGCTCAGGCCGAGGTTGGCGGAAACGGTGCGGTTATAGATGCCGCCGAACACGCTGAACACGTCGGTGGTCGCCCCGCCGATGTCCACCCCGAGCAGGTTGATCTTCTCCTGATCGGCGTAGTGCTTCATCAGCTTGCCGACCGCGTTGGGGGTGGCCATCACCTCCTCGCTCGTCCAATCGAGCAGCTTGGAATAGCCCGGCGCCTGCTGCATCACGTGTTCGAGGAACATCTCGTGGATTTCATCGCGCGCGGGGTCGAGGTTCTCCCGGTCGAGGGTGGGGCGCAGGTTGTCCACGATCTTCAGCTGGATGTCGCCGCCCAGCACCTCGCGCACCTCGGTGCGCGCCTCCTTGTTGCCCGCGTAGATCAGGGGGAGCTGCATGTCGCCGAAGCGGGGCTTGGGGTCGGCGCGGCGCACCACCTCCGCCATTTCGATGAGGTGGTTCTTGGTGCCGCCGTCGGTGCCGCCCGACATTAGGATGATGTCGGGGCGCAGCTTGCGCAGCCGGTCGACCTTCTGGAACTCCTTGCGCCCGTCGTCCACCGCGAGCGTGTCCATTAGGATCGCACCCGCGCCGAGGGCGGCGCGCTCGGCCGATTCGGCTGACATCGTCTTCACCACCCCCGCCACCATCATCTGCAGGCCGCCGCCCGCCGAACTGGTGGAGACGTAAAGATCGGACCCGTCGAGCGGGTCCTTCGAGCCTCCTGAGCGCACGCCCCGCTTGAGATAGCGCTTAACCTTGCCGTCTTCGAGCAGCTTGCGCCGGCCCTTCGCGTAGCCCTCGGGCACCACTTCGGCGGTGATCTCTTCGAGTTCGGTAATCGCGTTCAGCACGCCCATCGTCACGTCTTCGAAGGGCCGCTCGACGGTCGTGGGGGCTTCGCCGCGGGCCACGAGGCGATAGTCGCCGGTTGCGCCCAACTCGATGAGGATGGCTTTGGTGGTGGTCGAGCCGCAGTCGGTCGCGACGATGCGGCGGATCTCTTCGGACATGGAGTTCGATTATGGACGATGGCTTGACGATGGTCGAACGATGGTCTGACGATTGTCTGACGATGGTCGAACGATAGCCGGACTATGGAGCGCGAGGGCCCCTAGGGCTCCGGCAACGTTCGACAATAGTTCGACAACTGTTCGACAACCGTTCGACAACCGTTCGACAACGTCCGACGGCCGCGCGTGAGGTAAACCCCGAACCCGTGAGCGCTTGGCTGGAACCCGAACCGTACGACTGGTGGCCGATCGTGGAAGACGCGCTGGCCGAAGACATCGGCCACGGCGACGTCACATCGGGCTGCCTGAGTCCAGACCTGCTCGTGGATTGGCATATCGAGGCGCAATCCGAGGGTTTCGTGTGCGGTGTTGGGATCGCCGAGCACCTTCTGGGGCCGTACGGCAGCGACCCTGATCAGAGCGCTATCACCGCAGAGAAGGTGGACGGCGACCACGTGCGGCGCGGCGACATCGTCATCCAGGGCCGCCAGCTTGCCCGCCGGGTCATGAGCGCCGAGCGCACCACCCTCAACTTTCTGATGCACTTGAGCGGCGTCGCGACCCTCACCGCCCAGTTCGTAGGCAAGGTGCAAGGAACTGACGCGAAGATCGTCGACACGCGCAAGACTCTGCCTGGGCTGCGGGCGCTTGAGAAATACGCCGTGCGCTGCGGCGGCGGGCACAACCACCGCATGGGCCTCTACGACGGCATCTTGGTGAAGGATAACCACATCGCGGCGGCGGGGAGCATCCGCCAGGCGGTGGAGGCGATCCGCTCGTATGCTTCGCACATGTCGAAGATCGAGGTCGAGTGCGAAAGCCTTGAGGATGTGCAAGCGGCAATCGAGGCGGGCGCGGAGGCGGTGCTGCTCGACAACATGGACCCCTTCATGATGCGCGAGGCGGTGCAGCGCTTTGGCGACAAATGCCTGATCGAGGCGAGCGGCGGGATTTCGCTCGACACGGTGGCCGGGGTCGCCAAAACGGGCGTCGCCCTTATCTCGGTCGGGCAGATCACCCATTCCGCCCCTGCGTTGTCCTTCCATCTGGAGATCGGATGAGATCGCCGCTCGAGGACGGCGCTTGGCTGGAGTTAGCCTCCGTCGATTCGACCCAAGACGCCGCCGCCAATCTTCTCCGGCTTCACGACGATGCGGCGGTGCCCGGCGTGATCATGACCACCGACCAGACCGCGGGACGCGGCCGATTTGGGCGCAAGTGGCACGGTGACCCAGGCGATTCGCTTGCGATGTCGCTCGTGATGAAGGCTTACCGCGACCACCCGAAGCCGTACCTGATCGGGATGGCGGTGGCGGTGGCGGCGGTGGGCGCGATCCACGGGCATCTGCGCTGGCCCAACGATCTTCTGCTCGGCGGTCGCAAGGCGGGCGGCGTTCTTACCGAGCTGTTGCCCGACGCCGAGGGGCGCCTTGTGCCCGTGGTCGGCCTCGGCATCAATCTAAACCAGAAGGGGTTTCCCGAGGAGATCGCCGATCTTGCCACAAGCGTGGCGATGTATCACGGCGGCGAGCATGACGCGGCCGCTGTGGGGCATTCGATCCTGGATCGGCTTTGCCGCTTACCCGAGCCGGATTCGTGGGACGCGCTCGAGCCGCTCTGGATGCTGTTCGACGAGACGCCGGGCAAGCACTATAAGCTGCCCGATGGCAGGGAAGGGGTGGCGATCGGCGTTGGTCCCGACGGCCGGCTTCTGTGTTCGGTCGGCGGGGAGACGGTGAGCACGATGGCAGCCGAGGCGTGGGCGGCGGGAGTGCCCGCCGGCTCCTAGCCCTTTGCCAACGCCTGCGCCGCCATCTGCGCCTTCAGTCGCTTGAGCGAGGTATCGGTTTCAGTGGCCAGCGCGCGCCATGCGTTGAATTCGGCTTCGATCAGATCTAGCTGGCCGAGGGCGAGGCCGAGAAAGCTCCTGTAGAAGTCGGACCGATCCTGGTCAGTCAGGGCCGGCTCGGGGTCCGCGCCTGCCCTAGCCAGGAGCTCCGTATATCGAGTTCGGATCACCTCCGGCATGAAGGCCTCTTGCACCAGTGCGTCGGGGATGCGGTTGCGGCGAAGGTCGGTCTTGATCGTCTTAGCGGCGGCTTCCACTTGCTCCTTGCTAGCAGGCAGACCGGTCTCCTCGACAATCCGCCTCAGCTCGTCAAGAGGCCTGGTTAGAACATTCGAATAAGCCACGTAGCACGTGCGCTTAGGCTGGAGGAGAGGCAAGGCAGCCTCGTGGTAGTGCGCCCACAGGGCGAGGCCCTTGGGAAGGCTGACGACGAACTCCGGCCGTGCCCTCTTGATCCACTGGTTTCGGACCGCGAACGACAGCGCGACCTCGAGCGGGTTCCGCACGATCACGACATAGCGCGCCTCGGGCAGAATCCGCTGCCACAACTCGAGCGTGACCATGGTGCGCGGGTCTTTCCAACCCCAGTTGCCGGCGAACGAGGTTGCGATCTCCTGCGCCTGCTTACGGAGCGGTGCGACCCGTGGATCGTCGCTCCAACCAGGCTTGAGCATCGGTGGCGCCATCGCGCTGCCCCCGAGGGCGGCGAGAATCGCGTCGTTGAGGGCCGTGATCTTCACGTTCTCCCAGTAGCCGTCCGGGTTGTCGATCTGGTGCCCCTGGAGAAGCTCCTTCATCGGGCCGAGGTTCAGCCCACACTCCATAAGCATGTGGGCGAGCATCGAGGTGCCGGAGCGATGCATTCCGAGGGGGATGACGGTCATGGCTAGGCGTTTTACGGGTTCGGGGTTTACCACAAGAGGGGGCGTCGAACGTTGTCGAACAGTTGTCGAACAATTGTCGAACATTGCCGGAGAATACGGAAGGCTGGTGCACTGTCGTCCGGCCATCGTCCGACCATCGTCCGACCATCGTTTGACCATCGTTCGACCACAGTTCGACTCCGATTGCCGGACGGTATACTTTCGCCCTGCCAAGCGGGCGTAGCTCAGTGGTAGAGCGATTCCTTGCCAAGGAATAGGTCGCGCGTTCGAGCCGCGTCGCCCGCTCCAAAGAATTCCAGGTCAGCTTACGCGGCGACAAGCGTCGACCGACGTGCAATTTTCTTTGTCGCTTGTCACTCGTCGCTCGTCGCGATCAGCCTCGCGCCTTGTCCCATCCCCTCGACGACTTCACTTCGCCATAATCGGGCGGTGGCAGGAGGCGCGGAGTTCAGATCGGAGATCGAAGCCGCGCTTCGGCAGGCAGGAAACCTCGCCCAGGAGTGCAGGGGCTCGGAGCCGCCCGAGCTCAAGCCGGATGGCAGCCTAGTTACCGTTGGCGACCGTCGGGTCGAGGATTACCTGCGAGATGCTCTTGGTCGGCTGCTCCCAGGCGCCGCCTTCTGGGGTGAGGAATCGGGCCACGCCGAACCCGCGGCGGACGGGCTTTGGGCGGTCGATCCGATCGACGGCACTTCCAATTACGCGTTCGGCTCTCCCCTCTGGGGCGTAAGCGTCGCCCTGGTCCAAGATCGTCGGCCTGTGGTTGGCGGCATTTTCCTCCCTGATCTCGGGGAGTGCTATATCTCGGAAGCCGGGGCAGGCGCCTGGAAAGACGGGCGTCCACTGGAGCCGTTGCTGCGCGGTCCGGTGAAGCCTTTCGAGCTGATCGGCGCGAGCGACCCCGCCATCCGCCAGGTGGGCCGCAACGGATTGCCCGGCAAGCTGCGGTGCGCCGGGAGCGTGGT
>JACOSL010000050.1 GCA_016179045.1 Fimbriimonas ginsengisoli | reverse complement strand
GGTCGCGATTTTGGAAAAGGAGCCGCCGCCGCTCTCCGCTATCGTGCCCGTGGAGCTCAACCGCATCGTCGCCAAGGCGTTGCGAAAGAACCGCGACGAGCGCTATCAAACCATCAAAGATCTTCATCTCGACCTGAAGGCTCTCAAACAGGAACTGGAGCTCCAGGTAGCGGTAGCAGCCAAGGTGGGGCAGGCGGCGGAACGTCCGTCCCGGATTCAGCCTGCCAGAGTTTCAAAACAAGCCAAACCCCTCGCCATCGTCCTCCTCTACAAGCGCAAAGCCCAGCCCGACGAGCAACTCCTCCGGACGCTGGAATCGCACCTCACCGCCCTGGGCCACGACGTCTTCATCGATCGCCACCTCAAGATCGGAGTCGAATGGGCTCAGGCCATCGAAAGCCGCATCCGCTCGGCCGACGCCGTAGTCGCCCTGCTCTCCGACGCCGCGGCCGGCAGCGAAATGCTCGAATACGAGCTCGAAACGGCCAGCGATGAATGGCGCGCGCACGGCAAACCGCGGATTCTGCCGGTGCGGATCGGATCAGCCAAGCCGCTCGGCGGCGTCGCCGGCGCCATCTGCGAACGGCTGAATTACTGCCTCTGGCACGGACCCGAGGACAACAACGCAACCATCGGCGAGATCGTCTCGGCGCTCACCGAGCCCGCCAAACCGAAATCGGCCGAGATCCTGCTGGAGCCGGTCGGTGGGGCCGTGCCGCCGGGATCGCCCTTCTACATCGAGCGCGCCACCGACGCGGAATTCCTTCAGGCGATCAAGGCCTCGGAAAGCATCATCCTGATCAAAGGGCCGCGGCAGATGGGGAAGACGTAGCTGTTGGGCCGCGGGGCGCACCTGGCGCGCGAACTGGGCCTGCGCTACGCCACCACCGATTTCCAGAAGATCGGGTCGTCCCAGCTCGCCTCCGAGGACCAGTTCTATAAGCTGCTGGCGGCGACGCTGGCGCGCCAGATCGGATTCACCTACGATTTCGCCGGCGAATGGCTGGACGTCTTCGGGCCGGGCATCAACATGGACAACTTCATCCGTACCGTCCTGGATGCATCGCCGGGGCCGCTGGTGTGGTTCATGGACGAGGCCGACCGGCTCTTCGGCATCCCCTTCGCGAGCGATTTCTTCGGCCTGATCCGCTCCTGGCACAACAGCCGCGCCACCGAGTCGCACGGGCCGTGGGGGCGCTTCACCGTCGCGATCAGCTACGCGACCGAGGCCCACCTGTTCATTCAGGACCTGAACCAATCGCCGTTCAACGTCGGCCGGCACCTGCAATTGCGAGGCTTCGATCGGGAGCAGGTGGAGGAGCTGAACCATCGATACGGCGATCCGCTGGTTTCGCCGGGCGAAACCCAGGCGCTGCTGCAACTCGTGTCGGGTCAGCCGTTCCTGACGCGGCGGGCGCTCGACGTCGTCAAGCGCGGCGCCATGGACTTCCCCGCCCTGCTCGCCCACGCCGATCGCGACGACGGCCCCTTCGGCGACCACCTGAAACGCATTCTGGTGGCCGTCTCGCAGTTACCCGAGGTGTTGGATGCCCTCCGTTCGTCCCCGGAAACCTCGCATCTCCGCGATGCCGACGGCTTCCACCGCCTCGTCTCCGGCGGAGTCATGTACCAGACCAGCGACAACAAGATCGCCTTCACCTGCGAGTTGTACCGCCGATATTTACAGATGCACCTGAGTCCGTAGCGCAGGCCTCCGGCCTGCCTTCTTGCCTGTGTCGGAAGCGCAATCATGAACATCGGTTGGTTCTTGCTGCTCGCCGCGATCGCGTACCCGCAGACCATCAAGGTCGATGTCCCGCTGGTCTCTGTCACCTGCTCGGTGACGGACCGCAACGGCGCTCCCCTGAGAGACCTCAAGCGCGAAGACTTCGCCTTATTGGACAATGGCCAGGAGCGCGACATCCGGTATTTCTGGCAGGAG
>JACOSL010000059.1 GCA_016179045.1 Fimbriimonas ginsengisoli | reverse complement strand
TCTTTGCAGGCTTCCCACTGTCATATCTGTTCGAGCTGTGAGCCCCGCGTACAACAAACACCGTCTAATAGATGAAAACAAGACTAATTGACTGGATACCATGCGTTGGCAGAGGTGGATACCATGTTGTGCCGTCACGCAGTGTGGCAGGGGTTTCCCTTTTTCTCTGGCTCGCTCGCCCCGTCCCGGGCCTCGCTCACCGTTCTTCTTCCGGGACGCCATCCTGGCGTCCCGAGGGGCGGGCCCGTTGCCCCCCGCTTCGGCTGACCTCCTCGCCGACTACCGCCCCCGGCGCTGCGAGCACTGGCCAACCTGCGGTCGAAACATCGTCCGAAGCAACGCCAAGGAAGGTGTTGCGAAAAGCAAGGGTGAGCGAGCGCCCGGAGGGCGCGAGCGAGCCAAAGAAAAGCCGTCCCTCCCTAGAGGGAGGGGCAAGGGGAGGGTGGCCGGGTATGTGACAAGTGGCAAACGTGACAAGCGACAAGTGACAACGAATCCCGCCGTGATAACTCCGTCCGTAAAAACCCTGTCATGACATTGGCCCTCGCCTTCCGCCACGATGGAGAAGAAACACGCCCTCGAAACGAGGGGCTCCAAGGCGCCCGTATAGAGCGGGAAATACAGCCGAAACCGCGCGGCGCGCCTGAAGGGACCACCCCGAGGCCGGGGGGCGAGGAGACGCCATGAACCTATCCCAGGTAATGACGCGCAACGTTCAAGTCGTCCATCCGGATACGACGCTCCGCGACGCGGCCCTCGTGATGAGAAACGCCAACATCGGCATGCTGCCGGTCGTCGACGGCGAGCGTGTCGTCGGGATCCTGACCGATCGCGACCTCGTCGTTCGGGGCATGGCCGAATTGCGAGACCCCGCCCGCGCGAGAGTTCGCCACGTGATGACGACCGACGTGGTGCGCGTCTACGAAGATCAGGAGATGGAAGACGCCATCGACGTGATGGGTCTGATGCGAGTGCAGCGGGTCGTGGTCGTGGATCGCCAGGAGCGATTACTCGGCGTACTTTCCGCGAGCGACGCGGCCGTGCTTTGCCACGGCGACACGCGCGCAGGCCACCTATACGAAAATATCGCCGCCCGAGCGGTCGTCTCGACCGGCGTCTAACCACTGTCGCCGGGCGAGTTGGACCAGCGCGCCCGGCCCGAACCGCCGGCCAAGAAGCCGGCACAAGTTACGAGGAGGCAAGAAAACCATGTTGACCAGATGGATGCCCACCGATCGGATGCGGTCGTTCGAAAGGTTCAACAAGATGATGGAGGACGTGCTTGGCGTCGGAGGAGAGGAGTTCCGAGGCGCCTGGATGCCCACCGTCGACATCAAAGAGACCCCGAACGAGATATTCTTCTTCTGCGAGCTACCCGGCGTTCGCGAGAGCGACATCGAGGTCGAGTTCGTAGGCGACTTTCTGACCATCAAGGGCAAACGGGAGTTCGCCGATGAGGCGCGCCGCGAGGACTACGTGCGAGTCGAGCGCAGCTACGGCACATTCCAGCGCTCCTTCACGCTGGATGTCCCGGTTCGGTCCAAGGACGTTACCGCAACGTTCAAGGATGGCGTCCTCACCGTCACGGTGCCGAAGGCGGAGAACGTCCAGCCGCACCGCGTTGAGGTGAAGAAGACCTAGGGTTGTAGAGCCCTGCCCTGGCGTCGGCCGTCTTCTCCGAATCCCGGCGGCCGGCGCCGTTTCGTTGTCGGGGGAGCTTTGCTTGGCCCTGCAATGGCTGTGCGTGGCTTTGCGTGGCTTGCGCGCGAGGTAACTTAATCGCCATGTCGCAGGACGTTCTGAATCGCGTAAAGAAGGTCGTGGTCGAGGAGCTGGGCGTCAAGGAGGAGGAGGTAACCGATGCTGCCTCGTTCACCGAAGACCTCGGCGCCGACTCATTGGACGTCGTCGAGTTGGTGATGGCCCTGGAGGACGAGTTCGGGATCGACATCCCTGACGAAGAGGTCAACGAAATCAAGACCGTCGGGGATGCCGTGAACTACATCCAGAAGAAGCAGGTGTGAGCGGGGGCGCGGTGCCTTCCGGCAGGGTCGTCGTCACGGGCGCGGGGGCGGTCACTCCCCTCGGCGTCGGCGTAGACGTGTTCTGGCCCCGGATGCTGGCAGGCGAATCGGGTGTCGCTCCGATAACTCTGCTCGATGTCTCCGAATACACGACGCGCATCGCGGGCGAGGTCAAAGACTTTAACGCGGAGGATTGGCTCGACCGCAAAGAGGCGCGTCGTATCGACCGTTTCATCGCCTTTGCTTCCGCCGCCGCCCGGATGGCGATCGACGATGCCTGCTTCAAGGCCGAGGGCGACGAGGCCGACGACGTGGGCGTGCTCATCGGCTCAGGCATCGGCGGCCTGACGTACCTTGCCGAGCAGCATCGCCGCCTAATCGAGGGCGGGCCAAGCCGGGTTTCTCCCTTTCTCGTGCCTTACATGATCCCGGACATGGCTTCGGGCTACGTGTCGATCCAGCATGGCTTCAAAGGGCCGAACTCGTGCGTGGTTACCGCCTGCGCAACCGGCGCGAACGCGATCGGCGACGCCTATCATATCATTAAGCGCGGCGATGCGGTGGCGATGCTGGCGGGCGGCGCGGAAGCGCCCGTGAACGAGCTCGGGATGAGCGGCTTTTGCTCAGCGAGGGCAATGTCCCAGCGCAACGATGAACCCAAGCGGGCCTCCCGGCCCTTCGATGCCGACCGCGACGGTTTCGTGATCGCCGAGGGCGCGGCCGTGCTCGTGCTGGAGGATTTTGCGCGTGCCAAGGCGCGAGGCGCTCAAATCTACGGCGAAATCGTCGGCTACGGCATGAGCGGCGACGCGTTTCACATCACCCAGCCCGATCCGGAGGGCGATGGCGCGGCACGGGCGATGCGGCACGCTCTGCGGACGGCCGGGATGAACCCAGCAGACGTGCAGTACATCAACGCCCACGGCACCTCGACCCATTACAACGACAAGCTGGAAACTCTTGCGATCAAGCGGGTGTTCGGCGAGCACGCCGCCCGGATTCCGGTCAGCAGCACCAAGTCGATGATCGGCCACACCCTGGGCGCGGCGGGGGCGGTCGAGGCGCTAATCTGCCTGCTCGCGATGCGCGACGGCATGCTGCCGCCCACGATCAACTACGAAACCCCCGACCCCGAGTGCGACCTGGACTACGTGCCCAACGTCGCCCGGAAGGCGAGCATCGATGTGGCCGCCTCCAATTCGTTCGGCTTCGGCGGGCACAACGTGTGCCTCATCTTGCGGAAGACAGTCTGAGGGCGATGGCTTTGTGGCTTGCGCGCGACAAGTGACGAGTGACAAGTGACAAGCGAGGCTGGGTCACCTTTCGCTCTTGGCGGGCCGCCAGCCAAGCGCTCGCCCCGGAGCGTGACCCTCGATCCGCGCGTCCTTAAAACCGAGCCATGCTCGACGCCCGCATTCAGGAGTTCCTCGATTCGCTCGCGGCTCGCCGCGCCGCCCACACGGTGCGCTCGTACGGCTCCGACCTCGCCCAACTCGCGCGCCACTTAGAAGGCGCCGCCGACCGCCTCACCCCCGAAGGCTTGCGCTCATACCTGCGCCGCTACGGAAGCACACCCCAGACGCGGGCTCGAAAGCTCTCCTCGGTGCGCTCGTTCGTGCGCTATCTCCGCCGAGGCGGCCTCCTCGATACCGATCCCGCCGAACTCCTCGAGGCGCCCATTCGGCGCCGGCGTCTGCCCAAATCGCTCAGCCAAGCACAGACAGGGGAGCTCCTCGACCAGCCGGATAAAGGCCGCACCCCGTTGCGCGATCGGGCGATGCTTGAGCTGCTCTACGGCGCCGGCCTACGCGCGGCCGAACTCGTCGGCGCGAACCTATCCGACATCGACCTGAAGGAGCGCAGCTTGCGCGTGAGAGGCAAGGGCAGCAAGGAGCGCCTCGCCCTATTCGGCGAAACCTGCCGCGCCGCCCTACTCGATTACATCGAAGGCGAGCGAGTGGCGCCCCGCGCTGGCGATCCCGTCTTCACCAACCCCAAAGGCGGCCGCCTATCCGCGCGGTCTCTGCAAAGCGCGATCAAGCGCTGGTGCCTCGGCTCGGGCCTCCCGCCCGAGGTCTCGCCCCACACTTTGCGCCACAGCTTTGCCACCCACCTGCTGGACAACGGCGCGGACCTGAAATCGGTGCAGCAGCTTCTCGGCCACGAGAGCCTGGAGACGACCCAGATCTACACGCATGTGAGCGTTGAGAGGCTGCGCGAGGCGGTCGCCAAAGCGCACCCACGATCGCAGTAGCTTGTGCCGCGCCCGCCGGTCTTGCAGCAAGTCGGAAAGGAGCGGTCGCTAGTCGCTCGTCGCTTCTCGCCTCCCCTCGCCTACTTCGGCGCTTCGAAGAGCATCCACTTCTGGCCGGGCATGTCGCGCAGATGCGTGAGGGCCTTAACCTCAGGCATCGTGCCCCTAAGCCGCTGCGCCACGAACGCCGAGCCGTCGGGCACGCCCATCCGAGCCCAGAACGAGAGCTTGCGCGCCATGTCCGCCGTCGTGACCTTGGCGTTCACCGCCCCGCCTAACAACCCCTTGCCGCAGAGCGCCCCGCCCTGCCCGTCGTTCTTCTGCGTCTTCTCGTTCCAGGTATCGGCCAGGAACTGCTTGCCGAGCTCGGCATCCACCTGACCCTTGGTGCCATCGAGAAACTTGATCCAGCGCAGGCGCCGCAGCTCGCAGATGTTGCCCTCGGGGCGGTAGGTTCGCGCTTCTTCCGCGATCAGCTTTGGGTTTGAGGGGAAGTTCGAGCCCACAAAATAGCCATCCTTGAGGCGCTCGAACGTCACGTTCTTCAGGCCCAGTTCCAGCTTGCCGATCTCGCCCGTGTTGATGTCGGCCATAAGCCAGGTGTTGGCGTAGCCTCCATTGTTGCCGGTCTGGAAAATGCGCGCCGCGTCGTCTAGGTTTTCGCTGTACTGCGCGGCCTTGCGCATGCGCTGAAATTCGGGCAGGCCGCCTTCGTCGAAGCCGGTGAAGTCGGAAATGGTGGTCTCGCACAGCAAAATGCCTGCGTCGTTCATCGCCCAATCAGTGCCCGAATGGATGAGCCCGGGGAGCGAATCCATAACGACCCGGTGTCCCTTCTCCGGCTTGATGTCAAGCAGGACCTGCCAGCGCTCGCCGGTGAGATAGCCCCACCAGAAGTTGTGCCCCATCACCACCTTGCCGTCGCGGGTAGCCGAGCCGGTTGCTACGAACGCGCTGCACGCCATAGGGGCGTCGCTCTTGGGCGGTTCGCCCCGCTGGCGAGCCTGAATCATCGGTAAGTAGTAGCCCGACACCTCGATGTGGGCGTTCATCGCAAGGATGTCGTCCGCATCCTCGCTTCCACCCTTGGCGCGCACGCCGTCGGCGATGCCCTCGATCTCCCGGCGATATTCAGGCTCGAGCTTGTCCCAGAACAGCCGGTGGGTGGTCTCGCGGTACCAGCGCCAATCGTGCCCGCCCCGCTCGCCGAGCAATGCGGCCAGCGTTTCGCGCGTTTCGTGGATCTCGGGCGCTAACAGGGCCCCTTGCTGGTACCCGACCGTGTGGGGCGAGCCCTTGAGGTGCACGACGATCCATCCATCGCGATCCTCTCGCGAGGCGGCGGCGAGCGCCGGATCGGCGGGCGTTTGGGCGATGACGAGGGCGAGGGCAAGGCTGAGCATAGTGGCGATGCGAATCTCTTCAATTCAAGTACGTGCCGCAAGGCCATTCGGGTCGCCCAATCCAGAGCTTTGCCTTGCTTTGCGTGGCTCTGGGGTGGCTTTGCACATGGCTTCCGGAAGAAACTCTTCCCCTTACCGTGCAGGGGAAGTCGGTCGACGGCTTGCCGAGACCGGAAGGGGGTGTCTAGAAGCCGAGTGTCGGCTAAGAAGAACCCCCTCCCCTGTTCGCTTCCGCCTTCGCCGGAGCTCCGGCGGACGAGCCGCTCACAGTTCCTCCCCCTCTTCGAAGGGGCGGATTCCAGGGAGCGCTCCCGCGGGGTGGCTCTGATACACTCGCGCCAATTCCGTGCGCTACTACGTGCTCGATCCCCAGGGCAATCGATACGGCCCCGCCGACCTGCCCCTGCTCAATCTGTGGGTGCGGGAGGGGCGCATCGTGCCGACCACGATGCTGGTCAGCGAGGCGACCGGCCAACAGATTTCTGCGAGCCAGGTTCCGGGCCTGGCGCTCCATGTCGCGCCAGGCGTTACCGGCCACCGGCCCGGGGCCCTCGCTCAGTACGGTCCACCCAGCGGCCAGATGATTCAGCCCGGCGCATTCCCCCAGCCGGGAATGATGCCGGGGGGCAGCGACATCACCTACTCGTATTGGTGTTCGGCGATCAGCCTGCTCGCGTGCCTTTGTCTGCCCCTATTTGGCCTCATCCCCGCGATCGCCGCCTATGTGTTCGCCCATAAGGCGGGCGTTCAAGGCCATCCGTCGGCGGGCACCGCCAAGACCTTCGCGGTGGTCGGAGTCGTGCTCAACGTCCTCTCCGCCTTCGCCGCCGCCGGTCTGATGAAATCGCTCATCGGCGGGCTCGGCGGAGGGTAGCCCGCTACTCGACCGTCACCGACTTGGCGAGATTGCGCGGCTGGTCGATCTCGCAGCCGCGAATCCGCGCCACATGGTAAGCGATGAGCTGCAGCGGAATCACGGAGAGCAAAGCGGTCAAGAACTCGTGCTTTGAATGCGGCACTTGCAACACGTGGTCGGCCGCCTTATGCACGACGGTGTCCTCGTCGGTGGTGATCGCCACCACCGTGCCGCCGCGCGCCTGAACTTCCTTCATGTTCGAGACGACCTTGTCGGCGGTGGCCGGGTCGGTCGCTCCGAATATCGCCACCACCCCCGGCACGACCAGGGCAAGGGGGCCGTGCTTCATCTCTCCCGCCGGCGATTCTTGGGTGGGCACGTAGCAGATCTCCTTGAACTTGAGGGCGCCTTCAAGCGCGGTGTAGGCGTCGGCCCCGCGCCCGAGGAAGAAGCAGAGGGGCGCATCCTGAATCTTGCGGCACACCTCCACGATCTGCGGCTCGGTCTTAAGCACCCGCTTGGCCTTCTCGGGGAGTTGCATCAGTTCGCCGATCCAGTCGTCCACCCGGATCCCGGCCGCTTCGTTCACCTGGGCGATGTAAAGAGCCAAGAGGGTGAGCACCATTACCTGGGCGGTGTACGCCTTGGTGCTCGCGACCGAAATCTCGGGTCCCGCCTGGGTGAAGATCGTGCGGTCGCACTCGCGCGCGATGCTCGAACCGACCACGTTCACGATGCCGAGCGTACGGATACGCCGCGCCTTGCAAAGTCGTAGCGCGGCGAGCGTGTCGGCGGTCTCACCCGACTGGCTGACAAAGATCGCGAGGCTGCGGGGCGAGAGCACCGGATCGCCGTAGCGGAACTCGCTGGAATAGTAAACGTCGGTTGGAAGCCTAAGCAGACGCTCGAAGAGGAACTTGCCCATCAGCGCGGCGTGGTACGCGGTGCCGCATGCGATGAGGTTCACGCGGTCGATTTCGGTCCATACGTGCTCGCTGAACACGCGCTCCAGGCGGACCTGGCCGTTTTCGTCGATCCGCCCGGCCAGACTCTGACGGATGACCGCCGGCTGCTCGTGAATTTCCTTGAGCATGAAGTGCTCATAGCCGCCGCGCTCCGCCATCGCCACATCCCAATCGATCCTTTCCGTTCGCAGGGGCAGGTCGCGGCCGTCTTCGTCGAGTACGCGAACGCCCTCGGGCGTGAGCACGGCCAGGTGGCCTTCTTCTAGCACGACCACGTCCCGGGTGTAGGGCAGAAGGGCGGGGATGTCGCTCGCGAGCAGGTTTTCGCCCTTGCCGAGCCCGATCACGATCGGGCTGGCGTTGCGCACCGCCACGATCTTGCCGTCTTCGCGCTTGGAGATGACCACGAGCGCAAAGGCGCCCCGCAGCCGCTTGACCGCGCGCCGGACCGCCTCTTCGAGGGGCACGCCGGGGGCATATTCCTCTCCGATCACGTGGGCGGCAACTTCGGTGTCGGTCTGTGACTGAAACAGGTGGCCCTTGGCGACCAACTCGTCGCGCAGATCCAGATAGTTCTCGATGATGCCGTTGTGGATCATCGCGACCTGCTCGTAGGCGTCGTAATGGGGGTGCGCATTGAGGTCGGTGGGTGCGCCGTGGGTGGCCCAGCGCGAGTGGGCGATCGCGAGATGGGTGTCGCTCGGCATGTCGTGGAGCGCCTTGCCCAGCTCGCTCAGCTTGCCCGCGCGCTTGACCACCGCGATGTTCCCGTTATCGCGAAACGCGATGCCCGCGCTGTCGTAGCCGCGATATTCGAGGCGTTTGAGCTGATCGAACACCACGTCCACGGCGTTCTTGGGGCCGACATACCCTGCGATCCCGCACATGTTAAAGAGCATAACGCTTTCCGCGCTCCCGGCGCTCCCGACCGGGGCTTGGGCGAAGCGGGGGAACGCCGCCGGCCGTCCTAACTTCCGACCCCATGGCGGACGTTCAGCCCCGGAAGCGCAGGTGGTGGCTTTGGATTCTGGCGGCGGCGCTGGCGGTGGGCCTGTATTTCGCCTATCCCATCCTCCACCTGGCTGACAGCGCCCGGCGTAAGGGCTTCTTCGACAAGCCGCCCGTTGAGAACTACGAGGCAAGCCAGGGCAACAATCTGCGCGCGCTCTATACCGCCCTGATGCTGGCGCACGATTCCGACGGCCAGTTCCCCGACACGGCTAAGTGGATGGACGCGATCGCCAACCGGGTTCAGACCAGCAACATGAGCGCGGAGGACGCGGCCAAGAAATTCGTCGACCCCTCGCTTGCCGGCCGCCCCGGCCTCTACGGCTACGCGATGAACGACGCCGCGAGCGGCAAGTACAAGGGCGATCTGAAGGACCCCAAGACGATCCTTCTCTTCACCTCGTCCGACCTCGCGCGCAACGCCCACGGCGATCCGAAGAAGCTCGTGCCGAACCCGCCGCGAAGCGGCGGGAGTTGGGGCATCACCGTCGATGGCTCGGTCGTGAAGCTCTAGCCACGCCCGATCGCATGGGCGAACTGGGATGGGTGCGCTCCGTCGTGCCCGGATCCTTCAGAACCCCGGCGGTCTTTAGACCATCGACGGGTGCCTGTTTCGCCTCCGCCTCGCGGCGGAGCGCCACCCCCGCTTCGGCATTGCCTCAGCGACCCCGCCGTGTGGCAGGGTTGTCTCTTTCTCTCTTCCGAGCGCCACCCGTTTCTGGCGACTTTTCATACAATAGGGCATGTCGATCCTCCTCATGGTTCTAGGCGTCCTGGCTGCCTTGGCGGGGATCGGCTGCTTCGTGTTCATTCTCATCGACGCGTTTCAGGACGAAGTGTGGAAGGGCGTCGTATGCCTGCTCTGCGGCCTCTACTTCCTGTTTTACGCGCTTTTTGAGTTCGAGCACGAAAACAAGTGGCTGATCGTGCTTGGCTGGCTCTTCAGTTCGAGCGTTTCCATCGGGCTCTTCCGCACTGCGGGCGTCAACGTCCCCGACTAGCCACGCTTTCGATGGCGCTTCCGGCTCGGCCTCGGCTCCTTGCCGCCCTGGGCGGGGGTAACGAGGTTGATCTGAAGCTCATCCATCGAGTCGGTGGTGATCAGGTAGCGGCCGTCGCCCGTCCAGCATAGCGGCGAGCCGATCGCGCTCTCGTTTTCAAGGATGCCAACCGAAGTCATCTTCACCGTGTCCCAGATGCGCACCGTGCGGTCGACCGAGCTGGTGGCGGCCATGCGCCCGTTAGGTGAAAAGCGTCCCGATTGGACCCAATCCTTGTGGCCTTGCAGGGCGCCAAGCGGGGCGCGGCTGCCCATATCCCAAACGATCGCGTTGCCATCGCGTCCGACGGTCAGCGCGCGCGAGCCGGAGGAATTGAGGTCCACATCGTTGACCCCCATGCCCTGGTGGCCCTTGAGCAAGCCGACCAGGTTGCCCGAGAGGTCATAGAGGCGCGCCCCGTCGCCCAAGATGCCAGTTAGGATTCGGCTGCCCTTACGGTCGAACATCGCGCCGTAGAAGTTGGCGCCTTTCCCGAGGATGGTGTGCTCGTCCTTGCCGGTTTTCAGGTTGTAGATCTTCAGCACGTCGTCCTTGCCCGTGCTCATGAGGCGCGTGTGCTTGGGATCGAAGCTCAGGCGCTGGATACCGCGAATGTGAGATCGAAACGTCTTGATCCGCTGGCCCGAGTGCACGTCCCAAACGAATACGCGCGCCGATTCGTCGCCGCTCGCGATGAGCTTGCTATCCGCGCTCCACACGACTGCGTAAGGCGGCTGCGGATGTCCTATGAGAGTCTGGCCGGTGATGCGGGTCGAGGCGTCGATGATGCGCACCGAGCCATCCTCCATCGTGGCGGCAAAGCGGGAGCCGGTTGAAGCGGCGGCAAGCGCAATGACGTGCGAGCCCTGGTAGGTTTTGAGGGGCGTGATCTGGACGAGGGGCGCCGAGCCTACGCCGGCGGCGACGAGCATGGAGAGCATGGTCATGTGAGCGTTCCTCCGTGAACTGCTTCCTCATATTGTACGCCGTTCCATGTGTGAGTGTGCCGGATTGGTGTCGCCTTGCGGCGGCTTTGCAATGGCCTTGCAGTGGCTCTGGTGTAGACCGGAGTGGCGTCCGGAGAGTTCTTCCCCTTGCCGTGCAGTGGGAAGTCGGTCGACGGCATGCCGAGACCGGATAGAGGCGCTTTGTAAGAAAACACAAGGCCACGAACCTCAACCTGCGCTTCGCTTACGCTTCCTCCCCCTGCCTCAGGGGGAGGAGTTCTGGACGAAGGCTTGCCGAGACCGGAAGGGGTGCTAGGGCTTGCCCGTTGCTTTGCCGTGGCTTTCGTTGGCCTCAGCTTTCAACAGCGCCAGCGCACCCTCCTTGTCCCCAGCAGGCAGCTTCCCGTCGAGCACGCTGTTGGTGAGCATCAGGATGAGCCGGCCGACCGCCGGCCCTGGGGCGAGCCCGGTGGCCGCCATGATCTCGCTCCCGGTCAGAGGCGATCTAAGCGGAACGCGCGCTGCCTCCTCCCTTACGTGGGCGACGAGGCGTCGCACCTCGGCCAGATCGACCGAGCGCACCCCAGCCTTCAGGCCGGCGGCATCCGCCTCCACCAGCGCGAGCAGCCGGTCGAGATGGTCTCCCAGGTCATGAACCAACCGCCGGACAGCGGCGATCGTCAGTTTGGGCATAGTGCCAAGCCGCATGTGGCTAGCGATGAGGACCCGCACGCCATCGATCTCCCTCGCCGAATATCGCAGACGTCCAAGCAAGCCCGCCGCGAGCTCCGCCCCAACCCGCTCGTGCCCGAAGAACCGGATGCGGCCATCCGCCTCCACCGACCGGGTGGACGGCTTGCCCACATCGTGGAGCAGCGCGGCCAGAGCCAGCGTCACATCGCCTGGCCCCGCGTTGCGGACGACCAGCCGGGTGTGATCCCACACGTCCAGGTGATGGAACGAGCCTTGGTCCACCCCTACCATCGCGCGCAATTCGGGCGCGAATTGGTCGATCAGCCCAAGAGCCATCAGGCCGCCGAGCGCATCGGCGGCGCTTTTTAGGCCGAGGAGGCGCGTGAACTCGTCGCGAATTCGCTCCGCGCTGACGATCTCGAGGCGAGGCCCGGCGGCTCGGATCGCCTCTTCGAGGCCGGGGGCGTATGCAAGCCCCAGCTGCCACCGGAACCGCACCGCGCGCAGCATCCGCAGCGGGTCTTCCTTGAATGTGTCGAGCGGATCGAGCGGTGTGCGGAGGATGCGGGCTTTGAGATCGGCCAATCCCCTTCCGAGCGGGTCGAGAGGCTCATCGGTGTGGAGATTGCGCAGCAGGGTGTTGACGGTGAAATCCCGCCTTCGTGCGTCTTCCTCCAGGCTGGCGGGGGCCACATCCGGCTTGCGCGAATCGGCGCGGTAGCTCTCTCGGCGGGCGGTGACCATCTCGACGTTCGTGCCCGCAACCCGGATCAGCGCGGTGCCGAACCGGCGATACAAGACGGGCGGCAGGCTGGAGAGTCCCTTCGCCGCCAAACTGACCGCGAGCTCGGGCGCGGGCAGGAGGGTGACGAGGTCCACGTCCTGCGGCTCGGGCAGGCCGAGGAGGGGATCGCGCACCGCCCCGCCCACCAGCCACACCTTGCCCTCGTAAGCCGTGCCCAAGGTGGCCGTCCGGATCGCCTCGAGCGCTTCGCGCATGGCCCATTGTGACCGTTGGCCATGCCTCGGCCTACCCCTGGTGCCGAGGCTTTCTATCCTGCCTGATCGAGGACCGCCGAGCCTGCGACTTGACGCCCTGCCAGTCTGAGCGGTTTAATAGAGCGGACCTCGTGGGGATTTAGCTCAGCTGGGAGAGCGCTTCCATGGCATGGAAGAGGTCAGGGGTTCGAGCCCCCTAATCTCCACCAACTTGGCGGGAGAGCGTCCCGATAGCATCGGGAAGGTCAGGTGTTCGAGCCACTAGACTCCACCACCCCAAGGGCCTCGTAAACGATGTCCGCCACCGTTCTGGGCTTGGCCCGCCCATCGTTCGGGCAAAGGCGCTCTCGGGAAGATTCTCGAGATCTTTCGCGAAGATTTCGAGGGCTCTCTTCAGCCAATTCAGAGTTGGTTGCGCAATTTGAATAGCCCTTGAACCCGATTTTAACCGTAGGTTGGGTTCTGCGGCCAGCCCTCCGGCGAGTCTTCAAAATCCTCTTGTCTGCCATAGGGAGTGATATCGGCAAGCCCGAGCCCATCCATGAGTCGTTCGACGCCTCTGCCGTAGGCTGAGTAGGTGTGAAAGACTTCCTCGCCGACTCGAAAGAGTACACTGAAGCCCGGCAGCTCGGTGGAGGATTTGATGCCGCCCACCGATTTGATGTCATCCACGGATTTATAGTTGTATTCCAACAAACCTCGGGCGGGATCAAGGGTGACACCAAAGTCGTAATTGAAGTCGCTTTTTCCTGAGGAGTACCAAGCCATGGTCCAACCCTTTTCCTGTCTATAACTTTCCAGCCGTTCAAAAGGCGCGCGCGAGATTCTGACCATATGCGTGTCCAACCTCGCCAATAACGAAAGGTCGCCAAAGGCATTCGCGTGGAAAGTGCAGCTCGGGCATCCTTTTTCCCAAAGGGGATCGAACATGAAATGGTGAACGATGAGCTGGGTTCTGCCCTCAAAGAGCTCAAGCAGCGACTTTTCGCCGGTTGGTCCTTCGAAGCGGTAGTTCTTCTCAACCTTCACCATGGGCAGGCGGCGTCTCAAGGCGTTGACGCGATCGTACTGCTTCGTAAGGGCCTTTTCTTCTGCTAGAAGTTTTGTTCGTTCGGCCAGCCATTCCTCTTTGCTGGCAGTCGGCGGGTGGGCGATGCAGATGTCTTGGCTCATCGGTGTTCTTCCTTCAGAATTGTTCGATGCATAAGGGCGGATTTAGGTTACGCGAAGAACCCTCGTGTTCGCGCAACGACGTTGAGCGAAAGTAAGGTAAGCAAAGCCATGCTCGCCCAGAGCAATCCTGTTCTTAGAGTTCTAGACCCATTCCAGAGTTCTAGACGCGTCCAATACGGTCCACCACCATCCAGTGGCTCATCAGCGGGAGAGCGTCCCGATAGCATCGGGAAGGGGTTCGAGCCCCCTAATCTCCACCACGAATTCCCTTGTTCGCAACCAGACCTCCGTTCCCTTTCCGTACACTGTATTAGGAATGGAGCCCGAGCTTAAGACCGAGGAACTGCTGCGCTACAGCAGGCATCTCATCGTGCCCGAAATCGGCATGGCCGGCCAGAAAAGGCTCAAGGCGGCCAAGGTGCTGCTGATCGGAGCCGGCGGGCTCGGTTCGCCCGCTGCCTTGTACCTCGCTGCCTCCGGTGTCGGCCACCTTGGCATCGTGGATTTCGACGCTGTCGATCTCACCAACCTGCACAGACAGGTGATTCACGGCACGCCGGATGTGGGCCGCAACAAGTTGGATTCGGCCGCCGAGTCCATCCAGGCCGTGAATCCAAATGTGCACGTGATCAAGCACGAGGCATTCCTTTCGAGCAAGAACGCGCTCGATATCCTCGAGAATTACGATTACGTGGTGGACGGCACGGACAATTTTCCCACGCGCTACCTCGTGAACGACGCCTGCGTTCTGCTGGGGAAGATCAACGTCTATGGCTCCATTTTCCGGTTCGAGGGCCAGGCCAGCGTCTTCTGCGCGCCCGGTGGTCCATGCTACCGATGCTTGTTCCCGGAGCCGCCTCCGCCCGGCCTGGTCCCCAGCTGTGCCGAGGCCGGCGTGTTGGGCGTGCTCCCAGGCTTGATCGGTTTGATTCAAGCCACGGAAACCGTGAAGCTGATTTTGGGAGTCGGCGAGCCGCTGATCGGCAGGCTCCTGCTATACGACGCGCTGGGAATGTTCTTTCGGGAAACCCGCATCAAACGCGATCCGGAATGCCCGGCCTGTGGTGATCGCCCGGCGATTAAGGAACTGGCCGATTACGACCAGCTTTGCGGGCTGCCAACGAGGGACACGGAGCCGGCCCAAGGCGAACTCGAGCCAGCGGAGCTCTTGGCGATGATCCGAGAGCAAGTGCCATTCACTCTGATCGACGTGCGCGAGCCCGATGAATATGAGGCCTACCGCATACCAGGGTCTACTTTGATGCCCCTTGCGCAAGTTCGCGCCCGCTCGGTCGAGTTAGACCCGTCGAAGATGATCGTTGTTCACTGCGAGGTCGGCGTGCGAAGCGCATCCGCATGTAACATCCTTCGTCGGGGCGGCTTTGAGCACGTAAGAAACCTGAAGGGCGGCATCCTTGGCTGGATGAAGCAAGACGGCGACGTGGAACGCTGACTCTTCCTGTCGAACGCAGACTTGTCCTAGCCGCCCGCGATCGCACCGATCACAAGCAGTGGCTCGTTGCCGTTCGCGATGCTGTCCGGCAGAGGGTTGTCGGCGGGCTCCAACGAGACGTCCTCGCCGCAAGCAAAGAAGCGCAAGAATGCCCTTCGCTTGAGCGTGCCGTGCTCCCGAATAGTCCCCTTAAGCACCGGGTACGTCGCTTCAAGGGCACCAATGACCGAGGCCACGCTCACAGGTCCAGCCACCTGCAGCGAAACCTCCTGCCCAACTTGGGCCAGGCTGCGCAAATGATGGGGAAGGACGACTCGCACCATGAAGGGCTCCTCAACGCAGGGTTTGGACTTCAACCGATAGGACGGACGGGAAGTGCTCTCCAATGGCTCGCCAATGGTCGCCTCCATCAGGAGATACGTAGACTTGGCCGCCCGTGGTCCCAAAGTAGATACCGCAGTCGTCCAGCGAATCCACCGCCATCGCGTCTCTCAGCACGTTGGCGAAGCAGTTTTGCTGCGGGAGGCCGTCGGTCAGCGCCTCCCACTCGTCGCCGCCTTGGCGGCTTCGGTAAACCCGCAGCTTGCCATCCGGCACGTAGTGCTCGGAGTCGCTCTTGATCGGTACCACGTAGACCGTCTCCGGCTCATGAGCATGCACGTCGATCGGGAAGCCGAAGTCGCTGGGGAGATTGCCGCTGACCTCTCGCCAGGAATCGCCCGCATCGTCGCTCCGCATCACGTCCCAGTGTTTCTGCATGAAGAGCGTGCTCGGCCTTGACGGGTGCAGCGCGATACGGTGCACGCAGTGCCCCACTTCGGCCTCCGGGTTGGGCATAAAGTTCGAAGTCAATCCCTTATTCGCGGTTTTCCAGGTCTTGCCTCCGTCATCGGTGCGGAAGCAGCCCGCAGCAGAAATCGCCACCCACATTCGGTCCATGCGCGAAGGGTCGATTAGGATGGTGTGAAGGCACATTCCTCCGGCGCCGGGCTGCCAATCTTTCCCTGTTGTGTGTTGGCGAAGGCCGAAAAGTTCCGACCAGGTCTTGCCTCCATCCATGCTCTTGAATAGTGCGGCGTCCTCCACACCAGCGAACACTGTGTCCGGTTCGCGAAGCGAGGGTTCCAGATGCCAAACGCGCTTGAACTCCCACGGGTGGGGCGTGCCATCGTACCAGCGGTGGGTGCCGGCGACGCCTTCATACACAAACTTGTTGCTCTCTCCCTGTGGCCAGCCTTCCGGCGACTTCAACTCGTCGGGAGAACTTCCTGGAGGGGTCCAGGTCTTGCCGCCGTCATCAGATCTTTGAATGATCTGGCCGAACCACCCGCTGGTTTGCGAGGCGAAGATGCGGTCGGGGTCGACCGGCGAACCCTTGACGTGGTAAATCTCCCATCCCCCAAAATGGGGTCCTTCGATCCTCCAGTCCTTTCGCTTGCCGTCCGCAGTGCACACGAACGCTCCTTTCTTGGTCCCGACCAACACTCTGACCCGACTCATTTGGCCACCTGCCTAACGCCCGGCTTCAGCAAGGCTGCTTGCATAAACCCTTGCACCGTCCTTGAAGGCATCAAAATGTTGGCACATCGGTAGCGATGACGTCCGGCTCACGAGGCCGAAAGGAGTCACATTTCGGTCAGCACGTCCAAGGCGCTCAGAAATGCTTCTCCTTGTCCCAGGCGGTCGTCTCCCAGCTCGCCCGCTGGTCCAAAGTGCGCGTCCAGGGCGGCATCTCGAGGAACAGCCCTTGCGCGAGCCCGTACACGTAAGGCTCATAGTTCCCGCGGAGTTCGTCCAGGCGGTTCCAGGATTCGTCAGTGGTGCACACCGGCGCCCCCGCGGCTCTCAGATCGTCGACCAGCTTCTTGCGCCGCTCGGCGTTCATTCGGGGCTGGGGCGGGTTGATCGGCCCCTTCGCGGCGATGTAGGCCACGTCCACAACCAGATGTCTCAGCATCGCGTAGGTTAGCCTGGCCTGCCGCTGGAGGTTCTTCATCCGCTCCGAATCCTCGAGGTAGGCGACCTGGACCAGCGCGCAAGAATCGCAGATGCAGGTCAGGGAGGCGATCCACGAGAGTTGCTCGTGCTGGGAGCGATACATAGTCAGCACGGGATAGCTCAGATACGTCTCGAGGAGGGTGCTGCCCCATCGCTCGAACTCGGCGAAGAGCGCCCGAAGCCCGTCCAAGTCGTCGCCATAGGTTGCAAGCAGTTCGTCCGCCACCGGAGGCGAGCCGGCGCGCGCATCGAGCAGCAGGGACATGCGCTCGCGGGCGGAGAAGGCTTGGTACAGCACGGGAATGTAGCTGATCACGAGCGCAAGCATGCCAAAGCCGACGCCCGCCTCGATCATCGAGATGGTTCGCCCCGCCCCGCTTAAGGCGACGATGTCGCCATAGCCTAGGGTGAAGAAAGTCGCGGCGCTGACATAGAGGTAAATGCCAAGGTCGTGCACTCCGCCGCTCATCGGGGTTCCGAGCCCGAACTGGATGAGAGCGAATCCGAGCATGATCCCGGCCGACCAGACCACCATCAGCAGGATCAAGCTCAGCGGCCCGGCGACCGCCATGAGGGCCTCGCGAGCCACCGGGCGCTTCCCGAGGAGCCGGTTCATCAGGCTGGTGACCTGCCACACGCCCGCGAAATACAGCGTCGTCACCCCAAAGCGGCGCGACACCGTCCGGGGCAGAACGACCGTCTCGAAGGCCTCCCAGGCCATGACGAGCACCAACAGGATTCCGAAGAGGACGAGTGCAGCACCCACGTCGGGTGATTATGTCTCCGGTAGCGGCGCGCCGGTCAGCCGGATGCCAAATGGTAGTTCAACTCCCCCGCCCGGATCGCGACCCCAAGCCGGTTCCCCGCCGGGGGCAGGGGGCAGGTGGCGAACGAGGTAAATGCGCACGGCGGGTTGGTGGCTTGGTTGAAATCGATCGCCACGAACCCGCCCGAGGGCTTCGGCGCATCAAGGAAGCGCCCGGCCGGATAGGTGGTCTTCCCGCTCGTCCGGTCCTGGAAGTTGAAGAACAGGCCCGTATCAGTGGTCTCCGCGATCAGGCGCATCTTCCTGCCCCCGACCTTGAACTCCACGTAGCCGGGGCTGGGCGCCATGCGCACGTCGCCGAGCACATTCGTGATCGGGATCATCTTAGGCTTGGCGTAGGCGTTGAACGCGGCCTTGATCCGGAGAGCGGGATCGACCGGGAACCAGTGCAGGCCGGTGAACCCGCGCCGGGCCTTGGAGTTAGGATCGAACAGCCGCACCCCGATGCGGGCGCCACGCTGGATGATGGTGAAGGTGAGATCGCCGACCTTCACCCGGTCGGGCGAGCCTTTCGCGTCCGTCTTCAGCTCCTGATCGGTGACGGGCTTGCCGCCGACAGTCACTGCAACGCCAGCTGCGACCCTCAGCCTAACATGCTCGCCGTTCCGGCTCAACACGCCCACGTCTGCGGGAGCCGAGCCGGGCAGCCGAATCTTGCACGAAGCGCCGGAGCCAACCGTGTTATCGCCTTCCGCCAGCCAGAACAGCCCCGCCACGCTCAGCCAGCCGTTCTCCTTCTTAAGGTCGGCCTCTTGCTCGGCGCGCCATTTCGCCATTTCCGCCCGATAGGCGTTGGGGTCCGGACCCAAGCGGGCTGTTAGCCCAATCAGGGGGATGGCACATGCGCCAACAAGGGCGGCAGCCTTGGCAAGGGGGTGTCGAGGGTGCATCACGGCCCTATAGTAGCCTGACGCCAACCCGCGCCTGGGCATAGTCCTACCGAGAATGAGTTCGCCAAAACCGCCGACGCGGCTGCGCGTCTTGCACCCAAGAAGCGCTCGTGATACAATGGGCGGCAAGAGAGGGAAGGGATGGATAAGCAAGAATCGATTTCGAGGCGCGAGGCGCTTGGGCTGTTCAAGGCGGTCGCCGCGTTGGGCACGGGGCTTCTGGTTACGCGGAGCGTGTTCGCAGGACAGCAGGAAGAGATGGGCGGCAGCCTGACTCAAAAGCTGGCGTACGGCGAGTATGAGTGCGAGTTCCTGGTGCACAGCGCGCTGACCTTAAAGATGCGGCGCGGCCCAGCGCGGTTCGCGCTCAAGCTGCCTCCAGAGATGATGAAGCTCCTGATCACGGACCCGCGCTCGAACGTGCAAATCAAGCTCGTCAAGTGGGATGCCAAGCAGGTGAAGGGCCAACTAATCTGGGGTTCTGCGGATGTCAAGCTGAATCAAGGCATCTTGATCGGGCTGAACCGCGGATATTTGCAAGACAAGCTCGTCCCGCTGCCTCCACGGCCGGGCGGCTAGGTTGTCGGAGGCGTCCTCCGGCTCGAACGTTGAATTCGCAGGGATACCGGCGACGCGGCAATTCGATCTGCAGCGTAGCGATGACTTCAGCTACGTCTGCAACCGCTGCAAGAGGTGCTGCCATAACAAGGCCATCCCCCTCAATCCATATGAGGTGGTTCGCCTCGCCCACCGTCTTGGTGTGAGCACGGGCGAGTTTATCGAGCAATCGACTCTTGGCGGAGAGGGCACGTTCCTTCGGTTTCATCCTCCCGAGGAAGGCGGGGCGTGCGTTTTTCTCGGCGAGGAAGGCTGCAGCGTCCACTCAGATAGGCCCACCGCGTGCCGCGTGTACCCGCTTGGGCGCTGGAGCGCCGGACCTGGGGTCGAGGCGTTCGCCCGCGTCGACCCCGAGCCGGGCTCGCTCGGCGTGTACGGCTCGGCTGGTACCGTCGGCGACTTTCTCAAGGGCCAGGGCGTGGAGCCGTATTTCGAGGCGGCGGAGCGCTATGTGGAGCTGTTCACTCGCCTTGCCGACGTGTCCGAACTGGTGGAGAAGGGCGAGTTGGACGCCGCCGGGCTGCCGGATGGCAATTGGCTCGACGTCGATTCGGTGGTGGGCGAGCATTGCGCGGGGCGCGGCCTGACGCCTCCCGCCGATCCCGACGCCCTCACCCGCCTGCATATCGAGATTATCGAGGGCTGGCTGGATGCCATCAAGCCCGGCGCATACTCTTTGCCCCCCGCATAAGGCTTCCTCGCAGCCCGGCAGACCGGAACGGCCATTCCAAATACGTCAGCCTGAGCCTCAGCCGGTTTGGGGAACGTTTGCGGGCAACGGCATCCAGAGCCATAATCGCCCACATGAAACGATTTGTTGTCCTCGTCCTCCTCGCCGCTTCGCTGGTGGCTTTCGCCTCCGCGCCCGATCGCAAGGCTTGGCTCAAGACCTATGCTGGAATCGAGCGCGTGTTCAACCAGCGCAACATGGACGCGTTCGAGAAAATGCTCGACAAGGATTTCACGATCCAGGGCCAAGACGGCAAGACTCTCAACCGTGTCGACTTCATAAAGAGCGAGTTGGACCCGATCAGGGCTGCGGAGCGTTTTCGTTGCCGAGTACGCGTAACTTCGGTCAAGTCGGTTGGGGCGGACGTCGCGGTGGGCTACGACTGGGCCTATCGCATGTGGGGCAAGGATGAGAAGGGCAAATTCGTGATGAAGGGCCACGAAGTTGGCGTCGACACCTGGCGCAAGGTCGAGGGCCGTTGGTTGACCGTTCACACGAAGGTCAAGTCGGCGACCCAGAAGCGCGAGAAGGCCAAGTAGGCGCGACGGGCGCGTGCCGTCCTATCGGGATTGAGAATGACCAGCCGGCCACCCGCGATTCGTAAAGTTCGCGCGATGGGGAAAGCGAAAAGCCGGCAAACTCACGGCTGACACCGGCGGGCCCAGAAAGAGGCCCTCGATCGCCGGGTCTCATTATGGGACCTTACGGAAAGAAACCCCGTAGGCGCATGCGCGGGTCCCGATGACGTATATATCTCGGGGCTCCCCGGCTAAAGTCGAAAAACATGAACGAACCGAGCGTGGCCGTCGAGCCCTCGCCTGCTGAAAAGTCCTCGGGACGCCGAACGAAGGCGCTGCGTAGCCGAATTGTTTGGGCGCTCGGCGCCCTGCTGCTCTTGTCGCTCGCCTATTGGGGTTCCGCTAGGCTGCGCAAAGGCTCTGGCCCCAGCCTGATCACCTCCACCGTGACGCGGGGCGATCTTATCGAGACCGTTTCCGCCACGGGAAGCATTTCCGCGCAGACGGGCGCGATGGTGAAGATCGGTTCCCAGATCACCGGGCGGATCAAATATTTGGCTGCCGACGTCGGCAGCACGGTCAAGGCAGGAGAAGTGATCGCCGAGCTCGATGCGCCCGACTTGCGCGCTCAGCTAGACCAAGCTAAAGCGAGCTTGGCGCAGGCGCAAAGCCGGCTACAGCAGCAACTCGCCGGCGTCCCCTTGGAGCGAGCGCAGACCGTCTCGTCGATCGAAGGCGCGCGGCAGGCCTATGCGGGATCTATGGACCGCCTACAGGCGGCACAGGCAAATGCGGGTCAGCAGGGGGAGGCGACCGCCTCCGACATTGTGCGAGCGGAGAAGGCGCTCTCCTCCGCGCAGTCCAATCTGAGCTATATGACGCTAACGGCGGGACTCCAAATTCAGACGGCAAAGGAGCAACTCGCGCAGGCGGAGGCCAATTCGGCGAGTTCGGCAGCTAGTCTTGCGCGGCTGGAAGCTCTGGTTGCGAAGGGGTACGCCTCACAAGCGGAACTCGACGTCGTTCGAGCTCAGGCAGCCGTGAACGCATCGCAAACTCGATCCGCGCGGTCGAATTACGACCTGGTGAAGGAGAAGGTCTCCACGGATTTGAAGGTGGCGAAGGACCAGGTCGATAGCGCTCAAGCCGGACTAAGGGCGGCGAAATCGGAGACGCAGATTGTGGAGTCGAAACAGGCTACGGCTCGAGATGCGCAGGCGTCGGTGCGACAAGCGCAGGCGGCTATGGCCGCGGCTGCCGCCGGCATCTCCAACGATGTGGTCAAGGACAAAGATGTGCAGGCGGCGCGAGACGCCGTCCTCCAGGCTGCGGCCCAAGTCGCGCTGAACGAAGCCCAAATGGACAAGAGCTTCATCCGCTCGCCTATTTCCGGCACGGTGCTCCAACTAAGCGCCCAGCAGGGCGAGACCATCGCCGCCGGCCTTTCGGCGCCCACCGTGATTATCGTCGCCGATCTCAAGCGGCTGGAGGTGGACGCCTTCGTCGATGAAACCGACATTGCGAAGGTCAAGCTCGGGCAGGTCGCGAACATCACCGTCGATGCTTTCCCGGGCAGGACCTTCGAGGGAAAGGTGATCAAGATTGCCTCGGGCTCTACGATTCAGCAGGGCGTGGTGAGCTATGGCGTGACCGTTTCGGTCGCGGGCGCCAAGGAGGTTCTCAAACCGGACATGACCGCCAACGTCACAATCCAAACCAGGCGGCGCACCAACGTGCTGCTCGTGCCTGCTGTTGCCGTCCAGTTGGGCACGCGAGGCCCGTCGGTGCAGGTGCTCGAAACGACGGGTGGCGAGAAGAAGATCACAAGGAAATCGATCACGACAGGCGGCTCCGACGGCGTGAATATCGAGGTGCTGAAGGGCCTGCAAGGCGGCGAAGTCGTGGTCATGGCGGGGGGAGCGCCGCAGACCTCACAGGGTGGGTCCTCGTTCCTTGGAAGTGGCGGAGGAGGACCAGGTGGACGCCCACGCTGATGCGTCCGCCACGGGCCCGCTTCTGCGACTGCGGGGCATCACCAAAATTTATCAAATGGGCGAGCAGGAACTGCTCGCGCTTGATTGCGTCGACCTAGACATCGAAAGCGGCGAATTCGTCGCGGTCACCGGCGCCTCGGGCTCGGGCAAGTCCACCCTCATGAACATCGTCGGGTGCCTCGACGTACCCGATGCCGGCTCCTACCAGCTAGATGGAGTGGAAGTCGCCACGCTCGACGAGTACGAACTCGCGGCAATCAGAAACCGGAAAATCGGCTTCGTGTTTCAGGGCTTCAATTTGCTTGCGAGAACGACCGCCCTAGAAAACGTCGAGGTGCCTCTCATATACGGCCGGCGAAGCAATCGTACCGAGCTTGCCCAGCAGGCGTTGCAGCGGGTCGGCCTGGGGGACCGGCTCGAGCATCGACCGAGCGAATTGTCGGGGGGCCAGCAGCAACGGGTGGCGATCGCCCGAGCGATCGTTACCGAGCCAAGCATCATCCTCGCCGACGAGCCAACCGGGAACCTCGCCAGTCTGCAGAGCGAGGAGATCATGCAGATTTTCCAGCAGCTTAACGACGACGGCGCAACGATTCTCATGGTGACCCATGAGCAGGACATCGCTCGACATTGCAAGCGCCAGGTCGCGATGCGCGACGGCCGGATCATCGAAGACCAGCCAATCACCGAACGCCTGCGTGCAAGCGAGATGATCGCCCGGATGCGCGAGCCGCTCCCGGGAAGCGCAGGCAGGCGATGAATTTCGTCAGCGACCTCCGCCTTGCGCTCCGCGCCCTCTCGATCAACAAGGCGCGCACGTTCCTTACGATGCTGGGCATCGTGATCGGCGTCGCCGTCGTGATCCTCGTTGTCGCGATCGGGTTGGGGGCGTCCAAGAGCGTCGCCGACCAGATCAATTCCCTAGGAACCAACTTGCTGACGGTACGGCAGGGTCCGCGTCGCATTCGCTTGACTGCGGTGGGGCGCGCCGGCAGTGGCAGCCAGGCCGCCAACAGGCTGACCGTTCAGGACGCCCGCGTCATCGGCCAACTTTTTCCGGAAACGATCTCTGCGGTTGCGCCTCAGGTACGCGGAAACGTTCAGGTACGCCTTGCGGGGGTGGACACGAGCTCATCGGTAGTCGGGACAACACCCGAATACGTTTCCGTGAACAATGCTCCCGTTTCGCTCGGAAGGTTCTTCAACAGCTTCGAGAACGAGGGCAGCGTTCGCGTGTGCGTTTTGGGCCAGGCCCTATGCGAAAAGCTGACCGGAAGCCGACTTACCGACCTGACCGGCCGCACCATTTTGGTGAACCGAAATAGCTTTCTCGTGATCGGCATCCTCGCGCCGAAGGGCGCCGCTTCGTTCGGTCCGGATCCAGACGACGTGGTCGTCGTTCCCCTCACTGTCGCGATGGAGCGTGTGCTCGGCACTTCGCGCCTTGACCAGATCGGCGTAAGCTGCGTCACCCCGGAAGTGATGCCCTTGGCCCAGCAGCAGATCAACGCGCTTTTGCGCATTCGCCACCACCTGCGTCCGCCGTTCCCAGAGAGCGACGACTTCCAGGTGATGAGCCAGACCGACCTTTTGACACGCTCGCAAAGCGTGGCTCAAACGATGACGATGATGCTGACCGCAGTTGCGGTGATCTCGCTCGTGGTAGGAGGCATCGGGATTATGAACATCATGCTCGTCTCGGTGACCGAGCGCACGCGCGAAATCGGAATCCGGAAGGCAGTGGGGGCCACGCCCCGCGACATTCTCCTTCAGTTCCTGATCGAGGCGTCGATCATCGCGATGATCGGCGGTCTGGTCGGGGTGGTGCTGGGTGTGGGTTCGTCGGCCTTGCTGGCAAAGATCGCAGGCTGGGAGACGGTCATCAGCCCGATTGCACTCGTCTTGGCCCTCGTCGTTTCGGCCGGTGTCGGACTATTCTTTGGGATATATCCCGCGAGCAAGGCCTCGCGCCTGAACCCGATCCAGGCCCTGCGGTATGAGTGAGACTCTCGGTTCGGCGAAGACGAGCAGGCGGGCCGCGGGGGCAAATGTCCCAGCTGCAAACCCTATCGAACAGGCGCAGCTTCGCGGTCGGCCAGCAGCCGCAGATTGGCGATGCGCGGCTTGCGGCTTTCGGGCGAGTCCAGGCTAAACGAACGGCAATCCTCGAGCTGGTCGCGGATGAAAGCCTCCGTTCTTGCCACCTCCGCCTTCAGTGCGTCGTTTCGCTCGACAAAGCACGTCCACGCGATCGTGCCCGAGCTCGGCTCGAACTCCCAAAGGCCGATAAGTCGCCCGCGGTCGAGGATCGCGTTGGAGTACAGGTCCTGGAGGCCCGAAATCGGGCTGAGCTCGGTAGCGGTCGCGGTCTCGCGGCCGCTGTCTTCCTCGTCGAGCAGCGAGGCAAGGTCCCGGCGAAGCAGCAGCACGGAATCCAGGCTTGCCACGAGGTTGTAGACCGGATCCTTGGGCGGGGCAAACGAGCGCAGGGCATCAACGTCGGATGGGAACCCAACAAGATCGGTGCCCTCCGCCACCGGCACGAGGCCGAGTGGGTTGAGCGCCTCGCTCGCCGCCTTGACTCCTAGGCCCGAGAACCATTGAAAGTGGCCGAGCGACGCGGGGCCGATCCAGCTGAAGTAGCGGCGGCCCAACTCAGTAAAGGCCTCTTCGCGCGACAAGCCAAAGCCAGCAAGAGGATTGGGACGCCAAAGCGCATAGCGGTAACGTTGCCGATCGAGGCGACCCTCGATCGGCACGCGGCGGATCGAGCCCTCGATCTGCAGACGGCCAAGCACGAGCGGCAGGGTCGAGTTGATCCCCCGCTTCTTGCCTTCTTCCCCCAGGCTTCGCGCGGCCCCGCCGACTGCGTCCTTGATCTGCTTGGGATCGAGCGGACCCGCCTCAAGCGCGCGCAAGGTCGCCTCTGCCAGCCTGCCCAGTTCCTCGTCGGTCACCCCCAGGAACCTCTTAGCGTTTACGATCTCGGTCTCCGCTCCGCTCCCTTGTGCCACCCCCAGGCCGAGCGCGAAGTCTTCAGCGGGAAGGACGTGGGTGCAGCCCCTAGCACTGGGCAACTCTTGGATTTGAAGGTTCCCTGCCTCTGCGTCGATCGAGGCGCGAGGAGCGCCGGTGCGTGCGAAGACGGACATGTAGGGGTTTGCGCCCCCGACCGAGCGGCTCCAACCGGCGCGGAGGAGTGCCTCGCGGGCGGTCTTACCGATGAGTGATCCGTCGAGCCCCTGCTTGGCCCACCACCAAGCGCGCAAGGATTGTTGCGTCATGAAGGGGATCATAGCGCACCACGCGGAGCGGAACGGGGCTGCTGACGAATCGCGTACAGTGGAATGGTCGGGCAGGTCTCGACTGGGGGCAAAAAAATGAATCGAACGATCTTGATATTGCTGGGGGCGTCGCTTGGAGTGGTCGGGTTGGCGAACGTGACGTCACCCAAAGCGCCTGTCCAATTCGCCGTAGTCGAGCGCTTCAAGATCGGAGGCGACGGAGGCTGGGATTATCTCACCTTGGATCCCGCCTCTCGCCGCCTTTATGTCTCTCGAGGCAACCGCATCGATGTGGTCAATGCGGACACGGGCAAGGTCGAAGGAACGATCGGCGGTCTCAAGGGTGCGCACCAAGCCGTGTTTGCCCCCAAGCTCAACCGTGGATTCACCAGCAACGGCGGGGACGACAGCGTCACCATTTTCGACCTCGCTACGCTAAAGGAAATCGAAGCGGTCAAGGTCGGCAACCGCCCCGACGCTATTCTGTTCGATGACGCGAGCGGGCGCGTGTTCACCTTCAACGCGGCTAGCAAAGACGCCACTGCGGTCGATGCCAAGACGGGCAAGGTTGCCGGCTCGGTGCCACTTGGTGGCAAGCCTGAGTTTTGCGCGGCGGACGGGCGCGGCAAGGTGTTTGTCAATGTCGAAGACACCAACGAGGTCGTGTGCTTCAATTCCAAATCCCTCAAGGTGCTGAAGCATTGGTCGATCAAGCCGGGCGATAGCCCGACCGGGCTGGGCTTCGACCCCGCCCATCGACGGCTGTTTTCGGTCTGCGACGGGGGCAGGATGATGGTCTCCGACTCGGTGAGGTCCAAGCTGGTTGGCGAGGTGCCGATCGGGAAGGGGCCGGACGCGTGCGTATTCGATCCCAAGCTCGGGCTCGTTTTCAGTTCCAACGGAGAGGGCACCCTCACCATCGCGAGGCAGGAATCGCCGGATAAGTATCAGGTGATTCAAACCCTGGTAACCCAGCGAGGCGCGAGAACCTGCGCGCTTGATCCTACGACGCACCGCATCTACCTCGCCACTGCCGAAACGCAAGCGGTCGAGGGCCAGCGCCGACCTCGCATGGTGCCGGGAACGTTTGTGATTCTCGTGGTCGGTCCGGCCTAGAGTTGAAAGGCGGGAGCTACCTCAACAGGCGCCGCGTCCGGGTAAGGCATAGCAGCCAGCATGTCGCGAGCGTCCAAGGGCTTGGTCACAGGTTCATCGGAGACGATGCGACCGTCGATGAATCGCAGAATCCGAAGGCAGTGGTGGGCGATGTCGGGCTCATGGGTGACGACCACCACCGTCTTCCCCGCCCGATTGAGTTCCTGAAACACGGCCATGATCTCCTCGGAGGTACGCGAATCCAGGTTGCCGGTGGGCTCGTCGGCGAGGATGAGTATCGGGTCGTTGACGATCGCCCGCGCGATCGCCACCCGCTGCTGCTGCCCGCCAGACAGTTCGTTCGGCCTATGCCTAATCCGGTCCGCCAATCCGACCGTTTCGAGCGCCCTCCTCGCCATTGCCGTCTTGTTGCCCGCACCGGCGTAAATGAGCGGTAGTTCCACGTTGGCCAGCGCGGTCGACCGACCCAGCAGATGGAACGTTTGGAACACGAAGCCGATCTTCTTGTTGCGGATCGCGGCGAGGTCCCGGTCGCCCAGCGGCGAGACGTCCTCCCCATTCAGCAGATACTCGCCCGAGGTAGGCCGGTCCAGGCATCCGACCACATTCATGAAGGTGGATTTGCCCGAGCCCGAAGGGCCCATGATCGCGACGAACTCGCCCGGCTTGATCGTGACGCTCACATCGCGCAGGGCGTGCACGACCTGCTCGCCCATCGCGTAATCCTTGCAAAGCCCCTTGGTCTCGATTACAGCCGGCAAGCCTTACGCCTCCCCTGGGATTGGCTGACCTGTCACGAGCCTTAGTCGCACTTCTGCGAGCACGAAATCGTGCAGAGCCTGGATGGAGCCGGACTGGGCGGTGGCCAGCGTCACGCGCGCGGTGAGCACGTCGAGCAGGGTGGACGCGCCTAGGCGTTGGGCTTCTTCTGCGGCCTGATAATTGGTCTGCGCCGCTTCGAGGGCGGCGCGTGCGGCCCCGAGCCGGTTAGCGTTGGTTTCAACCGCGTTGTAAGCCGCCTCGATTTCGGCGCCGGCGGTCCGCTCCTCTTGCTCAAACGTTCGCAGGGCCGAGATCCAGTTCTGTTTGGCCTCCTCCGCCTGTGCACGCGAGAGGCCCCCGTCGAAGAACGGAACGGTGAGTGTGAGAGCCACGCTTCGCCCTTCGAGCGAGACCGGGGAGACCGCCTGATCGTAGCGCGCGTCGAGGCTCAGCAACGGACCGGCTTGCCTGTCCGCGCGCAGCTTGATGAACCGCAAGCTCTCGACTCGTCTGCGCGCGCTGACGAGGTCGCGCCGCTCGGCGAGACCGACTTTGAGCACTTCCGCCAGCGTAGGGAGTTTCGGTGTCGATGGTTCCCGGGTCGGCTCGAGGGGTGGCAACGAGGTCGCGGCTTCCCATCCGAGCGTGGCTTTCAGCGTTGCCCGGGCGTTGTCGACGTCGGTCTTGGCCGCGAGCGCCTGCACCTGCGCGTTCAGGCTGTCCGCCTGCGCCTGCAGAATTTCCTTTCTGGCCACGTCGCCCACCTGGACCCGCACCTTGGTCTGATCCAAGATGGTGCGCGCCAGCTCCGCCTGACCCTGGCTGACCTTGAGTAGCTCCTGAGCGCGCAGGGCGTCGAGGAATTGCTGGTGGACGTCGAACAGCGTGCTCCTCAGCGTCTGAAGGGCCCCGGCGTCGGCCGCCGCCTCCGCCCGTCTCGTTGCCATGTAGCTCATCTGTCGCTGGCCGGAATCGAGCAGTCGCCATGACGCGGAGGCCGAGGTGGCCCAGCCTTCCGATTGGACGAACGGCTTGCTTCCGTCTCCGAGATCCACCTGATGGCGATCGCTCACGTATTGTGCGGTTGGCGTCAGGGTAGGCAGAAATGCGGCAAGGCTCTGGTGGGTGCGGGCTCGGGCGGCGGCAAGGTCGGCGAGCGCCGCGCGCACCGCGCCGTTTCGCTCCTTGGCGAGCTTGAGCGCGGCTTCGAGGGAGAGGGGTTGATCGGAAGAATCGGGCCAAGGCGTCGCCGAACCAACGGTGGCGAGGGTCGCGATGACCGCCACCGCAGACACGAGGCGCAACCGAACCATCACTGCAAGATACCGCGTGGGCAGTCTGGGGTCGAGCCCTGTAAGGGCTTTTGACCTCAAGCCATAATCTACTTGATGGAGAAGGTGGCGCCGGTGGTGCCGGACGAGTTCAAGGATCTCTACGTTCGCGACGCCAGGCACCCGATCTACAAGATCCCCGACCCGGTTCTTCGCAAGGCGGCCGCGCCCGTGCCCAAGGTTTCCAAGAAGACGGGTCTGCTCGCCGACGACCTCATCCGAATCATGCGCGAGGCGAACGGCGTCGGGCTCGCTGCTCCTCAGATCGGCGTCCTGCAGAGAGTGATCGTCATCTCGCCCGATCGGAAACCGACCGTGTTGATCAACCCAGTTGTGATCTCCGCGACGGGCTCATGCGTGATGCAAGAGGGATGTCTCAGCCTTCCCGGGCTCTACGGCGACGTCGAGCGGCCCGAGACTGTGGAGGTCGAGGCGCTAGACCGGAGGGGCCGCGCCTTCATTTATGAAATGGAGGGCATGGCGGCAAGGGTCGTCCAGCACGAAATCGACCATCTAGACGGCATCCTGTTCATAGACAAGGCGGCCCCGGCCACCCTGCACTGGGAAAGCCCCGAGACCAATCCGGATCAGAACGAATGAAAATCGTGTTTTTCGGCTCCGGCGAGTTCGCGGCGCCTGCTTTGCGCGCGGTGGCTGCCCACGTGGCGCTAGTTGTGACACAACCCGATCGTCCGAGCGGAAGGGGCCTTCGGCCGCAGGCATCGTCCGTTCGCCGAGTAGCCGAAGAGCTTGGCCTGCCGGTCGCGACCCCCGAAAGGGCCGGTGCCGAAGAACTGTTGCGCTGGGTGAAGGACTTGGCGCCCGATTTGTTGCTCGTAGCGGCTTATGGCCAGATACTCAAACCCGACTTACTTGCGATCGCCAAGCAGGGCGGCGTCAACCTGCACGGCTCTATCCTGCCCGCGTATCGGGGGGCGGCGCCCATCCAGCGCGCGATCCTCGCGGGTGAGACCGAGACCGGAGTCACCTTGATGCAGATGGACGAGGGCATGGATACGGGCGACGTCATCCATACCGGGCGGTTGCCGATCGGGCCGGACGAAACATACGGGGAACTCCAGACCCGGCTTGCGGAAATGGCGGGCGAATTGGCTCGAGCCTGGCTGCCCAAGCTGGCGGCGGGCGGCTATCTGAGAACGCCCCAGCGAGGCGACCTGGCCAGCCTTGCCCTCAAGGTGCACAAGTCGGAGGCGGAACTGAGCTTCGACCGGGCCGCGCGCAGCGAATACAATCGATTTCGAGCCTTCACCCCCTCACCAGGCGCCTTCCTCAGAATTGCGGGAAGCGCGACTCGAATTTCGCGCGCGCGATTTGCCGAAGCGGGCGGCAAACCAGGCGACATGATTGCGGGAGGCGAGGGCTGCCTGGTTGTCTTCAAGGACGGCAGCATCGACCTGCTCGAGGTGCAACCGGAAGGCAAGAAGCGCATGAGCGGGCGCGACCTCGCCAACGGCTGGCGCCTTCGCCCTGGAGCAAGTCTGCGATAATCACCGCGATGGATGCGACCCAGCCTAAGATCAACCGCAAACTCGTGCAACGCTCGGCGGTTCTTGCCGTAGCGGCGGCGGTATTGCTGGCCGTCTACGTGTGGCTGACCGGTCAGAACAAAGACGTCGATCTTGGTTCGGTCCACTCGGCGGGCTGGATCGCCGCGCTTCAACTGCAAAGGGATGGGGGCTCGCGGCTCGTGGTGATCAAGCCCGACGGAAGCATCGTGCCGTGTCCCGGATACAAGTCAGGCTCGACCGACCGGGAGTTCGCGTGGCGCCCGGACGGCAATCGCATATTCTTCAGCAGCGACCGCCAGGACAAGACTTATAATATTTTTCGCTGGAATCTCGCCACCGGCCAAGTAGAACGGCGCACTCTGGGCAAGATCGCTAAGAGTGATCCCTCCTTTCCGGTTGGCGACCCCGGCGCTTCTCATCCCCTCATCGTCTTCTCGGGAGAGGCATGGGACCTCGACCCTGGTTCGGGGAAGGCCTCGCAAGTCTTCCCGATCCCGCCCGACAAGCATAAAGAAGTCGACACCCGCGACGAGTCGTCGGGGGAGCGCCTGGGCGCCTTCGGCCTGGGCGCGCAGCAAAAGGTGCGAACCGCCCGATACCTAAAGGGCAAGACCTATGTTGTGGTGATTCGCCGGACGGATGAGGGCGAGATGCTCGTGCTCCAACGACTCATTCCACCCGAGGGAAAAAGCCCGGACGAGGTCAAACGAGATATGCAGTCTTATGTCGTCGCGGCCGGCGACCGTATCGTCATCGACGTCAACCCTCGCACTGGAACCCTCGTATTCGCCTCGCAAGGGTTCCATTTCCCAAACCCGAATGAAATCCCTGATCGGTTCGTGAAGGACGGCAAAGTCACCCACCCGTTCGAGCATGCGGTTCAACTCTTCGATCCGGATTCAACCGAAGCACCGGCCGGCCCGGTGGTTGCGAGTCGCGACGACGCGGCTTGCTTCGGACAGATCGCGGTTTCGCCCGACGGAGCGTCTTTGCTGATGACGGCCGGGCCGTACCATGGTTCGGGCGACTCCGAAGCCAAGCAATTGTTCGTAGTGCCTACGGAGAGCGGCGGCATTCAGCACGGGCTGAAAGTGTTCCCCGAGGCGGGCAAGAGCATTGGTGCTTCGCTTATCTATTCGCCAAGTTGGAGTTCTGATGGGCGCACGATCGTCTTTGGCCTCTCGACCCAATCCGGCGAGCGCGCCTTGTGCTCGATCGGTCGCGACGGCAAAGATTTCCGCAACCTGACCGCCGGGAAGGGCAACTTCACAAATCCGAAGTCCAGTCCGCAGCTTGCGGGCGGTTAGCTGCCGTCCGCCCACTCCGCCCCGTCCGGGCCGATCTCCTTCTTCCAAATCGGAACGTCCGCCTTGATGCGGTCGATCAAGAATCGGCAGCACTCGAATGCCTCGGTCCGATGGACGCAGGCCGCCACCGTCACGACGGCGATTTCCCCTGGCTTGAGCGTTCCGATGCGATGGGCCAACGCCACCTGCGCGTGCCATCGGCCAATCGCCTCGTCGCCAATCGCCTTCATTTGAGCGAGGGCCATTTCGGGATAGGCCTCGTATTCCAGATGAGATGTCGTGCGGGCCCCGGTCTCCGAGCGAACCTCCCCGCAGAACACGACCACGCCGCCAAGAGTCTTCGACTCGACGGCCCGGCGGAGGCCCTCCGGGTCGAGAGGCTCGGCGGTCAGGCAAACGATCGGCTCCACGAGCGCGTTGTACCCCCGCAGGGGTAAACCTTTGGCCTCATGATCGATCCCGCCCGCGCCAAGCAGATTCTTGATGCCATCCGGGCTTCGGCGCTTCGAGGCGAAGTTCTTCGCAGGGAGGCGATGAGCGTGCTTGCGACCTTGTCCGGATACGACTGGAGCGGCATCTACAGCCTGGAAGGAGGAGAGCTCGTGCTCGACGCGTTCGTCGGCGAGCCCACCGAGCACACGCGGATCGCGGTGGGACGCGGGGTTTGCGGCGTCGCAGTGTCTGAGGGCCGAAACCAGGTTGTCGAAGACGTGCGCACGCTCGACAACTACCTGGCGTGCAGCCTCAGCACCCGTTCTGAAATCGTCGTGCTGATTCGTCGAGACGGCCGCATCCTAGGCCAAATCGACATTGACGGCCACACTGCGGGAGCATTCGATGGGAGCGACGAGGCGTTCTTGGAGCAATTGGGCGCGTTGCTTGCGGAGCGGTGGGACTAGCCGCCGCTGACCGGCGGGATTAGTGCCAGTTCGTCGCCCGTGTTGAGCGATTGGCCGTCAGAAGCGAATGCACGGTTCACGGCCAAGCGGCAGTAGCCCCCGCCGATTCCGCGCGCTTCGAGGGCAAGCAATAGGCCTTCAGTCGTTGGCGGCGCCTCGATTTCCACCCATTCGCCATGGCGGTCGCGAAGGTACGCGAACAGCTGAACACGCCACAGAGCCATGCCCGGAAGTGTACATTGGCGGTCGTCCGTCGGGTACACCCGACCGACGACCATGATGGACCGAGATCCGGCAAAGGGAAGGTTAATGGCGCTGTTGGGCGTGTCGGTCGCTCTTTACGCGCTGGGTTGGCTCGGCCCGACCAGGCCGTTCCTGCTCCACATCGGCGCGTTCGGGGCGTTGCTTGCGGTGGCCCTGTTTCCCTTTATGTGCGGTTTCGACCGTGCCCGTCGGTTCGAACTCTGGCTCGTCGTCGCCGCCTGGGCCGCTCTCGTGGGACTCGGCGCGGTCTCCGAAGTCCCGACCGCCATGCTATGGCTCTTCCTTATGGCTTGCATGGGGCTCACCTTGGGCTATTTCAGCGCGTTTATGGCCGCCGGAATTCGACTGCTGGCTTACACGGGACTACTCATCCTCGCTTGGACTTCGTGGGGCGTGTGGCGGGTTGCTCCGGCACAGGCGGAACAGTGGTTCGGGCCGGCAGGAGAGCGGCCGCTGGGTCTGGCTGCCTTAGGCGCAACTCTGCTATACGCCGTCGCCTTTTTTCGGTGGGCTCACCACTACAAGCCGAAGCGAATCAGCAGGGTCACGCTCTACCGATGAATCGCTTCGAAGTAGTCGTGGTCGGCGCCGGCCACGCCGGAATCGAGGCTGCCCTTGCCGCCGCGCGAATGGGGTGCCGCACCGCATGTATCACCCTAAGTTTGGAGCGCATCGGGCACCTGCCGTGCAATTGCTCCATCGGGGGGCCGGCGAAGGGGCACCTCGCCCGCGAGGTAGACGCCCTCGGGGGTCAGATGGCTATCGCCACCGACTACGCGCTTACCCATATCCGGCGTGTAGGAACGGGCCGCGGCCCATCCGTTCGCACCGTCCGCGCCCATGTTTGCAAATCGCTCTACCCCCGCCTGATGCGTCAGACGCTGGAAGCAGAACCAAATCTCACTTTGATCGAGGGCTCTGTCGATGCCGTGCTCTACACTGGCGGCCGGCTGTCCGGCGTGCACATCAGCGTCGGCGGCCATGCCGAGAGAATCGAGACGGGGGCGGTCGTCCTCACCACCGGCACCTTCCTCAACGGTCTGTGCCACGAAGGCAAGCGTAAAACGGTGGCTGCACGCCACGGCGACCCTGCTTGCACGGCCCTCAGCGGCTTCTTAGTCGATCTCGGCGTGAATCTGCGCCGGTTTAAGACCGGTACCACTCCCCGCGTCCGCCTTTCTTCTCTCCGGCTCGACCGCGCCGAGCGCATGGAAAGCGAGCCCGGCGCGGGCCCGGTGTCGTTCTTGCACGATCGCACCTTCGAGCGCCGGAGTCTCCTCCCATGTTGGCAGACGCGCACGACGCCCGAAAGCCACGACCTTGTCCGCGAGCGCCTTTCGGAGAGCGCCATGTACGGCGGGGAGATTGTGGGCGTCGGGCCACGATACTGTCCGAGCATCGAGGACAAGGTCGTTCGCTTCGCGGGCAAGGACTCCCACCCCGTGTTCCTCGAGATCGAAGAATGGGATTCGGAGTCGGTCTACGTTCAAGGCGTGTCCACCTCGCTGCCCGCCGAGACACAGCTTGCCCTGCTGCGCACGATTCCGGCCCTCGAGGAAGCCGAAATGCTCCGGCCTGGCTATGCGGTCGAGTACGACATGGCCGATCCCTTGCAGCTCACTCCCGCGCTGATGTCCAAGCTGCTCGACGGCCTGTTCCTCGCCGGGCAGATCAACGGGACGAGCGGTTATGAGGAAGCGGCAGCCCAGGGCGTAGCGGCGGGGGTCAACGCGGCGCGATGGACGACGGGCGAAGGGCCGATCGTCTTCCCTCGCGACAATTCCTTTCTTGGGGTGATGATCGACGATCTCGTGACCCGGGGGGTGGACGACCCCTACCGGATGCTCACCGCCCGTGCGGAGCATCGACTACTGCTTAGGCACGACAACGCCGACTTTCGGCTCACCCCGCAGGCGCACGAGTTGGGACTCTGCTCGGATGAGCGCTGGCGGAGATTCTGCGCCCGGCGCGACGGGGTGGAGCGCGGCCTCGTCGAACTTACAACCCGAAGCCTTTCCCAAGCCGACCAAGCTGCGTTTGCGGCTTTCGGAGTTGCTCCGCCTCGCGAGCGCGTCACGTTGCTCGAATTGCTCCGCCGACCGGATGTAAACCTCGAAATGCTGCGCGGACTGGCAACTGGGGCCGGTTTGGCCCTCGATCTTCCCGACGATGCGGGCTCGCTCGAACAGATCGAATTGGCGGGGATATACGGCGGCTATATCGAGCGCCAGAGCCGCGTGGCCGAACAGGCGCGCCGCCTCGAGGACATGCGCATCCCGCCAGTATTCGACTATGCGGCCGCGCCGGGGCTTAGCCACGAATCGAAGGAGAAGCTGACCAAGGTTCGGCCCCTTTCGATCGGGCATGCATCGCGCATCCCTGGTGTGCGCCCGTCCGACGTGGCCCTGCTGATCGGCATCCTGCGGGCCCAGAAGCGAAGGAGGAGCGCGTGAGCTTCCGCGCGCTGGTTGCTCGCAAGACGGCAAGCGAGCCCTTCTCGGCGGGGATCGAGACCCTCGATGACTACGGCCTGCCGGGAGGCGAGGTGGTCGTTCGCGTCGCCTATTCGGGGCTGAATTTCAAGGATGCGCTCGCAGTCACCGGCGGGCCACCTATCCTCCGCGCGTTTCCGATCGTGCCGGGCATCGACTTTGCCGGCAACGTGATCTCCTCCACCTCGCCCCGATTCAAGCCGAGCGAGCCGGTGATGCTCACGGGATGGGGGCATGGCGAGCAGCTGTGGGGCGGTTTTGGTGAACGGGCGTCGACTCAGGCGGCGCATCTCCTGCCTCTTCCTTCGGGGCTGAGCTTGCGAGACTCCATGGCTTTGGGTACGGCGGGGCTCGCGGCAGCCCTCTGCGTCCAAGCTATCGCGGAGAGGGAGTCGCGGCGCGATCTGCCGGTTCTCGTTACCGGCGCGGCGGGCGGCGTGGGTGGCTTCGCGGTTGCTCTTCTTGCCGCGACGGGCTTTAGGGTCGCCGCATCGACCGGACGCGCGGAGCTTGCACCGTATTTGGAGAGCCTCGGCGCGAGCGAAATCGTGCCCCGCGCATATCTTTCCGCGCCAGGCAAGCCGCTTGACAAGGAGCGCTGGTCGGGGGTCGTCGACACGGTGGGCGGCGATGTGCTTGGAGGAGCGCTGCGGGGCGCAGCCCACCGTTCGGTGGTGGCCGCCTGCGGAATGGCGGGCGGGGCCGAGTTGAAGGGCACCGTATTTCCGCTCATTCTTCGCGGCGTGCGGCTTCAGGGCATCGACACCGTGCTTGCTGCTCAAGAACGCGAGGCAGCTTGGAAGTTGCTGGCGCAGAAAATGCCCCGCGCAGCCATGGATGCAGTCGCGGCCGAAGAGATCGGGCTGGACGAGGTCGTCGATGCCTCACGCCGCCTGCTCGCGGGCAAGGTTCGCGGCCGAATAGTGGTCAGGATTTCTGAAGGCCGCGCCGATGCCGAATCGCCTCGAGCATGAGGAATTCGCTCAGGTTGTCCCTTGTCAGCATCCCGACCAGCGAATCGCCCTCCATCACGAGGATGGGCGAGCCGTCGGCGGAGGCGAGATGCTCCAACGTGTCCTCCAGCGGATCGGCGGGCGTAGCCCGGCGGAACTCGCGCAGCATGTGCCCCGACACGTAGGCGGTCGGCCCTTCCTGGGCGAGCCCTTGAATCAGGCTGCTCCTAGTTAGCACGCCGAGAACCTCCTCACCGATCATGACCGGGAAGTCCTGCTGCGAGCCCTCCAGCAGCTTTTCCGATGCCCGTTGCAGAGTTTGGCCGCTCTCCAGCCGTTCGAAATGGGTGAGCATCGCCTCGCTGACGGTGCGGCCCTCGATGAGGGATAGGGCGCCGGTAGCGGAAACCTCTTGCCCCGCGCCAATGAACACGAACAGCGCGATCAGAAGCAGAATGACGTTGCCAGTGAGAAGGCCGGCGAGCCCCATCCCCATCGCGAGCACCTGCCCGACCCCGGCCGCGATGCGGGTCGCCTGGTCGATAGGCAGGCTCATCGCGAGGACCGCGCGGAGCACCCTCCCCCCGTCCATGGGGAAGGCGGGAATCATGTTGAAGGTGGGCAGGATCAGATTGGCGACCAGCAGGTCCTCCCAAAGGCCCTGCTGCCCGAACGCCCCGTAACTCAGCTTCGGCGGGCCGTGAAGAAGCACGAGGCTGCCCGCGATGAGCCCCGCGATGACAACGTTTACCGCCGGGCCGGCAAGCGCGATCCAAAATTCCTCGCGGGCCCGCGGCCTCCGTCCTTGAAGCGTGGCGATTCCACCAAGCGGGTACAGCGTGATGTCGCGGATCGTGATGCCAAAGTGGCGCGCGACCAGCGCATGGCCGAGCTCGTGAAGCAGCACGCAAAGAAATATCGCGGGAACGAGCAACACCGACCCTAGCGCGCCCGAGTCGCGCCCCGCCGCCACGATCCAGACGAGAAACAGGATGAATGTGAAGTGTAGGCGGATCGGAATTCCGGCGACCGTGGCAACGCGGAGCGCCCAATGGCTTTCGACGGTGCGGGTGGGCCGGGCCATGTCGCTGGGTACGGACGATTCGATCATACCGGGCGGGGAAGCCATACTCGGGCGTGAGCGAGCCTGCCGACCGCCCGACTCCCGCCATTCCGCCCCGACCCTGTCCCGCCGCCCTCGGCCTGGTGGGCGTGCCCGCTCGAAGGTGGGCGACGCGGGCCGATCTGTTCGCGCAGCTTTCCGAGGCTAAGGCTTTCCTCGATCGCTGCCCCTTGGATGAGGGCTCCCTGGCGGAGGCGGCGCGCTCGGCGGGGCTGTCCGCCGACCACTTTCTTCGGCTATTTCGCGAGTTTTTCGGGATCACCCCCCACCGCTACCTGACCGCGCGCCGGGTGGAATCAGCCAAGCGACTGCTGTCCGAGACGGACTTGAGCGTATCCGAGATTGCCTTGGAGTCGGGATTCAGCGGGCCGACTTCGTTCGGCCGGCTGTTCCGCGCCGTGGTCGGTTGCTCCCCGTCCGCTTACCGAAGGGCGAAGAAGTAGAAATTCGCGATTTTGGTAGAGCGCGGGACTCGCTGTCCGCCTTACACTCTAGCGACAGATTCGATCCCGAGGAGCCTCATGCCACACAACACGTTCTGCCACATCGAGTTCGATTCCACCGACCTGGCCCGGTCGCAGCGCTTCTTCGAAGGCCTCTTTGGGTGGACCTTCCGAGCCTTTGGCGAGAAGATGGTCGTTTTCGGCCTTGGCGACCAGCACCTGGGCGGACTGCAGAAGGCTGACAATGTCGCGCCCGGGCGTTCACCCTCGGTGTGGATCGAGGTGGCAAGCCTCGACCCGATGGTGACGAAGGCGGTCGGAAGCGGCGGCTCGCTAGAGCGCGGCCGAGAAGAAGTGCCCGGCGTCGGCTGGTCGGCGGTGGTCAAAGACCCCGACGGCAACTTCGTCGGGCTCGTCGAGTTTTCGCGACAAGAGGGCTAGCTAGACGTCGAACAGGGATGCCCGATCCAGCTCCTTCTCCACCAGGCGCCGGGCGGCTTCCCACGCCTTCCGGATGTCGGCGACCATGAGCCCGTAGCCGCCGTCGTCGCCCGCCGCTGTCTGCTGGCGCAGGACGTACGACGGGTGGAGGGTGGCGATCGCGGTGCGCGCGTAGGCGCAAGGGAAGTACAGCCCTCGCTCCTGAGTGATGCGAAAGCTCTTCTTGATGAGATTGCGGGCGCTCGGCGCGCCTACGCATAGAATCACCTTTGGGGCAAGCAGCCCAAGCTGGGGTTCGAGCCAGCGCCGGCAGGCCGCCGCTTCGTCGTCGGTAGGCGCGCGATTGACGGGCTTGCCGCTCGCCCAATCGGCCGCGCGGCACTTCACCGTGTTGGTGATATACACCCGCGCGCGACCCACTCCAGCATCGTCGAGCGCTCGGTCGAGCAACTGTCCCGCCCGACCCACGAACGGCCTGCCGGTTTGGTCTTCTTGGTCGCCCGGGCCCTCGCCGACAAGCACGAGGGGCGAGGTTGGGTCGCCTTCTCCAAAAACCACGTGCGTTCGCCGCTCGGCGAGGGGGCACGCGGTGCATACAAGAGCCTGCTCGCGGAGAGAGTCGAGTTCGGTGGTCGCAACCGTCGCCATCAGGCCGGCCCCTCGTTCTCGTCGGCCCGAGCGGCTTCGCGTAGGCGGTCGTAGCTTTCGCAAAGGTCTTGGGGAAGCACCCGCACGTCGCCCACCGTGGTCATGAAGTTCGTGTCGCCGCTCCACCGGGGAACTACGTGCCAGTGAACGTGGCCGGGGATCCCGGCGCCGGCGGCACGACCCAAGTTGACGCCCACGTTGAATCCGTCTGGCCGGTAACACCGCCTGATCCACTCCACGCTCCGCGCGAGCAGGCGCTGGATCTCCAGCATCTCCTCGTCGGTCAGCCCAGCGAACTCAGCGACTTGGCGATACGGCGCCACCATCAGATGTCCGTTCGTGTATGGATAGCGGTTCAGCATGACGAACGCGGTCCGGCCTCGGTAAAGGATGAGGTTCTTCCGGTCGTCGTCCTGGGCGGGCAGATCGACGAAGATGTTGGCCTCGCCGCCGTCCCCAGGCGATTCGATGTAGCTCATGCGCCATGGCGCCCACAGCCGTTCCGCCATGGGTTTGTTATAGCAGAGGCTTGGCCCTACCGATCCGCGGAAGCCAGGCGAACAAAACCGGCAGACGCCAGGCCCTCGACCGGCTCGAGCACCGAGCACGACCCGAACGAAAGGAACAAATCCCGTCCCGCCTCGATCTCCGCAAGGCTCGCCTCAAAGCCGCCCCAGGCCAACGCAGAGTCGGTAAAGCGGAAACGACTTGGCTCGTCGGTCTCGAGCAGGGCTTCGATTTCCCTGCGCGACAGGTCGTGCGCGGCGCAGAGCGTCGTTGCGGCGAGCACGTTCAAGAATCCATGCATGTGGCCGCCCGTCGGGGTGTCGTGGGTTGGCAGCGGGTGATGAAGGCCGGCGGTCAGCTTGAAAGGCAGATCGAGCTGAGCGCATTGCTGGAGGAATCCGGCCAACTCGGGAACGCTCGGATACATCGAAGGCTCGATGCCGCCCGTTCGCGCCTTGGCGTAAGCGAAATCGCTCTCGGCGATCGCCGCCAGCGATTCCTCCATCCCATCCTCCCAAGGCAGTTCGATGAAGATCTCGGTGGGCACGATGCCCTCGACTTCTCGCAGGTACGTTTCGATATGGCGGTTGTCGGGCGCTTTGGCCTCGAAAGCCTCCATCGAGGCCCTCCGTCCCGCGCTGGATCGGAAAGTGGAGACGGCGTGGACATCGTGGACGAGGCCCGCCTCCCAGTGATGCCGATCCTTGGATGCGCTCCCGATCACCGCCACCGGGACAGGACCGGCGAGGGGGTACTTTTCGAGTTCGGCCGCGAGTTCGCCGAGATGCGAGGCCGAGCAGGCGAACCGGCTGACAAGCCAGGCGTGCTCGCCCTGGACGAGTTCGAGGTACTCCTCGACCGCCGCCTCCATGTCGAGCTTCGCGGGTGGAAACAGTCCCGCATAGTCGATGACGCCCTCAAGAAGGAGGCGAAGCGAGCGCTCCATGGGCTCATTGTATCCAAGTAGCCCGCCGCTAATCGAAGAGGCTGTGGGCGAACTGCTCGGACTTGAAATCTTGGAGGTCCTCGACCTTTTCGCCCGTGCCTATGAGCTTGATCGGCACCTTGAACCTGTCGAATACGCCGAGGAGGGCGCCTCCCCGCGAACTGCCGTCGATCTTGGTGAGCACGAGACCGGTGACGCCCGAAGCCTTTAGAAACTCCTCGGCCTGGCGAAGCGAGTTCTGACCCGTGTTGGCGTCGAGCACGAGCAGCACCTCGTCCGGCTTGTGGCCGAGCGCCTTTTCCGCCACCCGCGTTACCTTGCCCAGCTCGCTCATCAAATTCGCCTTGCTGTGCTGGCGGCCGGCGGTGTCGGCAAGCACGAAGTCGGCGCCCCTCGCCCTTGCCGCGGTGATCGCGTCGAAGATAACTGAACTCGGGTCGGCCCCGGGCTGGCTGCGAACGAGATCGCACCCGACGCGCTTGGCCCAGACTTCCAGTTGCTCGATCGCCGCCGCCCGAAACGTATCGCCCGCCGCGATCACGACCTTGAAGCCCTTGCGCTGAAGCAGGTGAGCGACCTTCGCGATCGTCGTTGTCTTGCCCGCGCCGTTTACGCCCACGAACAGGTACAGGCTGGGCCCTTCGTCGGCCACGTTCAAACCGGCGGGCCCGTTTTGCTGGAACCGCGCGGCTATGAGCGCCTTCAGGCGCTCCTTCATGAGGGGCGGCTCAGTGATCTTCTCGTCCCGCACGATCCTGCGCAGTTCGTCGAGGAGTTCGTGCGCGGTGGCCACCTGCGCGTCGGATTGGAGCAGGGCCTCCTCGAGCTCGCTGTACAGCTCCTCGTCGATGACCCCGCGGCCGACCATCCGGTCGACCTGATCCATTAGCTTCCTGAACATTCGCTGGGCTAGGGTACCGTGCCCTCAGCTAGGCGAGCCGGCTCCGCGCGTTCCGCCAGATCCATGGCTCGCAACCATCTTCGCCATGCGTCGCTCAACATCACCCATCTTGCGAGCGGTTCTGGCAAGTTGGGCGTGCGAAAGTCGGTGTGCGTTTGAAGGCGCAGTCGCTCGGTTCGGACTAGTCCTGCCGGTCTGAGGCGCAGGGTTTGCCACACCTCGTAGCTGTTCAGCACCGAGCGCACGTTAGTCGACGGATACCGCCGAATCATCGCTCGCTTGAATCGCCTTTCCTCTGGACTTAGGTCGAGCACTTGCTCGCCGGCCGGATCGGCGAATCGGTTGATTCGCTGCACCCGCGAGAGATAGGCGTGGTAGAAGGGAACCTCTAGGATCGAGCCGCTGAACGATCGATGCACTAAGTAGTTGGTCGCGTCGTGATCGAGGTGGCCTTGCTCGAACGCGCCGCAGCAGACACGATCCGGCGCGACGGCGCCGATCCACTCCGTGTACGGACCCTGAAGTTCGGAGATCGACTCGGCGACGCGGCCGTCCTGCGCGCCGAAGAATCGCAATCGTTCTTGAGGCACACCGAGCAAGTTCGCGACCGTCCTTGCTTCGCGTTCTCGGCTCGGCGTGGCGTGCGTCCAACTGATGAAGACCTCGTTGCCGGCGGCTGTCAAGCGCCGAATCCAGCAGCAGATCGAGATTTCGTCATCGGGATGGGTCATGCAAAACAGCCACCGCAGCTTCGGATCGGGATCGAACAGCGTCATGTGACACCCAGCTTTCGCAGCATATCGCTTGTCGAGCGTCCCTGAAGCAGCGGCACGATAACCACCTGGCCGCCATAGCTCTCGACCAAGGGGGTTTCCGCCAGTTCATCCGCCCGATAGTCGCCGCCCTTCACGTGAAACTCGGGTTTCAAAGCCTCGATCAGTAGTTCTGGAGTGTCTTCGTCAAACGACACCACCAGGTCGACCGACTTAAGAGCCGCCAGCACCTCGGCTCGATCCTCGATCCCGTTCACGGGCCGATTCGGGTGCTTGCCGAGGCGTCGTGCGGACAGGTCCGAATTGAGACCGACGACGAGCAGGTCGCCCAACGCCCTAGCCTGGGCCAGATACCGCACGTGCCCGGCATGAAGCACATCGAACACGCCGTTGGTGAAGACAAGACGCTTGCCGTCCCGCATCTTGAGAGCCGTTTCCAGACGTGAGAGGCTCATGCGATCGCCTCCAGCACGGTATCCAACACCTGCCCCGGCTGGATATTCGCCAGCCCAGCGGGGTCGTAGTGGCATCGATGGGCCTGACCGTAAGGGCAGGATCGGCGCGGTAGCGTGATCGAATACAGCCCGATTGCGGGCTTGCCGAGGGCGGCTGCGATATGCGTGCTGCCCGTGTCTCCTCCGACATGGGCTGCCGCGAGGTCGATGAGGGCCACAAGTTCGCGTACCGACGTCTTGCCTGCTAAGTTCGCTGGAAGCGATCTGCTTTGCCCGATGACCTCGGCAGCGGCCTCCTGGTCAGCCTTTGCGGGCCCACCGATCAGCACCGCGTCCACACCGCGACCTGCCAGGGCATCGGCAAGGGCGGCAAAGTGGGCCGGCGGCCATCGCTTGGTCACCCAGCCCGCTCCCGGATTAAGAACAACGAATCGACCGGTCACCCCTGACTCCTGGAGGGCTCCACGTACTTTCTCAACATCCTCCGACTTCGGCGCAAGCTGGAACACGGCCCGGTCTGCCTTTCCTCCGACGGCCCTGACGACGTCCACGTATTGGTCGACGACATGAAAACTGCTCGGATCGGGGGATACCTTGGCCGAGAAGAGCCATGCGCCCTCACGTTGCCAATGGTAGCCCAGCTTGGCCCGGGCCTTCGCTCGCGCCACTATCGCCGCGCTCTTGAGCAGGCCCTGCAGGTCGAAGGCCGCTTCGAATTCGCCCTCGATGCGCGGAACGCGCGGGGGCCATCCCGATGGCCGCACCCGGCGAACCTGGTCTACGGCGGAACAGCACTCCACGATGCCCGCGAAGCGCGGATCGACCGCCCACACGATTTCCGCATCCGGAAAGCCCTCCTTGAGCGCGGAAGCGGCGGGCAGCGTGCAAACCACGTCGCCAAGCGCCGAGAGTCGGCTAATGAGGAAGCGCGGTCTCATGGCTCCCAAGCAGCGTGGCCGCCGCCTCTAGTATCGCCTTGGGTTTCACCGAGGCGGGATCGGGCCCCTCCCGGAGGGCGATTCCGTTTGAAGTGTATGGGCGGTATTGCTCGGGCCGCGTCGGGCCGAAGACGCTGACGACGGGCACGCCGTATGCAGCCGCCATGTGTCCCGTGCCGGTATCTCCGGCTAGATGGATGGCGCTCATCGCGACCGCCGCCATCGTTTCGGAAAGCTTGAGCTTGTCGACGAGGTCGGTCGTACCTGCGGCCTGCGGCCTTGGATCGCCCGGCCCCCCAAGGAAAGCCACGCGCATCCCCATCGCCGTCAGCCCCTTGGCTACTTCCGCCCAGCCTTCGGGGGGATAGCTCTTAGCCGGAGTGCCGGTTGCGGTCGCGATCGTCGCCAGTAGCCCCTTTGGCACGCGGCCGCGAAGAGCCAGACGCTCGCAAGCGAGGTCGGGCATCGTCCAATGCGCTTCTCGGGGGAATTCGCCGAGCATGGAGAGCACGTGCAGGTTCCAATCGACCGCATGCATCGATTCGGGATCGCCGGACGCCAATGGGTTGAGCCGCCGAGCGAGGGCGTCGGTGGCGCGCGATGCTAGTCGCCGCGCAGGCTTCGCGAGACGCAGGCAAAGGGCGGTCTTCGAGTGGCCCTGGAGGTCGACCCCGAGCTCGAATCGCTCCCGCCTCAGGCGGGTGTAAGCGATCATCTGATCTCGCCACGTGGTGGGTGACCATCGCGTCCGTTTCCAACGGTCGCGCGGGAACTCGTGCACAGCGCTCACGAGGCGCAAGCGGTCGACCACCGGGCTGCAACGCGATTCGACTGCCCAAACGATCCGCGCGTCGGGAGCTGCGCGTCGAACCGAGTCGGCGACGGGCACGCTCATGATGCAATCCCCGATCGCGGAGAAACGAACGAGCAGAAACTTCAGAATAGCCCTCTCTCGCGCGCCGAGCGCCAGCGGTCGTGAAGCCAAAGCCACTGATCCGGGTACTCCCGCACGATCTCCTCGATGGCGAGGTTGATTCGGGCCATGATCGCCTCGGCGCACTCCGCCTTCCCGACGTTGATCACCGGAAACACCCTGACCTGGTAGCGCGCGGGACCGGTTCGGGCGCAAAACACGGGCAGGAGCGGCGCTCCTGTCATCTGATGAAGCTTGGCCGGTCCGAGTACCGTGCCCGCGGGCTTGCCAAAGAAGGGCACGAACGACTCACCGGAGTTTTGGTCCGGCAGGAGCGCAACGATCGCCCCTTCCTTGAGGCGCTCGATGAGGGTCCGGGTCGAGCGACCACGCGAGAGCACTTCGAACCCCGGCCGATTTCGCAGCCGCTGGACCTGCTGGTTGAGCCCAGGGTCATTCGCGTCGCGAGCCACGACGGTGATGGTTCCCCCCTGGGCCGCGAACCAATGCGCCATGCGTTCCCAATTGCCGAAATGGCCGGTGACGGCGAGTAGCCCGGTTCCCAAGGACCGGGCCTCATCAGCGTGCTCCATTCCAACCACTTCAAGCGACTGGAGCAGTTCGCTGTCCGAACGCACGCCCGACCGCATGAAGTCGCCAGTGATGCGGCCAAAGTGCTCGAAGACTCCGCGCGCGATCCGCTCACGCTCGCTCGGTTCCAGTTCAGGCATAGCCAGGGCGAGGTTCGCAAGAGCGCGGCGGCGGTGCTTACGGGATAGGCGGTACGCCAGCCGGCCGAGCCGTGCGCCCGATTCTTCGGCCGCGATCGCATCCTTGCGCGAGAACCTCCGCTCGAACAAGGCGAAAAGCCAGGCGCCCGCCCTGCGTTCAAATGCCTTGCGACGGGAGATCATCGAGCTTGCCCAGCAGCCACTTCCGAAACTCCTCACGTGGCTCTGCCCACACCTCGTGGTACGCGATCAGGATCGACCGTTCGGCGACGTCGGGGCGTTCGCGAAGCTTGACCCAGTCTTTGCAGGTGACCGCGATCGGCCGGTCGTCGGGCCATCCTTCAAACAGGTTACCTGCGTCGAGCGGGTCGTGGTCGGGGAGCAGACGTGTGGAGACAACGCGCAGACATGCTTCTTCCATCGCGTTCAGGAAGCCGCTAGGGTTACCCAAGGCGCAAAGCACGCCGACTTCCGAGCCGCGTAGCGCTTCGATCGGTTGGGACTCGCCAGTGGGGGTGGTGAAGCCAGTCAGGTGCGCCTCGACCCGAAACCGGTCGGGCAACACGAGGTCCGCCCTCTTTCGCCCGCCTCGGGGTTCACGGTAGGGACCTGCCGGGAGGCAGAATCCGGGGCGAGGAGGGTCGAGCAGGATCGAGAGGTGCTTGCGCAAAGGAAGGTGCTGGAAGCCGTCGTCAAGGAGCAACACGGACCCCGGAAACCGCTCGCGGCATAGTCGCGCCGCCTCCACGCGGTCGCGCCCCACGATGAGCGGGATGCTCGGTCGCAGCATTCGGATCATCGCGGGCTCGTCGCCCCACCTCTTGGCCGAGAGGCCGCCTTCGGGGGCGACCTGGGAGCCGGCAGAGGCGGTAGAGCCGTATCCGCTGCATGAAACGGCGACGCGACGACCGCTTGCCATGAGGAGATCGACCAAGAAGAGCACGAACGGCGTCTTGCCGCTGCCACCGACTCGAAGCGAGCCGACGCACACCACCGGCCGATGCGGTTCGGCAGGCTGCTTCAGACCAAGGGCGTAGACGGCTTCATACGTTTCCCATCCGAGCGCGTAAAGCCAACTGGCCGGGGCCAGCAAGTCGCGCAAGGCGCGCGATCTTAGGGACGGGCTCTCCCACAACTCGCTCCAGTGCACAGCTCGATTATGCCGAGCGATCAGTGCCCTTGCTTGCGACGAGGTGGGTCGTGGCGAACACCACCCCGGTTTCCTTCGCAAGTTCGACGATGCGCATCATCAGCATGCCGCGCAGCCTCATTTCCTCGTCGAGGTCGTTCGTTTCGAAAAAGCACTGGACGAGCACGCCGAGCGAGGTCTCGCTCGCCTCCGTGAGTTGAACTGTCGAGCGACCGTCCTGCACAAGTTCGAGGCCACCTAGAAACGTCTGCAGGCCGTTGACGAACGCCTGGATCCGGTCGGGATCGTTCTCGAACGCGAGGCGGACGCTCAGGCGCTGGCGTCGAACTCGCCGCGCCCCGAAGTTTTCGACCGAAGCCTTTATCAAATTCGAATTGGGCAGTGTGACGAGCGAATCCTCGAAGGTGCGGATGCGCGTGCTGCGAAGGTTTATAACCTCGACCACGCCCTCGATGTCGTTCACCTTCACCCAGTCGCCCAGCGCGAACGGCATGTCGAACAGGATCGTGAGCGAGCCGAACACGTTTTCGACGCTATCTTTGGCGGCAAGCGCCAGAACCAGGCCGCCGATGCCGAGGCCGGCGAGGGCGCCCGTCACGTCTCTGCCGAATGCGTTTACGACCAGCAGCACGCCCGCGATGAGCAATATCGCGCGCACGAACTTGCGGGTCACCGGGATGAGCAGTTTCTCCGCGCGCTTGTCGTGCTGGGACGCGCGCTCGGCGAGCCGATCGCAGAGGCCGTCCCAAATGGCGATCGCAAACCAGGTGGAGCCGACCCACGCGACCACGTTGACCGCCGAGAGCAGATGCGCCGTCGCCATGAGCGGCAAGTCGAGTTCGGGCAGCACGATCCACCAAAGCCCGCAGGCCGCGAGCAGGCCAAGCGAGCGTCGCAGGCCCCTTGTCGTGGCTTTGTCCGCTTCCGCATGGCCAAGCCGGACCAGCAGCCGAAATGCCCCCCGGATCAGGTAGCGCACGACCCACGCCAGGGCCATCGACCCAAGCAGCAACACAGCCAGGCGAAGCCACCCGTTCGCGTCGATCTCGCGGAATTCTTCGAGCATCGCGGGGCCTTGCGCCATCGCACCGGGCGCAACCGCGCCTACAACCAGCACTGCCAGCCGACGGCTCATGCGGCGAACGTTACCCAACGTGCTTGAACCGCCTCTGCAGCCAGACGCAAGCGGGCGCCGCCGCTATGGCGGGCAGAAAGTTGGCGACCGGGAGCTTCTTCAGGTCTAGCAGTCCCAGTCCAAGCGCCATCAGCATCACGCCGCCCGCCCCCGTCATCTCCGAAATCAAAGCTTCGTCGCTCGCTAGGCCGCGTAGCCGCCGGGCCATCAGCGTAAGGGCACCCTGAAACACGAGGATCACCGCCGCCGTCACCAGCACCCCCGGCCCAAGGGCAGCGGCAAAGAACACGGCGGTGATGCCATCCATAGTGGACTTGATCGCAAGCAATTCGATCTTCCCCTCCAGCCCATCCTGCAGGCATCCGAGCAGAGTCATCGGGCCGACGCAGTACAACACGCTTGTGGTGATGACCGCCTCGTTGAAGCGCCCCGCCTCGCCCCCGAAGAGCCCTCTCGCCCATTCGGAGAACGCGTGCAGCCCCGTGTCGAACCCGAGTGCTACGCCCAAGATGCCCCCCACCGCCACCGCGACCGCCACCACCACAACGTCGCGAGCCTGCAAGAACATCTTCAGGCCCATCCCGATCACGACCAGCCCGGTCGCGCCCAGCACGATCGCCTCGTACGCCGGCGGCACCCTCCGGCCGATCGCTAGCCCTACCAATGCGCCTCCGGCGACTGTCGCCGTGTTCAGGAATGTGCCGCGCATGAGCGGCCCTACCCTTTGCGCTTGGCGAAATCGCCCATGAAATCCGCCATGACCTGGCAGCCTTCGAGCGGGAACGCGTTGTAGATGCTCGCCCGGATTCCGCCCACCGACCGGTGCCCTTTCAGACCATCTAGCTTCAGGGTTGCAGCCTCTTTCACGAACGCGCCGGTCAGCTCGTCGCTCGGCAGCCGGAAGGTCACGTTCATGGTGGAGCGGCAATCCCGTTGCGCATGGCCTTCGTAAAAATCGCCGGATCCGTCGATGGCCCGGTAGATCAGGTCGGATTTCTCCCTGCTCGCCTTCTGCGCCGCGGCCACTCCCCCGTTTGCGAGCGTGTACCGATACACCAAGCCGCACATGTAAATCGAAAAGCACGGCGGCGTGTTGTACATCGAGTCGTTTTCCGCCTGCAACCGGTAGTCGAGCATCGGATGCATGTTCTGGGGCACCCGCTCGAACATGTCCTCACGCATGATCACGACCGTCGCGCCCGCCGGGCCCATGTTCTTCTGCGCTCCCGCGAACACCACCGCATAGCGCGACACGTCGACCGGGCGAGAGAGGATGTCGGACGACATGTCGCAGATGACGGTTTGCTTGAGGCTGGGATCGCCCTTGAATTGCACGCCCTGGATCGTCTCGTTGCTCGTGAACTGCATGTAAGCGGCGTTCGGGTCGTAGGCGAGCGAGTGCAGGTCGGGGACGCGGTCGTAACGGGTGGCCTTAGCGTCGAAAATACGGTTGACGCACCCCTCAAGACAAGCCGATTCGACCGCCCTGTCGCCCCACGATCCGGTCACGACGTGATCGCATGTGCCGCCCCGGAGGAAGCACATCGGGATCATGCTGAACTGCAAACTCGCCCCGCCCTGCAGGAAGAGCACCTTGTAGTTGGCGGGGATCGAGAGCAGCGCGCGCAAGTCGGCCTGGGCTTGTGCCAGGATCGCCTCGAATGGGTCCGAGCGGTGGCTCATCTCAAGCACGCTCATGCCCGCGCCTTGATGGTTCAGCAGTTCGTCCCTGGCCTGCTCGAGCACCGGGACCGGCAGGGTGCATGGGCCGGCGGAGAAGTTGTACGTGCGGTCGTAGGGCTGGCTCATAGCGAGGGTTTTACCCGTGCCCTCCGTCGAGGCGGCGGAGCGGGCCATAATAGTTGCCTATGCCCGAACCCTCGCTGCGCTTCGAATTGCTTGCGCAGTGCCCGGGGACCAAGGCGAGGAGGGGGCGGCTGCACACCCCTCACGGAACGGTCGAGACGCCCGCGTTCATGCCGGTCGGCACTCAAGGCGCAGTCAAGACCCTCGGCTCGGACGACCTCGAAGAATTGGGCTTCGAACTCATCCTCGCCAACGCATATCACCTTGCGCTTCGCCCCGGAGCGGAACTGATCCGCCGATTGGGCGGCCTGGGCAAGTTCATGGGTTGGCGCAAGGCGCTCCTGACCGATTCGGGCGGCTACCAGGTCATGAGCCTGGCTCGTATTCGGAGCGTCACCGACGAGGGCGTGCACTTTCGCGCCCATACGGACGGCTCCCAGCTCTTTCTCTCGCCCGAGGTCGCGGTCCAGACCCAAGCCGATCTCGGAGTCGACATTTCGATGGCGCTCGACGAGTGCCCCCCATATCCATGCACTAAGGAAGAGGCAGCCGCCGCAATGAAGAGAACCCACCGCTGGGCGGCGCGGAGCCTCGCATCGCGCCAGCCGGGCCAAAGTCTCTTCGGCATCGTCCAAGGGGGCGTACACGACGACCTGAGAACCGAGTCGGCGGGCGTTATCGGGGGCATGAAGTTCGATGGCTTCGCGATCGGTGGCGTCAGCGTCGGCGAGCCGCCCGAGCTCCAGCGCCAGGTGGTTGCCCACACGGCTCCCCTGCTTCCGAGGGACAAAGCCCGCTACCTGATGGGAGTTGGCCACCCACAAGACGTGCTGCATGCGGTGGCGAGTGGAATCGACCTATTCGACTGCGTCTTGCCCACCCGGCTCGCCCGGCACCACACGATCTATTCGCTCCGAGGCCGGATCAACATCATGGGCTCGGAGTGGGCGGAGGTCGATTCTCCCATCGACCCCGAAAGCGTGTTTCCCCAGACCGAGCGCTATTCCGCCGCATATGTTCGGCACCTGTTCAAGGCGGAGGAGCCGCTTGGCATGCGCATCGCCACCCTGCACAACCTCGCGTTCTACTCGCGCATGATGGCGGAAGCCCGCGCCGCGATCGAGCAGAACCGGTGGGCCGAGCTGCTTGCGCGATACGAGCACGCTTGAGCCCGCTACAATGAGGGCCATGCCGGTCGGTCGCTTTCTGCTCTGCCTGCACTCGCACATGCCCTACGTGCTTGCACATGGCAAGAGCCCCCATGGAACCGACTGGATCAACGAGTCGGCCGCCGAGTGCTACCTTCCGTTGCTCAACGCGCTCAGTCGGCTCGAGTCGGAGGGCATTCGCCCGCGGTGGACGGTCAACGTCACCCCGATCCTGGCCGAGCAGCTAGCGGACCCATCGTTTCGGGATGGCTTCGAGGAGTATTGTCAGGCGAAGATCGACGCCGCGCTTTTCGACCAACGCCAGTTCGAGCGCGAGGGCGAGCTTTGGATGCAGGGCCTGGCCGCGACGTGGCAGCGCGTATATACCGCCGCTCTCGTTCAGTTCAAGCACCAGTGGGGGCGAAATCTGGTCGAGGCGTTTGCGTACTTCCAAGACCAGGGGCTCATCGAGATCGTGACCAGCTGCGCCACTCACGGCTATCTGCCCCTACTGGGCACCGACGAGAGCTGTTCGGCCCAAGTCCGGCTCGGTGTGGAGACGCACCGCCGCCTTTTTGGCTGCTCGCCGAGGGGCATCTGGCTTCCCGAGTGCGCGTATCGCCCCGCGTACGCTTGGAAGTCGCCGGTCGGCGAGGGCGAAGCGCCTTGGCCGCGCAAGGGCGTGGAAGAAATCCTCGCCGAGAACGGCATCGAATACTTCTTCGTCGATTCGCACATGATTCGGGGCGGCGAACCGCTCGGCACCTACGCGGCCAAGTTCCCTCAACTGGCGGAGCTATTTGCCCGAAGCAAGAAGTTCTTCAACCCTCCGCCGGAGGCGCGAAGCGAGTACGAGCACTACGCGCTGCCCAACGGCATCGCCTGTCTGGCCCGCGACCCCCAGACCACGGTGAAGGTGTGGTCGGGCGACACCGGCTACCCGGGCGACGAGCACTATCTGGAGTTCCACAAGCAGCTTTATCCGGGCCGGCTCCGCTACTGGCGGATCAGCCGCGAGAAGCGCGATTTGGGGAAGAAGGCGCCTTACGATCCGTTTGGCGCCTTCGAACGCATCGCCGATCACGCTCGCGATTTCGTCGACACCCTCAAGGCGACGCTCGGCAACTACCGGGGCGCGGCGGACCGCGAGGGCACGCTGGTCGCGATGTACGACACCGAGCTCTTCGGTCACTGGTGGTGGGAGGGCCCCGAATTTCTGGTGGAGGTCGCCCGTGCCCTCCACCACGAGCCCGACATCGAGTGCGTGTCGGGCAGCGATTTGCTGGATCAGGAGCCGCCGCGGGCAACGATCACCCTGCCCGAGGGCTCATGGGGCGAGGGAGGCTACCACTACATCTGGCTCAACGATCAGACGGTTTGGACCTGGGAGAAGCTTTACCCCGCCGAGCGGCGGCTGCGCCGGCTGGTCGGCGAGATCACCGAGGGGCGCGCGGCCGAGGTCTTGCGCCAAGCCGCGCGTGAACTCTTGCTCGCCGAGGGCTCGGACTGGCAGTTCCTCATCTCCACGGTGGCGGCGCGCGACTACGCCGAGGTTCGCTTCCAAGATCACATCGACCGGTTCGAGCGGCTGGCCGACCTTGCCGAGTCGGTAAACGCAGGGGCGGTCTTGACGGGCGAGGAAGACACCTTCATTCGCGAATGCGAGGAGAAGGATGCGCCGTTTGCGAGCCTCGACCTATCTCTGTGGGCGCGGCAAGGCGAACCGGCGCGGACCGGCGCGAAGCCGAAGTAACATGACTCGGCGCGTGAAACGGATCGCCTTCCTCTTGTTCGCGGCGAGCTTGGCTTGCCTCCCCGGCTGCCGACGCGGCGAGCCGACCCCTGTTGCGAAGGCGAGCCCTGCCGCGCCCACAGTTCAACCAGGTCCGGCGCCGATTTCGCCCGCTACTCCGGTTCCGACCGAGCCTCCCGCGACGAGCAAGCCTAAGTCGGGCAATTTCGAGGTGCCGAAGACCTCCAGCGCAGGCTGGGTGACGGGCCAGCTTTCTCCCGACCAAATAGCGGCGCGGGCGGACGCGGCGATGCACGCGGCAAAGGGCGTGATGGGCGAGACCGACCTAAAGCTCAAGGACTTTGCCGGCAAGGGCGAGTTCAGAAACAAGCTCGAAATCGCCAACGAAACCCACTACCGCATCGAATACTTGGACATGAAGGGGGGCATACCGGCAAAGCACCTTGCCGTCGCCGACGGCCGCATCCGCGCCGTGCTCGTCCCGAATATGCCCAACCTCGTTTCCGGGTGGCGGCACAAGGGCCCCGTCACTACTAAGCATCCAATCGAGGCGGGAACGGCGCTGGCCGACTCCTGGACGCTGAACTTCCCGAAATTGATGCTATCGGGCTGGACCGAGGGCGGCGGCGACGTATTCACCGCCTACGTGGGATCGCTTCGCAAGGCCGGCTTTGCTCCGCGTTCGGAGTCGCGGACGCTCAACTTCCAAGGACACACGATTGTGAGTCACCGCATCCTCGCCGAGCACAAGGATGCCTCGGGCAAGGCGGTAAGCGTCGAGTTGGTCTTCGACGATCAGTTTCGATTTCCGGTGACCGTGCGCACGAGCGTCAAGCCTGCCAAGGGTGTTGCGTCCGATCTAATGTGGAGCGGGCGCTGGGCGTTTAACCAGAAGATGAATCCGGATGCGTTTCGGTTGCCCACGAAATTCTAACCCGGGGGCCAGCCAATGGCGCGGCCGCCGAGCAGGTGCGCGTGCAGGTGGGGCACGGTCTGGCCCCCATCCTCGCCTTGGTTGATCACCAGTCGGTAGCCGCCCTTTAGGCCCTGCTGCTCCGCGATCAGCCGCGCCGCGTTCAGAATCGCCCGGTGGTCGCCCTGGTCGGGCAGTTGGGCAAGGCCGGGCGTCTCTTCTCGGGTCGCGATCACGATGTGCACGGGCGCCTGGGGGTTGATGTCGCGGAACGCGACCACATGTTCGTCTTCGTAGACGATGTCGGCCGGAATTTCACGCTGGATGATCCGGGTGAACAGGGTGGCCATGCCCGAAGGTTTACCCTTGCTTGGGACTTGCCTTCTTCTTGGCGGTCGGCTTGGCTTTGGTGCGCGGCTTGGATTTCCTGACCGGCGGCTTCGTCGCTCGTCGCTCGTCGTTCGTTGCTGAGGCCGTGGCCACCGGCTTGGTCGGCTCTTCCGCCGTCTCCTTCAGCTTTTCGCCAGCCTTGACCAAGGCTTCGCCGACCTTCTTGGCGAAGGGCTTACACCGGGCGAGCACGACCGGCACCATCGCGGCGGCGATCAGCAGCAAGCCGAGCCTTCCGGGAGGCACGATTCCTCGCGGTGGAATCCTCATGCACCTCCCTACGACGGCGCTTCGGACGGGGTTTCGGGCCCTTGGGCCTCTTTCGGTTCGGACGAGCCGTCCCGGTGGCCGGCGGGCATAACCCAAGTCAGAACGATCATGATCGCCGCGCCGGTGATGCAGGCATCGGCAAGGTTGAACACCGGGAAGTCGATCGCGCGAAACCAGAACATGTCGGTGACCCGGCCATACCGCAGCCGGTCGACGAGGTTGCCGAGCGCCCCGCTTGCGATCAGGCCCATCGCGGTGTGAACCCAGCGCGTCTCCGCCGGATGCCGGAGGCTGAAATGGAAAGCGAGCGCGGCTATGAGGATCGCGATCGGCGCCACCCAAAGCGCGGAGCCTTGCATCATCCCAAACGCCACTCCCTTGTTGTAAGTCAGGGTGAGTTCAAACACGCCCGGCCAGGGAAAGCCGGGAGCCTGGTGCTCGGCAAACGCGCCTCGCGCCCAAGCCTTGACCGCCTGGTCGAGAATCAGGGTGGCAAGCAGGAACGCCCAGAAAAACCTCCGGCGATCCTTCACGCCTTCCCCTGGGTTGTGAGGAGGGCGAGCACTTCGCGGTCGCGCTTGCTGAGGGGCACGCCATCGACCATCTCGACGTCGGGCCGTCGGAGTCGACACCGTTCGCACTTGAGGAATGTGCTGGAGCGGAACGCGTACGCAGGCGCCCCGCGCGATCCCTCCACCCAACTCACTTTGAAGAGATTCGCGAGCTCTTCCGTCGGATAGCCGAGAACCTCGGCGCTCTCGGTTTGGAGGGTCAGGACCACGTCCTGGCTGTCGCGCACGGTCTGGCCGGACTTCCATGCCTCGAAGGCGGCGAAGGTCTCCTCTCTCACTTCAAGCAGGGCGGCGAAGCGCGTTTGCAGCGGGCTCGCCTCGATCTCCTCCAGCCTATCCTTTGAGGGCGCCTCAAACACTTGCTCGTGCACGCTGGTGTTCTCTCCAAAGAGGCGCTGGTGAATCTCCTCCGCGGTGTGGGGGAGGATCGGCGCAAGCAGTCGGTTGAGCGCGGAGAGGATCCGGCGGCACGCGAACTGGGCGGAGCGGCGGCGAGGCGAATCGGGCGCATCGCAGTACATCGCGTCCTTGATCGCGTCCAGATAGAACGACGAAAGCTGGCTGACGCAAAAGCCGTGAACCGACGTGAGCACCTTTCGGAACTCGTAATTCCGATAGGCCTCAACACAATCAGCCGAGAGCAGTTCGGTTTGCTCGATCGCCCATTCGTCGAGTTCGAGCGGCCGTTTCGGGCGTGCGCCGTCGAAATCGTACAGGTTGCCCATCAAGAATTTGAGGGTGTTGCGAATCTTACGGTACTGCTCGCCCAGTTCTCGAAGGAGCGCATCCGAGCAAGGCATGTCGTTCCCGTAGTCCACGCTCGCGACCCAAAAGCGCAGGATGTCTGCCCCGTATTGGTCGGCTGCGACAACCGGGTCGACCGCCCCGCCCGAGCGCTTGGACATCTTGAGGCCGTGCTCGTCCACCACGAATCCGTGCGTCACCACCTCGCGGTAGGGAGCACGCCCTCGGAGCGCGGTCCCGATAACAAGCGAGGAGTTAAACCAGCCTCGGTGCTGGTCGGAGCCCTCCAAGTACAGGTCGGCGGGCCAGTGGGCCTTCCATTCCGGATTGGCCACGCCGTCGATGACGCAAAACGAGGTGCAGCCGCTGTCGAACCACACGTCGAGTACGTCGGTGTCCTTCACAAACTCGGTTTCGCCCGTGCTCGGGTGCCGATAATCGGGCGGCAGGATGCGCTTGGCGTCTTTTTCGAACCAGGCGTCCGAGCCCTCGCGCTCGACCAGCTTGGCCACGCACTCGATCGCGAACGGGTCGAGCACCGGCTCGCGCGTCTTCGCTCCGTAGAAGATCGGGATGCCCACCCCCCATGGCCGCTGGCGCGAGATGCACCAGTCGGGCCTACCGCCCACCATCGCCTCGATTCGAGCCTTGGCCGTGGCCGGCATCCAGCGCACGCCGTCGATCTCCCTTAGCATCTTCTCCCGCAGGCCGTCATGGTCGATGGACACGAACCATTGCTCGGTGGCGCGGAAGATGACGGGCTGGTCGTCCCGCTCGGCGTAGGGGTACGAGTGCACCGTGTCTTCGGCGAGCAGCAGGTTGCCAAGCTCGGCTAGACGATCGACCACGACGGTGTCGCATTTCTTGTAGTGCACTCCGGCGAATTCGCCCGCCTCATCCGTGAGCACGCCACCTTCGTCGACCGGGCAAAGCACGGGCAGCCCGTAGAGCTTGCCCGTGTAGAAATCGTCCCGCCCATGCCCCGGCGCTGTGTGCACCACCCCAGTGCCTTCTTCGGCGCTTACATAGTCGGCCACGACGCCGAGCGAATCCCGGTCGAAGATCGGATGTTTGAACACCGAGTGGTCGAAGTTGATGCCTTGCAGCTTGCCGACCCGCTTCCAGCCCTTCCAGCCGAGCTTTTCCGAAACTGGCTGGGCGAGCGCATCGAGCACCACATAGTGGTCGCCGCCCACCTTCACGATCGCGTAGTCGAGCTCGGGATGGAAAGCCACCGCGAGGTTGGCGGGGATCGTCCAAGGCGTGGTTGTCCAGATTACGGCGTAGAGGTTCGGCCACGCACCGAACAGCTCATTGGGATCGCGCCGCAAGGGGAATCGAACGTAAATGGAGCGGCTAATGTGGTCTCGGTAAAGAACTTCGCTCTCGGCAAGCGCAGTGCGTGCGGTTGGGCTCCAGAGCGTGGGCCGCAGCCCCTTATAGACGTAGCCCTTCTCCACCATCGCCTTGAACACGCGCAGAATCGACGCCTCGAAGCGGTAGTCCATCGTCTGATATGGGGTTTCCCAGAGGCCGAATACGCCAAGGCGCTTGAATTGCTCGTTTTGAATCTGGACGTACTTGGCCGCATGCTCCCGGCACGCCCGGCGCAGTTCCACGACCGTAGGCTTCACCCCCTTCTCGTGAAAGCTCTTGAGCACCGCAAGCTCAATCGGCAGCCCGTGGTTGTCGTAGCCGGGCACGTAAGGGGCGCGAAAGCCCATCATCGCCCGCGACTTCACCACGAAATCCTTCAGCACCTTGTTTAGTGCAGTGCCGATGTGAATCGGGCTGTTGGTGTAGGGCGGGCCGTCGTGCAACACGAAGAGGGGGTCGTTGCGGTGCGCCTCCAGGATGCGGTGATAGATGCGCCGCTCGTCCCAGCGCTGCTGGATCTCCGGCTCGCGCTTCGGCAGATCCGCCTTCATCGGGATGGCGAACTCGGCGTCGGGCAGATTGAGGGTGCTGCGGAGGTCCATGGACTCGGGCGAGTGTACCTTTCGCCTCCCACGCCAACCGGGCGTATAATGGTGCAGTGGTAGACGGGACTCTACCCATCCAGCCTAAGCTGAGAAGCCTGTTTCTCGACCTGAACTCATACTTCGCGTCGGTCGAGCAGCAGGAGCATCCCGAACTGCGCGGCAAGCCGGTCGCTGTGGTGCCGGTGATGGCCGATACGTCCTTCGTGATCGCCGCCTCCTACGAGGCGAAGCGCGTGGGGGTCAAGACGCTCACCCAGATCGGCGAGGCCAAGCGCCTATGCCCCGAACTCATCTTGGTCAAAGGCGGCCACGTCGTGTACATGGAGTACCACCGGCGATGCCTCGCCGCCGTCGAAGGCGTGCTGCCGGTCGAGGAGGTTTGTTCCATAGACGAAATGCGATTCCGCCTGCTCGGCGAGGAGCGCGAAGCGGAAGCGGCCCGCACCCTGGCGCTTAGGCTCAAGGCGGCCCTGCGCGAGCAGGTGGGCGAATGCCTAACGTGCTCCATCGGCATAGCCCCCAACCCCTTCCTCGCCAAGCTGGGCACCGAACTCCAAAAGCCCGACGGTCTCGTGATCCTCGAGGCGAAGGACCTACCCGAAAAGCTGCACGCCTTGAAACTCACCGAGTTCACCGGCATCAACCGGCGCATGGAGATTCGCCTGAACGCAGCCGGAATCTTCACCGCCGAGCAGCTCTGCGCTGCTTCGCGGGAGCATTTGCGGCGCGCCTTCGGCGGTGTGATCGGCGAGCGATGGTGGTTTCTGCTTCGAGGCGCGGACCTTGGACCTCAGAAGACCAATCGACGCTCGCTCGGCCACTCGCACGTGCTGCCTCCCGACTTGCGCACCGACCAAGGCTGCCGCGAGGTGCTGCTTCGGCTTCTGCAGAAGGCGTCGGCGCGGTTGCGGGCCGACAGCCTCGCGACCACGTCGATGAGCGTCCAGGTGACGGGTTTCGAGCGCAGTTGGGCGGTGACCCTGCCCTTGCCGCCCACCCAGGACACGGTGAAGATGAACGAGGAGCTGCTGAAGGCATGGGGCCAGCGCGACTTTCGGCGCCCCCGCTCGGTCGCGGTCACGTTCCACGGCCTGCAGCCTGCCGCTACGGTGACCGGCTCGCTTTTCGAGCAAGGTCAGGATCGCAGCCAGTTGAGCCACGCGGTCGACCGGCTTAACCAGCGGTACGGGAAGAACACCGTGTTCCTCGCGGGCATGGAGCGCGCCAAGGAAACCGCCCAAGAGCGGATCGCCTTCCAGAAGACGTGGCTCTTCAGCGAAGGGCTGGGCGATAACCTTTGGGTCCCGGCAGAGGACGCGGTCGAATCAAGCAGCCGGACCTAGGCCGGGGCCTTGCGCGTCAGATTCGTCGGGTAAACACCCGGTCAGGTTCCCCGATGCCAATCCGCCGCTTCTTCGCCCTCGCCTGCCTTCTTGCCTCGTCCGTTCTCACGCTTGCCGGCGCGCGGCATGCGCCCAAGACCTATCGTCTGATCGACGTCCGCTGGTCCTTGTCGTTCGACGAAGCCAAACGCTCGATCAATGGCGAAGTCACCAACACGGTGAGGCCGATGAAGGATGGACTGGCGAGCGTTGCCTTCGATTGCGCCAAGCTCGAAGTCTCCTCGGTCACCGTGAACGGCGCGAAGGCAACCTTTGTGAACGAGGATGAGTTGCTCACCGTGCGTCTGCCCAGACCCGCGACCCAGGCCGACAGCCTCAAGGTACGCATCGTGTATTCGGGCCGCCCGGAAGCCGGCATCTATTTCATTCCCGCAAGCCGTGCTTTCCCCGCCCACACGAGCTGCGTTTACACCCAAGGCGAGATGATCGACACGCGCTACTGGTTGCCCACCTACGATTGGCCCGACAACCGCGCGAGCTTCGAATCGTTCATCAAGGTGCCGAAGGGCTATTACGCGCTGAGCAACGGCAAGCTGGAAGGGATCGAGCATGAGGCGGATGCCGACGTGTTCCACTGGAAGCTGCCCCAGCCCCAGAGCACGTATCTGATCTCGCTCGTCGCGGGCCGGTACGACGAGGGCCAGGACGCCGGTGCGAAGGTGCCGACCTACTTCTACGCGCCCGAAGGGCTGAAGGATTGGGGCGAGGCCGCCTTCGGCGGAACCTCGAAGATCGTGGATTTCTACGGGCGTCTGACCGGCTTCCCCTACCCCTACGCCAAGTTTTCCCAAGCGGCGGTGCCGGACTACATGTTCGGGGGAATGGAGAATACGACCTGCGTCACCCAGACCTTGGGCGCGCTGTTTCCCGCCAAGGTCGCCCCCTTGCGAGACGCGACCGGATTGGTCGCGCACGAGCTGGCCCACCAGTGGTTTGGGGACACGGTGACGTGCAGCGACTGGGAGCACATCTGGCTCAACGAGGGCTTCGCCACCTTCCTGCCCAGCTTCTGGGAGCGCGAGAAGGATGGTCAAGAGGCATATGACCTGTCTCGTCTCGGCACTTTTCAGGGCGGCTACTTCGGCCAGATTGCAGCTCATCGCCCTGTAGTCTCGAACAAGTACGAGGAGCCGATCGACCTGTTCGACGGCGTGATCTATCCGGGCGGAGCATCACGGCTCTTCATGCTGATGAATCTGCTCGGCGAGAAGACCTTCTGGAAAGGCATCGCCGAATACCTGCGCACCTTCGAATACAAGAACGTGACCACCCAGGATTTCCTTGGCGTGATGTCGCGGGTCAGCGGCGTGAACCTCGACCAGTTCAAAAAGCAGTGGTTCTATACCGCCGAGCTGCCCGAGCTTAAGGTCTCAACCGAGGGCGGCGAATTGGTGGTCAAGCAGCCCACCGCGGGCTACGTATTCGATGTGGACGTCTGGATTTGGACCGGCGCCGAATGGGACAAGCGCGTGCTTCACGTGGACGGCGCCGAGAACCGGATGGGCCTAGGCGACCTGGCGGGCCAGCCGCTGCTCGTCGATCCCGAAGTCAAGCAGATGGCGCCGGTGACCTACGAGAGCGGCAACAGCCCCGAGAATTGGCTCTTGCTCTACCACCACGCCCCGAACGCGGCCCAGAAAGCGAAGCTGATCGACCGGATGATGGGCCACCTGTCGGATGCGCAAAAACTCGAAGTGGCGGGCTATGAGCACTCGCCGCGACTGCTTCCGGCGATCTTCGGCAAACTCGGCCAAGCGGGGGCGGCCCTGCTTCTGCAACGCTCGAAGGATGCCGATCGGGAGATCGCTCGCGCCGCAGTCAACAGCCTCGCCGGGTTGACGAAGTCGGATGCGATCGTGGCTCGCTTGCGCGAGGTCTGGCGCGACGACCCCAACGATGAGATGCGCGAGAGCGCTCTAGACGGGCTGTTCAAATTGGCCGGGGACAATGCGCTCGCAGAGGAGGCGTGGCGAACCGACAGCTACGACGACGGCATCCGGATCCAGGCCCTAAAGTGGTGGGGCGAGCATCAGACGGATGTGGCTCGCGAGCGCTGCCTGTCGGCTCTGGAGACTCCGCCGAGCGAGCCCGCGCGCGTCGAAGCGATCCGCCAGCTTGGTCACCTCAAGGATTCGCCGGGCCCGGAGCGGGTGCTCCTGGCGCTTATGAAGGTTGCCCAGGAACCGTCGTTCGGCGCGCGAACCGCCGCCGTTCAGGCGCTAGGCAACTACGGCGACGCTCGGGCACTTAAGGTGATCATGCCGCTCACGCGCCACAGCCTTCACTTCATGCGCCGCACCGCCCAGGCTGCAGTGAAGAAGTTGAAGGGCGCCGAGTAAGGCGAGGGTAAGGTGCATCCCATGCACTTCCTGGCGCCCGCCGACGCCCGAAGCTGGATCGAAGTCGAGCCCGACTCCCACTTTCCGATCCAGAATCTGCCCTTCGGGGTGATCGATCGGCGTGGGCGGCGTGTTGCCACGAGGCTGGGCGACACCGTGATCGACTTGGTGGAGCTCGCCGATGCGGGCCTACTGGCGTTGGCCGCGCGCGATTCGGTCGATGCGGCCGCGCTTTCGCTGCGCCCGCGGCTGTTTGAACTGTTCCTGGAGGATGCGAGCGCTCTGCGCGACAACGCGGCGCTTCGGGCACGGGCGCTGACGCCCGCGTCGACCGCGCGGATGGCCCTGCCGATGCCGGTGAGAGCCTTCGTCGACTTCTACAGCGGCATCAATCACGCAAGCAATGTGGGCAAGATGTTCAGGCCCGACAGCCCGCCCCTTCTTCCCAACTATCGGTGGCTACCGGTCGGCTACAACGGGCGAGCCTCCAGCGTCATCGTGTCAGGTCAACGGGTGCGCCGCCCGTGGGGCCAGACTAAGGGCGCGGACGACCCCGCGCCCGTCTTCGCGCCCACCCGCGAGCTCGATTTCGAGCTTGAGATGGGCTTCTTTCTTTCCGGCGGCTCGACGATCGGCGAGGTGGTGCCGATCGAGCGCGCCGAGGAGCTGATGGCCGGTTTCGTGCTGGTAAACGATTGGTCTGCGCGCGACGTTCAGCGATGGGAATACCAGCCTCTCGGGCCGTTCCTCGCCAAGAGTTTCGCAACCTCGATCAGCCCGTGGATCGTGAGTCTGGACGCGCTCGAGCCATTCCGGGTCGCTGGCATGGCCCAAGACCCGCCCGCTTTGCCTCACCTGCGCCCAGGACCTCACGGCCACTTCGACATCCGACTCGAGGTTTCCCTCAAGACGGCCAAGATGACGCGCCGACAGCGGATCAGCGCGACCAACTTCCGCGAGCTCTACTGGAGCCCGGCCCAGCAACTGGCGCATCAGTCCTCCAACGGCACGCCTTTGGAGGCGGGCGATCTCTACGCGAGCGGCACGATCAGCGGAACCGAGCCGGGCACATACGGCTCGATGCTCGAGCTAACTTGGCGCGGTTCGCAGCCGATTCGGATGGACGAGACAGGCGAGGAAAGGCGGTTCCTGGAAGACGGCGACGAGGTGACGTTCACGGGCTATTGCCAGGGCGATGGATTCCGGGTCGGATTTGGCGAGGTGACCGCGACCGTCTTGCCCGCCCATCTGGGCTAGATAAGCTTCCGGAACTGGTGCTTGCCGACGCGCAACACCTTACCGGCGAGGGCTTCGCGCGGCGAGCGCGAGCGGGGATCCATCACCTTCTCACCGTCGAGCGTCACCGCCCCTTGTTCGATCAGCCGCCTCGCGTCGCCGTTGCTCTTGGCCATGCCAAGCAGGGCGATCATCGCGGCTAGGTGCACGAGCCCGTCTTCCACCGCCCCTTCCGGGATCCGGGCCTCTTCCGCCTCGGCCGGCTGTCGCCGCTCGCTGAACGTGTGCATGAAGTGCTCGTCCGCCGCCAGGGCTGCATCAGAGCCATGGTAGAGCGTGACGATCTCGCTCGCAAGTCGCCGCTTGACGTCGCGGGGGTTCGACTCGCCCTTCGAAGCCTTATCCAACAACGCCCGCGCCTCGGCCATCGGCACGTCGGTGGCGAGTTCAAAGTAGTTCTCCATGAGCTCGTCGGGGATCGACATCGTCTTGCCTAACATCTCGTCGGGCGGTTCGGTGATCGCGATGTAGTTGCCCAGCGACTGCGACATCTTCTCTTTGCCGTCGGTGCCCACCAGCAAGGGGCACAGCATCACCACCTGCGGTTCCATGCCGTATTGGGCCATCAGCGTGCGACCAACGAGGTTGTTGAACTTCTGATCGGTGACCCCGAGCTCCACGTCCGCCTTGATCTGAACCGAGTCGTAGCCCTGGCAGACGGGGTAGAGGATTTCGTGGAGGGCGATCGGGCGCTGCTCCTCCAGTCGCTTGGTGAAGTCGTCGCGCTCAAGAATGCGCGCCACCGTCACGCGGGCGGCCAGGCGGAGCACGTCCTCAAAGTTCATCGCGCCCAGCCAATCGCGGTTGAACGTGATCTCGGTGCGCTCGGGATCGAGGATTCGATACACCTGCTTGGCGACCGTGGCCACGTTCGCCTGCACCTCCTCGCGGCTAAGCTGGGGGCGGGTTTTGTTCTTGCCGCTAGGGTCGCCGATCTGGGCGGTGAAGTCGCCGATGATGAGGCACGCGGTGTGGCCGAGGCGTTGGAAGTCGCGCAGCTTGCGCAACACCACCGCCCAGCCGAGGGTAACGTCGCGAGCGGTCGGGTCGACGCCCAGCTTGACGCGAAGCGGCGTGCCCCTACCCAGCTTCGCGGCCAGGTCCTCCTCGCTGATTATCTCGCTGGTGCCGCGCCGTAGCAGCTCGAGTTGCGCCTCGATGGTCATCGGGGCGCGAGTTTACCGGGGCGGTATTAGCAGAACTGGAACTCAGGCGCGGCGAAGATAAGCCTCGCCACCGCCGACGCGGTGGCATTGGCGTTCTCGCGCCCAACCCGTCCGCCCGACGCCTTAACCGCCGCGTCGAGCAGACCTCGCCGCTTGGATTCAGGCAGCGGAGCGTCGAAGAGCGAAACCAGCTTGGAAACTACCCCTTCCGCGCTCGGATCGGCCTCGAACAAGCCGTATGCGTCCAGCGGAAGCACCGCCCGCTGCCCGGGCCGGGAGGGAAACAGCCGGTCGGCCCAGCCGATGCGCTCCACCATGGTGGCGGTGGTGATCCACGCCGCCCCCTGGTCCCATCCCGCCACGTCGGGCGGGTAGAACAGCTGCATCCCCATTCCCTTTAGCGCCTGGTTGACCTGGGTCATCGGGCCGAGGCCGCGCAGGCCGCTCCCTTCGGAAGCGCCTAGGAGCTCACCGAGGCCCATCTGACGGGCGGTCACGATCACGAAGTCGACTGGATTCTTGTAGATCGCCCGTTCCGCGCGCTCTGAATAGAACTCGGGCGACGTAATGATCGCCCTAAGCAGCGACTTTATTTCCAGCCCGCTCTGGCGGAAGATGGCCGCCAGCCGCGAGACCAGTTCCGGCTCCGGATCGGGATAGGCGAAGAACCGCCACATCTTGGACGCGACGTATTCGCTCGTGCGCGGGTTGTCGGTGAGCATCTTCAGGATGTCCTCGCCGCCGAACGGCCCGGTCTGTCCGAAGAACGTCTTGTCGCCGTCGTCGTGTTGTCGAGGCCGGAACACGAAGGTGGCCGAAGGCGGCCGCCCCTCCTCGGGTCGCGTCCGCCCGATGCCCCAGCCCGTGAAGGCGCGGGCCGACTCCTGGATGTCCCGCTCGGTGTAGTGGCCGATGCCGAGCGTGAAGAGCTCCATCACCTCGCGCGCGAAGTTCTCGTTCGCCTTGCCTCTAACGTTGTACTGGTTGTCGAGCCAGAACAGCATGGCGGGATCTTTGCTGACCTCGGCGAGCAGCGTGCCGAAGTTCCCGACCGCGTTCTTGCGAAGGATCTCGTTTTGGCCGAACATTAGCATCGGCCCCTTCACCTTTTCTGCGCTTGTGGCGAAGTGGTTGTGCCAGAACAGGGTCATCCGCTCTTGCAAGGGTCGCCGAGTCTGTGTGAGGCGCACGAGCCACCACCCGATCACGGCAGGCATGGGCACGCGCCCATTCTTATCGCGGGCAAGGCTTTCGATGGGGAGGTTGAAGCCCTCGTCGGCTGATTCGTAATTCAGCAGCTTGTCGATCGCGCCGCTAATCCCGCCGCGAAGGTAGTAGTCGAGCTCGGCTTCGCTGGCCCCCAAGCCGAACCGCCGGAGCAGATGCGCGCCCTTCTCACGCTCCGTTTGGAGTGGCATATTCGCCTTGACGGACGTTGCCGGATGCAGTTCAGTCGTCGAAAAAGACGGGCGGGGCGCGGAGCTTGCGCCCCACGCCCCGCCACCGTCACTTGAAGCGATCAGACCTCTCGGGCTCCGGACGCCTTGTAGGCCGCCTCGTTCACGAACTTGTACAGCTTGCTCCCCCCGTAGTTCGCGGTGAGTGCGTAGCGCACCTGCTCGCCTGACTTCGTCTTGCGGACCATCTTGGTCTTGCGAACCTCAGATTCCGGCACGTCGATATGTGAGCGAGTCTTCAGGTTGTAGAACTGCATTCGTCCTCCTTCAGCCCGGCGACCCTGCGCCGGACGGTCGTGGATTATCTTCCAACCCAGGATAACACAATGTCAAGTTCCTAGGAACCTAATTTTCACGAAAATTTTTGCAGCGGCCCACTGGAAAGAAATTGCGGCGCGCGCAAGACTAGGTCCTCCCTCCAAAACGGTGATGAAATCGGTCTAGTATTCGTAGGGCTAGGTACACCATGAATTCGTTGAAGAGCAAAACGTCAGCGCGCGACGAGGTCAACCTAGATCTGGAGCTTTTGGACGCCGCACTTCGGTACGAAGAGCACGCCCTCACCGAGCTTCGCGTGGCCGGTCTCCGAATCACGATGCCGAGGGTGCAGGTTGTGCGCGCCCTGGCCGATGCCGAATTTGCGATGAGCGCATACGCGATCCATGACAAGATCATGAAAGCGGGCGGCAAGATCGACGTCGTGAGCGTGTACCGTATCTTATCGACCTTGCTCGACCTTGGTATCGTCCACCGGATCGGCCTTGTGGATGGATATTTTCCGGCGCGAATTTTCGATCCGCAGGAGCGGACCACCCAAGTCGTCGTTTGCGAGCGGTGCCAGCGAGTGCATGAGCTGGCGACGTCCGCTGCGCTGGTCGAAATGCTGCGGGGCCAAGGAAAGCCCGCTAACTTGCCGATGACGAGCATAAAGGTCGAGCTCACCTGCTCGAACTGCCCGCGCTGTCAGAAACGCGCGTAGGCCGCTCGGCGTGGGTAACTTGGCTGAGATGCCTGGCTCCGCCGCCGAAATTGAAGCCCCGCTCGAGTTGGCCGACTACCTCGCTGCGACTGCGGGTCAGGCTCGTTGGCGCCCCGCCGGTGAGGGCGTTTACGAGTTGCGGAGTCAGGTGTGGCGGGGGATCGACTGGAATCACATCCTCACGGTCGATGATCTAGGGGACCCAGACACCGCCGTTCTTATCCTCACTGGAGGCGAGCCCAACGAGGCGGACCTTGCCAAGCAAACGGCGTTGGCGCGCTCGACCGGCTTGCCCGTCGCCACGCTCTTTGGCTTGCCAAACCAACCGCTGTTCGATCTTTGGGAAGACGACTTGGTGGCTCACACCTACGAGCGGTTTCTCGACACGGGCGAACCCGATTGGCCCCTGATCTTGCCGATGGCCCGGGCCGGCCTCGCCGCCATGGACGTCCTGGGGGCGATTTCGGACGGGAGGCTGAGCCGCTTTGTCGTGACCGGCATGAGCAAGCGCGGCTGGGCGGCTTGGATGCTCCCAGCAACAGGGGACCAACGCCTGGCGGGCATCTGCCCGATGGTTATCGACAACCTCAACGTTCGCGCGCAGCTGGCCCATCAGATGGAAACCTGGGGCGCTTACAGCGAAATGATCGAGCCGTACACCAGCCGACGGCTGCCCGAGCGATCGGAAACGCCCATAGGCCGACGCCTGAGCGCCATCGTCGATCCGTTTTCCTACCGAGGGCGGTTTGCGTCGCCCGTGCTGATCGTGAACGGGGCGAACGATCCCTACTGGCAGGTGGATGCCCTGAGTCTGTACTGGGAGCAGTTGCCCGCACCGAAATGGGCATCGCTGGTGCCCAACGCGGGGCATCTGCTCGGCGACCAGGTTCAGGCGGACGAGGCTCTTTGCGCCTTTGCGCTCTCATGCGCCGGGCGATTTGAGTTGCCGCGACCGGAATGGCGGGCGGGCCTCATGGACGGAAGTTGGGGCTTCGAACTCGAAACGGGCGGGGAAGACCTTCATTCGCTGTCTCTTTGGACCGCCGAATCGGATTCGCTTGACTTTCGAGAGAGCGTCTGGAACGCCACGAGATTGGACCGGCTATCCTGCGTGGCGACTCCGCGCCTACGAAACTTGGCCAGCTTTGTTGAGATGCGCTATCGGCGGGAGGGCCGGGAATTTCGCCTTACGACGCCCGCGGCGATCGTTCGGGTCTAGGACCGGTCTCGGCCACCACAACCGAAGAGATCCCGCCACGCACGTTGAAACGACCCGTAACTCGCATCCATCGGGGCTGACAGCAAGCGGAAAGCTCCCCCAACAGCCGATTAACCACCGCCTCGAAATAAATGCCTTGGTCGCGAAAAGTGAAGTAGTACAGCTTGAGCGACTTGAGCTCGATGCACAGCCGATCCGGGACGTACTCCAGCTCGATGGTGGCAAAGTCCGGCTGCCCCGTATTTGGGCAGAGGCTCGTGAATTCGGGGCAGAGGTGCAGGATCGCGTAGTCGCGCTCCGCCGCCGGGTTGGGAAAGGTCTCGAGCATCAGATCTTGTGGATGGAGTGCCCGGCCGCGTCCTCGAAGGCCTCGAGCACCGCTTCCGACATCGTCGGGTGCGCGTGGATCGAATCGATCATAGTGTCGAGCGTAGCCTCGAGCTTGAGCGCCACGACCCCCTCGTGGATCATGTCGGTAACGTGGGCGCCGATCATGTGCACGCCCAACACCTCGCCGTATTTTCGCTCGCACACCACCTTCACGAAGCCGTCCTGCTCCTGCGTCGCCATCGCTTTTCCGAGGGGCCGGAAGAAGAACTTGCCTAGCGCCACCTCGTAACCCTTGGACTCGGCCTCGTTTTGGGTCAGGCCCACAGAGGCGACCTCGGGCGCGGTGTACACGCAGTTCGGCACCGCTTTGTAGTCGAAGAACCGACTCTCACCCCGGATCGCGTTCGTGACCGCAAGGATGCCTTCCATCGAGGCCACGTGCGCGAGTTGGATGCGTCCGGTCACATCGCCGATCGCAAAGATATTGGATACGTGCGTCCGCAAGGAATCGTCGACGATCTCGACGCCGCGCCGATGAAGCGTTACGCCGATCTGCTCCAGATTCATGTCGTCGGTGTTGGCTTTGCGACCCACTCCAAGCAGGACCACGTCTGCCTCAACCGTCTCCGTCTCCGTGCCCCGCTTGATCGTGCACTTCCAGCCGCCCTTGGCCCGCTCGCACTTTTCTAGGGTGGCCCCCGTCTTGACCGCGACCCCCCGCCGTCCCAGCAGCTTGCCGAGCTCCACTCCAAGGTCGGTGTCCATGAGCGGCAAGAGGTTGGGCATCATCTCGACCAGCGTCACTTCCGAATCGAGACCGTTGAAGACGTGCGCGAACTCGCAGCCGACCGCGCCGCCTCCCAGGATAAGCATCCGCTTGGGCACGAACGGGGCAATCACTGCGTCATCCGAGGTCCAGATTCCTTCCTCGCGCCCGCCTTCGAGCCCAGGAATGTCGAGGAGGATCACCGAAGAGCCCATCGCGAGCAGGAAGTTCTTGGCGCGAAGAGATGTCTTCTTGCCGTCCTTTTCAACCTCGATCGTGTGGGCGTCCTTGAAACGTGCAAAACCCTCCACATGGGCCACGCCGTTCTTCTTGAAGAGGGCTCCGACCCCGCCGCGCTGGGTTTGGACTATCTTTTCCTTCCTCGCCATCATCTTCTCGAAGTCCATCGAGACCTCGCCCTTGACGACTACGCCCAGCTTGTCGGCTTCCCTTACTAGGTGCAGGCGGTCAACCGAGGCGATCATCGCCTTGGAGGGGATGCAGCCCCAATTGAGGCACGTGCCTCCCAAATACTCCTTCTCGACGCACGCCACGCGGGCGCCGAGTTGAGCGGCGCGGATCGCGCCCACGTAGCCTCCCGGGCCGGAGCCGATGACGATAAGGTCGGTGTCAAAGCTTTCGTTGGGCATGGTTTGGGGCTGCGATTCCTGCTCGGGAATCGCGGAGATTGCTTCGATGATCGACTGGGCTTGGGCCGTGGAACGCGTAACGGGTCCACCGGCGGGTTGGCGAAGCGATCCCGTCGATCTCATAGGCTAAGCGCCTAACATCCTACCCTTGCTGGGTCCCGTCTCCGCTCTTGGTGGGCGGCTCCGTGGTTGGCGGGGTTTCCTTCGGCTGAGGCGACTCCGGCTGGCCAGCGCCCTTGTCGCTCGGGGCCGGGACCGTTGATTTGCTATCGTCCGCAGGTTGCGCGGACTGCGGTGCTTGCGTGGGCGTCTGCGGCTCGGGTTGGGGCGTTGCCGGAGGCGTCAGGTCCGTGGCCGTCCATTCGTTGGTCAAGATGTGGTCGACCCAGGTCTCCTTGGAGTTTTGCTCCGACCACGACGGGTCCGAGACCTCCTTCAGCCGCGAACGAAGAACGTCGGCGGTGTACACGAGCTTGCCTCCTCGCAGACCACGGACCGTTACCCTGAGCGCGTCAGGAGCCAGTTCCGTTAGCGAGCGAGCGAGGCGCGCAGCAACCGAGCGGTAGTCGGCATCGAGCGCTCCGAAGCACAGCAAGAGGGCCTTGTCCCGCGGGTCTTCGAATACCAAGTAAGCCCGGTACCCGTCAGTGGAAGCCTTCTGAAGTTGGGCGAGGAGGTCTGTGTCGCCAACCAGGGCCAGCGCCGCCGTGTTCTCGGGTCTCCTCTCGGCGCCGGCCGTCCCGCTACCCTGGGCAGGAGCCTCCACCGGCGCAGTCACGCTTGCGTTGCCCGCTGAAGGCGGCTTAGCGCCCTGTTTCTGACCCATGTAGTAGGCCGCCACCGCAACCATCAGGATTGGCAGGAGCAAGCTAAGAACAAAGCGAGTCTTTTGGGAGCTTGAGCGGGGAAACCCCAGATCGCGGGCGGTCGCCGCCGCCTCGGCGGTCCGTAGCCGTTCTGCGACATTGTCCAGTTTTCGCTTAATCGCGGCGTCGCCCGGCAAGAGGTCCACCGCCAACTCGTACCACTGCATCGCGTGTTCGAGGTCGTTGCGCTCCGCGCAGATGTCGCCAAGCAGGGTGTTGGCGCCTGCGTTGTTGGGCAGGCGGCGCAGAACGGCGAGGCATTGTTCTTCGGCCTCCTTGTATTCCCCTCGCATGCGTAACAGATTTGCTCGCGCTAGTTCGGCGTACGCGGTCTCGCCCGCGTCCCTGGTCAGGAGTTCTTCGCTGCCCAGCGGTGCGCCACATTCGGGGCAGAACGGCTGGGTCACGGGAACGCTGGCGAAACAGCGGTCGCAGATGTTGAACTTCTTCTCAGGCGCCGGTGCTTCCAAAGCCGCCCTCCCCACGGTCGGTTGGGTCGAGGGACTGGCCGACAACCCAGTCGGCCTTCGCAACGGGGGCGATCACAAGTTGCGCTATCCTGTCGCCGCGCGCAAGCCGAACGGTCTCAGTTCCCCAGTTCACGAGGATCAGGCCGATCTCGCCCCGATAGTCCGAATCGATCGTGCCTGGCGCGTTAACCATCCCGAGGCCGTGCCGCAAGGCCAACCCGGATCGGGGCCGTACCTGGCCCTCGAAGCCGCACGGGATCGCAACACGCAAGCCGGTCGGCACGAGTTTGCGCTCAAGCGGGGCCAGCTCCACGTCCTCGCTGGCGCATAAGTCCATTCCAGCGGCGCCCGCCGTCCGATACTCAGGACGCGTCGCCCCTGAGCCCATCACGAGCCGAATCGGCACGATTTCCGACACCTTGAGCTGCTCGCTAAGCGGATCGGAAAGGTCGCGCACGGCTAGAACATACTCGAAATGAATGCGAGTTGAGCCCCTTGGCGATCAGTGCTTTCTTCTGCGCGATCTCGATTCGCCTGCTTTCGTATTAGCGGACGAACTTAACCGCATGAGTGTTCCGTGGTTCGTTGAGGCAGCACCAGCCTTCGAAACCGTGGGTCTCTACGTGCGGGGTGAGGTCGACTGGGCTTGGGTGCACGAGGTGGCGCAGGGTTGCCCGTCGGAGGGCTCGCCGGGCCGCCTCCACGAAATCCCGGTTTGCTACGAGCTTGGCCGCGACCTGAGCGAGATTGCGGCACTGACGAGCCTCGATGAAGATGAGGTCGTGACGCTGCACACGTCGGTCGCCTACAGTTGCCGCGCGATTGGATTTTCGCCCGGCTTTCCCTACCTCGGCGACCTCCCGCCACCCTTGCAAGGTGTACCTCGATTGGCCGAGCCGCGCCTGCGCACTGAGCCTGGGTCGGTTGCTCTTACCGGCTTGTGCACCGGCATCTATCCGCAGGAAACGCCCGGCGGGTGGCGAATTCTTGGGGAAACGCCGCTCGTGATCGCCGATCCCGACCGAGGATTCTTCCCGATTTGTGCCGGGGATAGGGTCCAGTTCCGTCGAATCGGCATGGAGGAATTCGAGATGCGTTTGGGAGAGCATCTTTGAAGCGCATCGACCTGAACGTCGACGTCGGCGAAGGCTTTGGAAGCGACGAGGCTCTGCTCGACTTGGCCACCTCAGCCAACGTATGCTGCGGCCAGCACGCCGGCTCCTGGGAGCTCACGTTGCGCACAATCGAGCACTGCAATCGAAAAGGGGTGCGCATTGGCGTGCATCCGGGCTTTCCCGATCGCGACAGCATGGGCCGGGGAGAAGTTCCGCTGCCCCAGGCGGATGGTTGGTTCGGCGAGCTGCGGGCGCAGGTGGATCGTTTCGTGAAGGAGCAACACCCTGCCTACATCAAGCCTCACGGTGCTTGGTATTCGATGCTTGCCTGGCCGGAGAACTTCCGAGCTGCCCTTGTTGGACGCGCGGGTGCGACTCTCGCCAGCCTTTGCTTTACCCTGGAAATTCCGGTGATGCTTTTCGCTGGGGCGCCCTCGACCCTGACATTTCGCAAGATCGGATGCAGTGTGATCGACGAGGGGTTCGCGGACCGGGGCTATACGCCGGATGGGCAGCTGGTCCCGCGCGGTCAAGCCGGCGATCTCCTCGATGACCCGGCCCAGGTGATGCGGCAGGTTCTCGAACTTGCCCCTCAGGTCGAATCGATCTGCGTCCACAGCGATTCGCCCAACAGCCTTCAGCTTGCCGAACTCGTGCTTCGCACCCTGCGCGATGCGGGGTTCGAGGTCGGCGCTTGACGCTGACCGTCGCGCAGGTCTATGGTTACGCCGCTGTTCATGGCGCTTCGACCACGGGTTTGCGGGCAGTTGGCGTTCCTCCGGGCGGCGCATTCGATCTCGAATCGCTGGCCGCCGCAAACGCTCTTCTCGGCAACGAGCCCACCGCGCTTGCCATCGAGCTCGGGATGACGCGGATCGTGTTGCATGCCCTGGATGACGGGGCCTTCGCCTTGGCGGGGGCGCCGAGCCGCATAACAATCGGCAGCAGTGTCACCGAGGCGCCAACCGTGCGCCAGGTCAAGGCTTTCGAAGAAATCACGATCGACCTCCCCGCCTATGGAGCACGCACGTATGTTGCCTTGCCGGGTGGAATCGAGGGGTCGAAGGTCGGGCTTCCGCTTCGCATAGGCGTCGAGCTCCGCGCCAGCGCGCCTCCATGCGCGAGCGTGTCCGTTCTAGCTTGCCGGCCCTATCGACCTTCGAGTGATCCATTCCTAGCCATTCCCGGCCCCCAGGCCGATCTTTTCGATCTCGAAGGCTTCGAGGCGACTGCGTTCACCGCCTCATCCGCGATGGATCGCCGAGGCGTGCGGCTTGAGGGCCGGGTGCTTGGCGCATACCAGGAAATCGTAAGCGAGCCCACCTGCGTGGGGGCGGTTCAAGTCACGCCTTCAGGCATGCCGATCATCCTTGGACCCGATGGACCCACGATCGGCGGCTATCCCAAAATCGCAGCCATCGCCACGGGGGAAGTCCGGCGGCTCGCACAGGTTCGGCCGGGCGACGTAGTACGGTTCCGACTTGTCACCCTGGAGGAAGCGAGGGACTTGGCCGCCCAATGCCCGGCTTGACGCCGGTGGAAGGGCGCTGGCTCGGCATCCACGTCCGAGCCGCAAAGTAGCCGGCGACCAGCAGGGCTAGGGTGGTCACGGTTCGCATGATCTTGGAGCGGATCGCCATCACCGCCACTGAAAACACGAGCCCGCCGCCGAGCAGCATAGGTAGTGGAGCCGGGCGGCCGATGGCGATGGTCGAGAGAGCCGCCGTAAAGCCCACCCCGACCGCCGCATAAATGACGAAAAAGCCAAGGCGGACGATCTTCCGGCAGAGCCTCCAAAGGCCATACCCAAGAGCCAAGAGGGCTGCGCCGGCCGCGTAGGGCGCCCAGGCCGGTAGATCGGGCGGAAGCCTGCCATGCAAGAGTTCGTCGAACACGTCCGAACTTCAGACGACGCGTCGCGGCCTAAGGGCCTAACTCGGCCCGACCGCGAACAACACGGCGTTGTTGATCGCGTAGACGGTGCCGTCGGGCCCGATCGCGGTGGCGGTGTACGCCTCGCCTGTGGGCGGCGCCAGCGTCACCTTCTCGGAGAGGGTGTTCGTGTCAAAGTCCCAGCGGTAGATCGTGCCGTCTTCCGAGTTCACAATGGCGCAACGAGTGAACGGGTCGATCGCTGCCGTGCTGATGCACCACTCCCGCACCGCGTTTGGATAGCCGATGCTGCGGAAGTAGTCGTCGGCCGTGATGCCGAGCACGGTCAGCACCTCGGTCATGACGCTGAGGCTGGTTCGGAAATCGACCGTTCCGGCGGTGTTCGGATCGAGCACGGCAAGCTTATTCTCGCCCGTCGAATACTGGTTGATGTTGCTGTAGTAGAACCCCGCGTATTGGTTGTACTTGGAGAGAATCAGGTAGCGAGAATCGCCCGAGTAGGCGTGGATCACCGAGGCGGGGACGATCGTTGGTGTGTCATCCCAACCAAACGCGCCGACCGCTCCCTTTGACGTCAAGTTCTTGTCCCAATGCGACAACCAGCCGTGACTGTCGAGGTACGGATTGTTGAATATCCCGTAGTACACGTCGCCGTCCATGCCTATCGTTGGTGAGGCGGTGGATTCGTTGAGCACCCGGGCCGCGTTGCCCGTCCAGGGATCCTTCAAGAACACCCAGGTTTGGGGCGCCAGCGTGGCCGCGCTCATCTTGCACAGATAGCCGTAGTACGAGGTGTTTGCCCGAACTCCGGCGTAGACCGACTTGCCATCCGGGCTGATCGCAGGCGCGCAGTTGAGCTGCGGCTGGGTGATGAGCGAATCTCCGCCTGCCGCCGCGGTCGCGGTGACGAACTGGCCGACTCCGGCGGTGTTTAGGCGAGCGATGCCCCCCTCGCCAATTGCGGGGAACCCAGCCGGCGGCGAGGTCGAGGTGACCCAGTAGCTGAACCACATGTTGCCGTTGCCGTCGGCCACGATCGGGCTGCTCACAAACACGTTCGCGTCGCACCAAGCCTGGTTGGCGGTGTAGTTGCCGAGGCCGTAGAAGCAAAGCTGTTGAACCGGCGCGCTGGATGCGTCCGCGCTGCCACGAAATAGCACGTTGCCCCCCGTGTCGGGCATTACGTAAGACGAGCGCAGGACGATCGATCCCGCGCAGGCGGGGAACCAAGTGTGCGGCGGCACCACGTAGTTCGTGCTCATCGTCCAAAGGAGGCTTCCGTCGACTCCGCTGTGGCCTTCCGCCTGAAATCGGTCGGGTAGGCCCGCCGAGAGAGGCGGCAGCTTCAGCGTGATAACGACCGTGTTCTTGCGCGTGATGAGGGGCGGGGCGTAGTGGATGAGCAGGTCCCCACCCGAGTCGTATGGCGGCGCAAGGTCGACGGGCGTCGACCACTTGATGACCTGGAGCGGGGCGGCGGCAAAGCGGCTGATCCCCTGGTGCTGGCTGTTCATGCCGTAGGTGCCCCAAGGCGGGCCCATGAACACTTGCCGTGGAAACAGCGGGATGGCAACAAGTGCCCCGACGAGACCGATTGCCAGCGCAGTCGCCAGTGGACGAAGCCAAGGCGTGCTCGCCAGGCCAATCCGAACAAGTGGGGACCGCATATCCTTCATTATCCAACCTTTCGCAAGGTCCATGCCGTGCGCCCTGCAATTAGGCAGCGTTCCGGGCAACGCCACTGATGGTAGGACGGTGGCGAACGGCGCCGTGTTCGGATTGCTTTTCAGCCTATGCGCGGACGCCTTCCAAGTCCGTCCCCGCTTCAGACGGTGTCCGCAGCCATGCGCGTCCCCCGGCGAGAATCTCAGCCAGGTAGCGGCCAGTGTGGCTTCCAGGGGCCTTTGCGATTTGCTCGGGAGTGCCCGAGGCGACTACGTGGCCCCCCCCATCGCCGCCTTCCGGGCCAAGGTCGATGATCCAGTCGGCGGTCTTGATCACGTCGAGGTTGTGTTCGATCACGATCACTGTGTTCCCTTGGTCCACAAGGCGGTGCAGCACTCCGAGCAGGCGGCGCACGTCCTCGAAGTGCAAGCCGGTCGTGGGCTCGTCGAGGATGTACACGGTCTGGCCGGTGCCTCGTTTGGACAACTCTGCGGCCAGCTTGATCCGCTGAGCCTCTCCTCCCGAGAGGGTGGTGGCGGGCTGGCCCATGCGGATGTAGCCAAGCCCGACTTCCTGCAGCGTCGTCAGCTTGCGATGGATCTTGGGGATGGGCGCGAAGAAGTCGCAGGCTTCCTCGATCGTCATGTCTAGCACTTCGGAGACGTTCTTGCCCTTGTAGCGAACTTCGAGCGTCTCGCGGTTGTAGCGCTTGCCCTTGCACACTTCGCACGGCACGTAAACGTCGGGCAGGAAGTGCATCTCGATCTTGATGATGCCGTCGCCCTTGCACGCCTCGCACCGGCCACCTCTGACGTTGAACGAAAACCGCCCAACCCGATAGCCGCGGATCTTGGCGTCTTGGGTCATCGCGAAAATCTCCCTGATCAGATCGAATGTGCCCGTATACGTCGCGGGGTTGCTTCGAGGCGTTCTTCCGATGGGCGACTGGTCGATGTCGATCACCTTGTCGAGGTGTTCCAGCCCGCTCACCTCGTCGTGGGGCGACCAGACAGCGCGGGTGCCGTAAATCTCGAACATCAGCCTCGGGAAGAGGGTGTCTTGGATGAGGGTGGACTTGCCGCTTCCGCTCACACCGGTGACGCACACGAACGTGCGCAGGGGGATGTCGAGGGTGATGTCCTTGAGGTTGTTGCCCCGCGCGCCCGCGACACGCAGGCTGCGCCCGTCCGTTGGGCGCCTGGCCGAGTCGAATTCGATCCGCTTGCGACCGGTGAGATATTGCGCGGTCGCGCAATCGGTTTTCAGGAACTCATCCACCGGCCCCTCGGCGACGATCCACCCGCCGTGCTCGCCCGCGCCCGGCCCCAACTCGATCACGTGGTCGGCGGCGAGGATCGTCTCCTCATCGTGCTCGACCACCAGCACCGTGTTGCCGATGTCGCGCAGGCGCTTGAGCGTCTCGATCAGCTTGCGATTGTCGCGTTGGTGCAGCCCGACGCTCGGCTCGTCGAGGATGTAGAGGCAGCCCATGAGTCCGCTGCCGATCTGGGTGGCAAGCCGGATGCGCTGCGCCTCTCCTCCCGCCAAGGTGCGGGCGCTGCGATCGAGGGTGAGATAGCCAAGCCCCACGTCCTGAAGGAACCTTAGCCGCTCGATAATTTCTTTCACCGCACGTTCGCCGATGGTGCGCTGGCGCGCGCTCAACTTGCCGGGCAGGCCACCGAAGAATCGGACCGCCTCCTCGACCGAAAGCTGGGTGACGTCGGCGATATGGCGTCCGGCGAGCTCAACCGATAGCGTCTCGGGCTTCAGGCGCTTGGCGAGGCACGAGGGGCACGGCTTCGTGCTCGTGTATTGATCGAGATCGCGCTTCACCCAGTCGCTCTCGGTCTGCTGGTAGCGCTTGCGCAGCACGCTGAGCACGCCGGTCCATTCGGTCTTGAAGCGCCGCTCAGATCGGCCGGTTCGCATCACAACCTCGATCGGTTCGGACAAGCCCTCCCAAACCGCGAGCAACCCCTCGGCGGGAATTTCGGAAACAGGCAGAGAGGCATCGAACCCGCAGGCCGCGCCGACCCCGTCGAGCATTTCCGGCCACCACTCCTTGGCCTCGCCCGATTTGTACAGAAACGGCTTGATCGCGCCGGTGCGCAAAGGTTGGCTGGGGTCGGGGCAGATTAGCTCGGGGTCGAATTCAGTCTTGGTCCCGAGCCCGGTGCAATCCGGACATGCCCCGTACGGCGAGTTGAAGGAGAACATGCGCGGCTCCAGCTCCGGCATGGAGAACCCGCATTCGGGGCAGGCGTAGTGCTCGCTGAAGAGCGCATCTCGCGTCCCGTCTTCGCTTGGCGAAGGGGCGTCGGTCGGAACTTCGGCGCCGTCGGGCAGCTGATAACTGAGGGTAACAAGGCCCTTCCCGATCTTAAGCGCAGCCTCGACCGAATCGGCGAGCCGCCGGTCGACGCCCTCTTTGACCACGATACGGTCGACCACAACCTCGATCGTGTGCTGCTTGTAGCGGTCGAGATCGATGTCGTCGGCGATTTCATGAATTACCCCGTCGACTCGGGCCCGAACGTAGCCTGACCTCCCGATCTCCTGAAGAACCGACTTGTATTCGCCCTTGCGTCCGCGAACGACGGGCGCGAGAATCTGCAGTTTGGTCCCCTCGGGCAGGTCGCGGGCGACCTCCGTGATCTGGTCGGTGCTCTGGCGGCGGATCGGGCCGTGGCCGTTCGGGCAGAAGGGCGTTCCTGCCCTGGCATAAAGGATGCGCAGGTAGTCGTAAATCTCGGTGACGGTGCCCACGGTGGAGCGGGGATTTTTCGAGGCCGATTTCTGGTCGATCGAAACGGCAGGCGAAAGGCCGTCGATGTGGTCCACGTCGGGCTTGTCCATTTGCCCGAGGAACTGCCGCGCATACGCGCTCAGGCTTTCGACATATCGCCTCTGTCCCTCGGCGTAGATCGTGTCGAAGGCAAGGCTAGATTTGCCCGAGCCCGAAAGCCCCGTGATGACCACGAGCCGATCCCGCGGGATCACCACGGTCAGGTTCTTGAGGTTGTTTTCGCGTGCTCCGGTGACGACGATGCGGTCTTGGGACATAGCCATATCATTCTACCGCCCGTATATGTAGACGGAACTATATGCTTTTCGTCGCTGCCTCATTCGGAAGAAGATGGACTGCGTCGGGTAGCTTGCGGCAGAGTGTGGCCCGTCGCTCGCGCGGCTGCCAGGACCACAAGGGATGGGAGGAAGAGATGACTCTGCTGGCGACGATGATTTTGATCGGGGCATCGACCCCGCCGAAGGAGCTCAAGCTTGAAATTACGGGCGCGGCTCTCTTCAAGAACGGCTACGCGGTGGTACAGCGCGAAGCTGCGATTCCTTCGAGCGGCGAGTTCGTAGTCAAGCTCCTGCCGCAAGCAACCTACGGAACTCTTTGGATCACCACGACGGCGGGAACGACGGTGAGCGATATCGCGACGCGCAACGAACTCCGAACAACGCAGGGGTCTTTGACCACTGTTGCCTCGCTGCTAGGCGAGAACGTTGGCAAGACGTTCACGCTTGAGTTGCGGGACTCGGGCAAGGTCACCGGCAAATTGGTTTCACAGTCTAGCGAGATGGTCGTGGTCTCAGACGGGAAGGAGAGCCATGTCGTGCCGCTCGCTGAAATCCGGCGCGTTTCGACCCAAGAACAACTCAAGACGACTTGGAGCGGAGCGACTGCTGACCGAGTTCTGCAGCTCCGCGTCGACGCCGGGCCCGGGGCTCGCGTCCGGATCACGGGCTTGGAAGCAGGGCTCACATGGGCGCCCGCCTACTCCCTTGACATCGCCAAGCCCGATAAGGCCGGGCTTCTTGCGAAAGCGACGGTCGTGAACGAACTCGAAGACATCGCTGATCGAGAGTTGAGGCTCGTGACCGGCTACCCCAACGCGGCATTCTCGGGTTCGATCGACCCGCTTGTGAGCACGAGCAGCGTGTTTCAGACCGCGGCGAGCGGGGGCCAGGGAGGGTTTGGAGGAGCCGGTGGCCGAGGTGTCACCGCCAATCAGGCCGTCCGGTTCGATGCAAACGATCAAAGTCTTGCCTTCCAGCCCCCGGCGCCCGCTTCCGCGGAAGGAGCATCGGCGGAAGACTTGTTCCTCTTCCCGCTTGCGCACGTCAGTCTGAAAAAGTCGGATCGAGGCTATTTTTCGCTCCTGCAGGCGACCATCCCTTACGAGCACTTGTACACGTGGGATGCTCCCGAGAGTCGGGTCGGCAACGCCTTAGGCGACCCCCAGCAGACGTCTGACCAAGCCGGCGACGTGGTGTGGCACAGCGTCCGCATCACGAACAAGGCGAACCAGCCCCTAACCACTGGCCCCGCCATGGTGATGGATGGGGAGGTCATGCTGGGCCAGTCCACCCTGACGTACACGCCGGTCGGTGGCCGATCCATCGTCCAGATCACGAGGGCGGTGGATGTTGCGGTTCGGGGGCGTGAGGAGGAGGTCGCACGGGAGCGCGGAGCGCTCAGGCTCGAATACCGAGGTACGGTTTTCGACAAGCTGACGATCAAGGGAAGGCTTGAAATCCAGAGTCACAAGAAAGGGTCGGTGAAGATGCGCGTGACCAAAAATCTGACCGGCCAAGACACTACAGCCGACCACGAGGGCGCCGTGACGAAGACGGCCAAGAATCTTGCCGACGTCAATTCTCAGGCTCACATCGAGTGGAACGTGGACATTAAGCCGGGCCAGACTCTCGAACTCACCTACGAATACCGCGTGTATCTAAGAGTCTGAAGCGTATCCTTAGGTTGGATGACCACTGGCGATGCCCTCTTGCCTGATAAGCCGGGCGCGCGTCTGAAAAACGATTTGCGCAGCCTACCGACCTCGCCGGGTTGCTATATCTATCGCGACGCGGCGGGCGACGTGCTGTACGTGGGCAAGGCGGTGAACCTACGCAACCGGGTCCGCTCTTACTTCCGCGCCTCCGCCCACCATGGAATACGCATCGCCCGCCTTGTGGCCAAGGTCGAGCATGTCGAGACCATCTCGGTGGACTCCGAGCTCGAGGCGCTCGTGCTCGAATGCAATCTGATCAAGCAGCATCGCCCGCCGTACAACGTGCGGCTTCGAGACGATAAGAGCTACCCTTATATAGTTATCACTAAAGAAGCGTTTCCAAGGTTGCTCTTTACCCGCCGGGTGAAGCGCGACGGCTCGAAATACTTCGGCCCCTACACGAGCGCCTTCCACGTTCGCGACACCCTCCAGCTCCTTCACAAGGTGTTCCCGCTCATCCCTTGCGGCAAGAGCTGGTCGGGTCGGCCGGAGCAACGGCCCTGCCTCTATTATCACCTCGGGCAGTGCCTCGGCCCCTGCGCGGGGCTTTCCGATCGTGCTCAGTACGCCGCTGTGATGGGTAAGGTCGAGCGCTTCCTGCAAGGTCGCGAGGAGGGCCTGCTCGACGACCTGCGGCGCGAGATGAGCGAGGCTTCCGATTCGCTCGATTTCGAGAAGGCGGCCAAGCTCCGAAACCAGGTCGCCGCCATCGAGCATCTCCTTGAGCGCCAAAAGGTGCTCTCGGAATCCGGCATCGACCAAGATGTTATAGCGGTCGTTAAAGATGATCGTGGCGCGGCGATCCAGATGCTGTACATCCGCAACGGCAAATTGATCGGGCAGCGCCAATACATGCTCGACGGGGCGGCGGACTCCGCCCCCTCTGAAGCGGTGCAGGAGTTCGTCAAGCAGTATTACGCCGATTCTCCCGAGGTGCCCCGCGAAGTGCTGCTGCCGGTGGAGATCGAGGAGCGGGCGATCGTCCAGTCGTGGCTTCGCCAGCGTCGCGGGTCGGCGGTCACGGTCGAGGTGCCTCAGGGAGGAGAAAAGCTGCGGCTGGTCGAGATGGCGGCGAACAACGCCGAGCTGGCCCTGAGCGCGATAGCCCTACAAGCAAGTCGCGATGAAGAGATGGCCGAGCGGGCGGGGCTTGACCTTCAGGAGGCGCTGGGCTTGCCGAGCCCTCCGATCCGGGTGGAGGCGTACGACATCTCCAATGTTCAGGGAACGGCGCCGGTCGGCTCGATGGTGGTGTTCGAGAATGCACGCCCCGCTAAGAGCGAGTATCGGCGGTTCAAGATCAAGTGGCACCCAGAGAGCCCCAACGACTTCGCGATGATGAACGAGGTCGTCACCCGACGCCTGCGTGCCTTCCTCGACGGCGACCCCAAGTTCGCGACCATGCCCGATTTCATGGTCATCGACGGCGGCAAGGGCCAATTGAGCGCGGCGATGCAGGCGCGCGACTCCTTGGGTCTTAGCGTCCGAATGGTCGGGCTTGCCAAGCGGCACGAACTCCTGATCGTGCCGGCGGACGAAACGGTAACCCCCGATGCGCCCGTCTTTCGCGATGTCGAACTCTCGCTAAATTCGGCGGGCCTTCTGATGCTGAGGGCTCTGCGCGACGAGGCGCACCGCTTCGCGCTGAAGTTCCACCGAAAGGTGCGGGAGAAGCGCTTTGGCGCGTCGCCACTGGAGGAGGTCCCGGGCATCGGCCCTCGCCGTCGACGCCTGTTGCTGCGCACCTTCGGCTCGCTTGAAGGCATTCGACGCGCGAGCGCGGATGAGATCGCGAGCGTCCCAACCCTGACGCGCGGACTAGCCGAGCAAATCCTGGAGCATCTGTCGGGCTAGGCTCGCACGCGTTCGCGCTGAGGCTGCGCGGGCAATGGCTCCGGCCGCACCATTTCCGCCTTGCCCCGGTCGACAACCGACATGACCTTGCCCACGACCCCTTCGAGCTGACAAAGCACGTCGAACGCATATTTTTCGGCGCCGCGCCGCATCTGGCCGGCGTCACGATCGGCGGTCGAGCGGATCTCCTCAGCCTGCGCTTTGGAGATTCGCAATATCTCGCTCTCCGCGATCATCCGTTCCTGCTGAATCCTCGCCTGTTCGAGGATTCGGTTGGCCTCGCGTTGCGCCTCCGCCGTGAGCCGCTCCGCCTCCTTGCGCGCACCCTCCAGGGTGATCGAGGCGTCCTCGCGGGCGCTGTCCACGATGCGCTCGGATTCACGCACCGTTACCGCCGCTGCCTTCACCTCGTTGGGCAACGACGCGCGAACTTTAGCGATCTGCATGCTGACTTCGTCCTTGTTCAGCCCAACGGTTAGCCCGAAATAGCTCTTTGGGCGGTCTACCGCCAGGTGGTGGAGGTCGTCGAGAATACGAAGAATATCCATGGCGGGTTGCTCTGAGGGAAAGGACGGGAGAGCCCCCCGTATTGTGGCACGGGTTAGGCGCTCGCGACCGGCTACCCCGCGGCCCGCTTCGCCGCGCGGCGGAGAGGCTCAACGACCGGCCCTGGCACGAGGGATGCGAACTCTCCACCGAGCAGGGCCACCTCGCGCACGATGCTGCTGCTTAGGTAGCTGTACTCCCATTTGGTCATCAGAAACACAGTCTCAATCGCCGCGTCGAACCGACGGTTGACCATCGCCATCTGGAACTCGTATTCGAAGTCGGCGGTGGCCCTCAGGCCCCGGACGATGGCGGAGGCCCCTTGCTTGGCCGCATAGGAAATGAGCAGCCCTTTGAAGGTGGCGACCTCGACGTTTGGTAGGTGCTTCACAGAGGCGCTTAATGCGTCCACGCGCTCCTCGACGCTCATTAGCGCGCTCTTGCCGGGATTGCTGCCAACGGCAACGACGATCCGATCAAAAAGCCGCGCTGCGCGCTCGACAACGTCGAGGTGCCCCAACGTAGGCGGGTCGAAGGAACCGGGATAGATGGCGAGGCGGGCCATGTCAGGCCCATCTTACTGAATGTAGTGCCCGATGGGGCTCCGCGCATGCAGTGCGGAGCCCCGAGTCAGGCTTAGCGCCGGTCGAATCGCAGGGCTTCCTCGACTTGCCGGATTGCGTCGTCGGTGGCCCGGAGGGCCTTAATTCGGTGGCCCCCGAAATCGTGAGCGCCCCGCTGGAGGTCGGATCGGGCATTTCGCAATGCGCGGAGGGCTCTCTGCAGTTCAGGATGCCTCTCACGGCGGCCGAACTCAGGACGGCTGTCTCTCTGGCTGTCATCGCGTTGGGCGTAGACGGCGGTGCCAGCGCCACCCAAAAGTAAAGCGGCCAACGCTGCGGCCGCGATGAGTGAAGTCTTCATGGTTCGTTTGCTCCTGTCAGTGCCCGCGCCGGGGCGGGCAAGTCTCGTGAAGCGCCAAGACGTCGTGGAGGCCAAAGTGTTCAGACATTAGTGATCGCTATAGTAGTCATTCACTTTGATAGACTAGTAAATATACTAGGTTATACGTTGCGAAATGCAGCGATTGCTATATGTCGTGTAGAGTGTTCGATGTCGATCCGGGCAAAGGATTGCCCGCCGAACCACGGCTCGCCACCAGGCCGATGTCCGCAACGGGATGGTCGCAGGACGCGGCACCCGGGAAGCGAGGCCGCCGCGCCGAGGGTTCGGGCAACAAGTGCAGGGAGGCATAGGATGAAGTTCGGAGCAGACGCAAGGCGTCGGTTCGGCGAGCGGCTAAGAGCCGTCGCGGAAGGAGTACGGGCGACGAGCGAACGCGTCCGACCAAGGCGCGCCGCGTTCGTGTGTGCAGTGCTCGGCGCGGGCCTTCTCAATCGAGCGCAAGCCGCCATATCCTATGTCAACGTGCCCTCCCTCGTAGGGGCGACGGATTTCATCAGTTGGGAGTCGCTCGGGCGGGAGGGAACTATCCTCCTCAACCCCACTTACTCGACTACCGCGAACGGCATGCGTTTCAGCGTGGCCAAGCCCGCCGCGGGCGCCATGCGTCTCAGCCAAGAGTTGAATTCGGGCGCAATCGGACTGTTCGTAAACACTCAAAACAGCGGGTCGGTGACGATCGAGTTTGAACGTCCGGTCTCGGCAGTCGGCGCGCAGCTCGTCGTTTCCAATTCCTCCTTCACGAGCGTGACGGTACGCGCCTATGATCCGAGCGGCAACCTACTGCTTGAGACCTCCGAGGGTCATGTCTCCAACCTGTTCGTGGGCCCCAAATACATGGGCGCGGTCGCCACCCGCGAGGTCATCAAGATGGTCGAATTCTCGACCGACGCCGGTTGCACGTCCCTGGGTCGTGTCGAACTGCGTCCTTACGCTCGATACGGCTTCGATGCGGGAACGCCGGACAGCTTGGGCCTGTTCGAAGGCAAGGCGTCCGGAACTCCGATCGCCACCGACCAAGAGTTCTCGATCCCGAAGAACGGGTCGATCGTAAGCCCGACGCCCAACGTGCGGGCCTCATGCCAGAACGCGGATTCGGTGCGGCTGACCGTGAAGCCAGAACACGCCGAAGTATTCAACCTCATGCCCGACGGCAGCTTCGTCTACGAACCTGAGAGGGACTTCGTCGGGATGGATAGCTTCGAATATGTTGCCGTCACCGATCAAGGCAGGAGCGAATCTAAACCGGCCGTCGCGAACCTGAGGGTGCTGCCCGTGAACAGCCAGCCGAGGTTCACGGGAGGACCGGATCAAACCTGCGAGCAGGATGCCAACCCGCAGGTCGTGTCCAAGTGGGCGAGCGACATCACGGCCGGCGCGCACGACGAAGAGGCCGTTCAGCACCTGGCCTGGATCGTCAAGACCGACAAGCCCGACCTGTTTGCCGAGCAACCCATCCTCTACGCCGACGGAACCCTGCGCTACGCGCCGGTACGCCATGGAAAGGGTCTCGCTCGAGTCACGGTCTGGCTTAAGGATGACGGCGGCACCGCCAACGGCGGCTTCGACACGTCGAGGCCTTACACGTTTCTGATCGCGATCGCCCACACCGCCCGCCGCCCGATCATTTCGCCCCTGTCCGATGCGACGGTGATCCTTGGCGAAGCGCTCGACCTGCGGGCAAAGGCGACCGCGCTTGATAACGAACAGACGCTGATCTACTCGCTACAAAACGCGCCCGATGGCATGAGCATCGATCCGCTTGGCGGCGAGATTCGCTGGACGCCCCGCCCGGCCGAGAAGGCGGGCGAGATCGAGGCGACGGTTAGGGTATCGGTCAACGCCGACCCAAGACTCTTCGATGAGACGACCCTCCACATCCGCGTGTTGGGCCGTCAGGACGTGCCCGCAATCCAGGCGATCCCGAGCCGCACAGTCGAGCCGGGGCGTCCGGTACGGTTTTCGGTCGCGCCCAAGGGCGCTCGCGCCGGTTTGGCTTATCTCATGGGCTCCTCAGTCCGAGGCGCTAACCTCGACCTTCGCACGGGTGAGTTCTCGTGGACTCCGACCGGCGCCGACGCCGGCCAAACCCGCCAATTCCTCGTCTCGGCGTTCGATCCCGAAAGCGGAAAGCTCGCCAACGTCACCCAATTCAGCGTGACCGTCCCCCGGTCGCGCGCACTAGCCGTGGTGAGGCCGGTCCCCCCCGGCCCTCACTCCACGAAGAGGTCCGCTCCCCCCCTCATGCGGAGCCTCACTGCCGCGCGGCCTGCACCCTCCCGCAGGCCGGCGGCGCCCCCTTCCCGACCCAAGCAAACGGTAGCCGCCAAGGCCAAGGCGACGTCCGCGAGGCAAGTGGTCGCTCAGAAGGGTTCGTCCAAGGCGACCGGGAGCCCCCTAAAGGCCCAGTCCAAACCGATCGCCCAAACGGTCGTAGCGGCGGTGCGCGCCATTGGCGCCAAGACCGTCAGCCAGGCCACCTCCCAGATCTACCGACCTACAGCCATGGGTTCAACGAACTGCGGCTGGGGAAGGTACAGCGTGGAATAAACGCTCGAACGGCGCAACCAACGAGCAAGCGGCCTCTCGGTGATCCATCGAGAGGCCGCGTTCCGTTACGGGCGACGAGTGACTAGTGACTAGCCGGAACGGGCTTGGCGGGCACGAATTTCAGGCTCACCGAGTTCATGCAGTAGCGAAGCCCGGTCGGCTTGGGACCGTCGTCGAATACGTGACCGAGGTGGCCTCCGCACCGCGCGCACACCACCTCGTTGCGCGTCATGCCTAGGCTCTGGTCGCCCTTGGTCTCCACGCGCGAAGCGGCGATCGGCTGCCAAAAGCTCGGCCAGCCCGTGCCCGATTCGAACTTCGTCTTGGAATCGAATAGCGCCAGCCCACAGGCGGCGCACAGGTATTTGCCCGCCTCGTGGTTGTTCCAATACTTGCCGGTGAACGCCTGCTCCGTGCCCGCTTGCCGCAGCACGCGGTATTGCTCGGGAGTCAGGAGTCGTCGCCATTCGGCGTCGGTGTGCACGACCTTGTCCTTGCGGTCGGGCGGATTGATCAGCCCCATGCCCGCGAGCGCCACCGCGCCGAGAAGAATCGCATGCTTCATATCCTTTCTAAGGATGGCACGGCCTAGGTGGTTCCCGACGTTCCAAGCCCAAGCTATCGTTAGACAATCGTCAGACCATCGTTCGACCATGGTCCGACTCCCCAGACGAGTCTAACCCCGGGCGTGCCGCATCAGTTCGACGATCACGGCGGTGCCGCCGTTGATGATGAACTGGACCCCGATCACCGCGGTGAGCAGCCCCATGATCTTGGAGATCACGTTCTGCGCCGAGGGCGAGATGCGCGCAACCACCGAGGGCGCGGCAAGCAGGATCATCAGGGTCAGGGCGATGTTGGCGAGGATCGCGGCGGCAAGCGCGACTTGATGCATGCGCCCGGGCGCCTGGCCCGCCAGCACCATCACGGTCGAGATCGCGCCCGCCCCCGCGATGAGGGGGATGCCGATCGGCACCACGCTGGGGTCCGCTCCTTCCTCGACATGCTCGTCTCCGCCCTCGCGCAAACCCTGGAGAGCGCGGATCGAGGAGATGCTGAATAGCAGCCCGCCCACGATCTGAAACGCGGGCACCGTGATGCCGAAGAAGCTGAAGATCGCCCCGCCTGCAGTGGCAAAGAGGATTAGGGCGGTAAGCGCGGTCAGCGAGGCGCGCCAGGCAGTGCGCCGCCGGGCGCGCTCTTGGCCCCGCGTGAGCTCCACGAAGATGGGCGCGGCCGAAATCGGGTTCACCATCGCAAACAGCGAGGAAAACGCGAGCACTCCGAAATCGAGGGGGGCGGATACGGTCATGCCGCTTAAGCCTCCTCTCGAATGGGAACGGCGGTGCCGCAGATCGGCGAAGACAGCACGATCGTGGTCTTGACCCGCTGCACGTCGGCCACCTCGGCAAGCCGGTCGAGCACGAACGATTCGTAGTCGGATGGGCTCGCGGCCACGACCTTGAGCAGATAATCCTCGTCGCCCGCGATGTGGTGGCATTCGAGCACCTCGGGTAGCCCGGCCACCGCCTTCAGGAAGTCTTGGGAGGCCGCCTTGCCGTGGTTCTTCAGGATCACGGACACGAACGCGGTGACGGGCAGCCCGACCGCGTCGCGGTCGACCAGCGCGGCGTAGCCGCGGATGATCCCGGCGGATTCGAGCTTGTTGACACGGGCAAGCGTCGGCCCGGGCGTCAGCCCGATCCGCGACGCGAGCTCGGCGTTGGTCATCCGCCCCTCGCGCTGGAGAATCGATAGAATCTTCCGGTCAGCCGCATCCACGTACACCATTATATATCATCTGTGGCTAATAGTACAGCTGTTAATATCGTTAAACGATCATGATACGGGGCCCAGCAAGGATTCCGAAATCTCCCGTGGCCTGGCAGGGCCGCGCGCATGGTAGAAACAACGAGCCTTGATGGGCTTATGCTGAAGAGGGCACGCGGAACGGCCAGGCGATTGATCGGGCAAATGCCACCCTTAAGGCAGATGCCCAAGGAAATTCGGCCAGATCACATAGAGCACGGCAAAAATCAAACCAGCGAGCGCGCAGCCCTGGCGCAGCTCCCTTAGGATCTCTGCCCTCCCTTTCGTCGGCAGTTCGTCTTGGGTTCGCCTACCGGCGCGAAAGATGCCGGTCAAAGAAGGAACGAATGCGAAGGGTATGGCGATATCGACACAAACGCTCGTCACAATGTCCGAAGTGCCCCCGCAATCCCCGTAGGGAATTGAACCCTTGGCTAAGTATTGGCAACCCAGCAGAGCCGAAATGACGACCATCCACGCAACGGATGTCTTTCCAATTAGCGAGCTCACCGCACTTAGTGCGAGCATGATGCCGGTGACGATCATTCCTCGGTTTGCGGTATCCCTGGCCGCAGCAAGGATCCGAGGCACGTTAGGCCCGCTACAGGCCAGCGCCGTTGGCGCGAGCCACATGGCAAGGACAGGCGCCGCGTGACGGAGCCGCATACATACATTGTATAGCGGCTTGCCAGCCGAAGCTCAGGCGAAGGCGAATGGTGAACGGGACTACCAGAAATGTTTGTTGGCGAATGCTCGGCCTGAGCCCGATTTCAGGTACCGCTCAAAGGCTAGTGCTCTTGTGTCGTCCTCGAAGGTCACAAAGGCGACGACCCTCCACGGCCGGAACTTAGCGGTGTGCGGCGATCCGCCGTCGTTGTGCCTCTGGAGACGCTCGGCCAGATCGCTGGTCGAGCCCACGTAGCGCTCGTTGGGGTAGGCAATGCTACGCAGAAGGTAAACGATCCTCATGCTGTGGCCCCTCAGCCCTCCTTCGCCCTTCGGGCTATGGCGGGCAGCCTTCGCCGGAGCTACGGCTGTCGGCCGTCCTCCTCCGCTCTGCGAGCTCCGGCGGCCTGGCCTGCCAGCCGTAGCTCCGGCGAAGGCTGGTGGGCCCAGGTAGATTCGAACTACCGACCTCACCC